>CAYUBI010000030.1:0-21415 GCA_964443005.1 uncultured Candidatus Marinamargulisbacteria bacterium
TAATCGACCCTTTGACGATCAGTCTATGCTTAAAATCCGTTTAGAAACAGAAGCCAAGCTGTTTCTACAACAGCAAATTGTAAAAGGCAAACTAAAGCTAATTTGGTCATATATACTTGATTACGAGAATTCAGAAAACCCGTATGAGGAAAAACGGTTAGCTATAGCGGATTTCAAAAAATATTCATTTCTTAATATTATAGAAACTCAATCTTTGCTTAATGTTGCAGAAGAAATTGTTAGGAAATATAGGATTAAAACAAAGGATGCCTTGCATGTTGCGTGTGCTTTAGAAGCAAAAGCTGATATTATGCTTACTACAGATTTAATTTTAATGAAGCATGTAGTACATTGTTTATGCATTATGAATCCAATTCAATTTGCAATAAAAGGAGATGTGTTTAGATGAAAACAGATACTCAATTAAAAAAAGATGGAATTCAGTTCTTAATTAAAAATATGGGAGGAGTTGACACTGAACGTTTTGTTGCATTGTTAATAAAAGATCGATGTGATTATACAAAGTGGCAAAAAAGTTTATGGCGCGGGAAAAGTGTGAGAGAAATTAGTACAGAAGCAATGAAAGCGGTGGATAAAAATGATGATTAAAAATGCAATTTTTTTTGTTATTTTCGTAGCAGCTTTTTCGTTAGCAATAATTAAGCAAGATCCTGTAGACGGGTCAATTCAGATTTATACGCGAAATCCTGCTAATTTATTAGTCATTTCTGCTAATGGCAACGTGGGTGTTGGGACACTAGCACCTGGAGCGAAGTTGGAAGTGGCTGGAACAGTCAGCGCTAGTGCTTTTGTAGGAAATGGCACAGGACTTACGGATCTTCCACAAGTCGCAACTTCCAGTTTTGCCATATCTATGAATGCTACGGGTCTTTTGGGCGCAATTACAGTTGCAACAGGTAACGCGGTGATGAGCATTACAGCTTCTGGTAATGTGGGCATTGGGACGGTAAGTCCTGGGTATCCTCTGGAAGTTATGGGAAATATAAGAACAAGCGGTGGTGTAATAGCTGTTTCTAATGTGAATGCAGGCACGTCTATTTTAAGTTCTACTGGGTTATACAGAGGATCAATCTCATATGGATATTATGGTTTTGGCACACCTACAGCATTGGGCGCAAATCCAATGATAATAAGGTCTGGAGATTCGTTAACTTATACTGATGGTTATCTTGCATTTTTGACTAGTGGCGCTGAAAGAATGCGTGTCGATAATATTGGAAATGTTGGCGTCGGTATGATGAATCCAATCGCAACCCTACACGTGAGCAGCAATGTTGCAGGAACACCTATCATACAGATAGGTAATGCTGTGGTGCCGAATGCGTTGGTTGTTAGCACGAATGGTTATGTAGGCATTGGGACAACATCGCCGCTATCGAGGTTAGATGTGCGAGGACAAACTTTGATTGCGAACACAGATTATGACGGAAGTGGGGTAGGTTCAGCTATTGCAATAGCATTGGGTGCTTCAAGCGGAGATACATTTACGAAAATAAGTGCACTTAAAACTGGCGGTACAGCTTGGAGTAATTTGGTTTTACAATATGGTGGCGGTAACGTTGGCATTGGGACAACAACGCCACTTGCAACGCTACACGTTAGTAGTAATGTAATCGGCACACCTATCATGCAAGTTGGTAATGCGACAGTGCCCAATGCGTTAGTTGTTAGCCAAAACGGCAATGTTGGCATTGGAACTGCTACGCCGATTGCGACCTTAGAGGTTAATGGTACTTTTGCTGCGTTAGTTGGTATTAATGCCCAAACAGGGACGAGCTACACGTTAGCTGCTTCAGATAATAATAAATTACTAACTATGGATAATGCTAGCCCAATTACTGTAACTATTCCGGTAAATTCTTCAGTTAGCATTCCAGTTGGTTTTCAATGTACGATTGTTCGAAAAAGTACGGGGACTCTTACCTTAAGTAAGGCCGGTGGCGTAACTGTAATTTCTACGTCAACAGCTTTAACGTTTACTGCAACTGGGTCTGCAGGCACATTGATTAAAATAGCTACAGATCAATGGTTGGCATTTGGCGACATGAACTAAGTTTAATGAAATTAGGTTTAATCGTATTATTATTTTCAATGGTATTATGGGCAGGATTACCTGTAAGTCAGTCATTTGGTTTAGGCCTTCGGGTACATGATGCAACGTCGAAAAGATCTGGATTATACGTAGGGAAAAGCTATGGGGGCGGGAAAATCGCCTATGTTGATGAAACTGGGTTGCATGGTTTTATTGTTGCAACTACTAATCAATCAAATGGAGCGATTTGGAGTGTCGCCGTATCTTTATGTAATAATTTGGTCTTGAATAGTTATGATGATTGGTATCTTCCTTCGCTTTCTCAGCTGTATACGCTATATAATAATCGAGCGTTAATCGGCGCTGATTTCACATTTTATTATTATTGGAGTTCAACAGAAGGTAATGCTACGATTCCAAATGCTTGGGTTTTATATTTGGAAGGCCCTGTTGCTTACACTGCCAGCCCTGAAAAGGAAAATCCTATTTGCAGCTATTGTGTTCGCGCAGTACGGAATTTTTGAATTCGTTAATGTTGTTATTTTTTTCCCTTATCATATTCGCATGATACTGAAATAGTAGCATTGTTGTTTTTTTTGTTTTCTTATAAAATGAAGATAAATGATGTGCTGATCAGTTAATGGAAAAAAGGAGATAATTATTTTGAAAAAATTACCGATTGGTATTCAAACATTTTCAGAAAATTATTTAGACAAGCTGATTCGTGCACTGGATCGTGCGGATTATGTGTTTGAATTTAAGTTAGATGGCACGAAAGAGCAGGCACTCGAGCAGATGAAGGCAAATGATTATGCACAGAAGTATCAGGGGAAAACTCAGCAAATCGTTTTAGTGGGTGTTGAATTTGATAAGAAAACGCGCAATATTGGGAATAGGATAATTGAATCTTTGGTTATGGTCAGTCGTATAAATTTGGATAACTTGACGTGCTAAGGCGACTGATTTGCCTGGTTCTTATTCTTTTTGTAATAACGCATGTTGCAATGGCAGAAGAAATTGACGAATTAAAAAAACATAAAGAAGAACTTGATAAAATTTATGAGCAGTTAAATGCAAAGCGTCAAACTTTGCAAGATATCAAAAAAAAAGAAAAGAATACGCTACTCGACTTAACAACACTTCGAAGTCGAATGAATCAGCAAAAAGAAAAGTTAACGTATACGCAATATCAGCTTGAAACATTGCGCCGTGAAATTTCCTCAGCTACTGGACAAATTCATCGTTTTGAAATAGACGTTGATGGTGCCATGGATAATTTATCAAAAAAATATAGGAATATGTATAAGCGTAATGTGAGTACGTTTTGGGAGATTTTGTTAAATACCAGTGAACTAACAGATATGTTGAATGATATGTATTATTATAAGCGATTGGTTGAGGAGGATAAGCAGTTTATTACGGATGTACGCAATAATGTTCAGCAGTTAAAGGCGCTTCGGGATAAGGTCGGTTATCGAAAACAGCAAACCGAGGTTCTGAAAGATACGATAGTGGCCCAAACAACAGTGATTAAACGTATGGAGCGAGAAAAGTCTAGCTTGTATGATGAGCTTCGTTTAAAACGCGACCAATTTGAACGCGATATTGTTGAGTTGCAACGTAACAGCGATCAGGTTGAAGAATTAATTGCAAAATTGGCAAAACAGGGCAAACTGGCTGCCAGATTGGGTACTGGAAAGTTTATTGTGCCAACTACTGGATTCGTTTCCAGTGGATTTGGAATGCGCTTGCATCCTGTGTTTAAAAAAGAATATTTTCATTCTGGAATTGATGTTGCAACACCTCAAGGAACTCCGGTTAAGGCTGCAGATGATGGTATGGTTATTTATTCGGGTAGCTGGGGTGGTTATGGGAAAACAGTTATTTTGGATCATGGCGCGCACTTAACTACGCTGTATGGTCATTTGTCTCGCTTATATGCTTCAACAGGAGCGTTTGTGAAAAAAGGGCAAATTGTTGCATTATCTGGCAATACTGGCGTGTCTACTGGGCCTCATCTTCATTTTGAAGTTCGGGAAACTGGTAAGCCAGTTAACCCACAAAGGTATTTGCCATAATCTCTAAGACAGATTAAAATATCTGTATAAATATGGGGTTCCTTTTGTAACCCTTTTGCAATGGAACGATATGAAAGGACGGACGTTTTTGAAACCATCTAAATCATCTCTTTGGAAATTTTTTATTATAGGGGTCGTGTCGTTTTCATTTCTTTTTTATACTTTTTCTGCAAAAGCTGAAGAAGATAAGGCTAAAACAAGTTGGCGATTGCTATTTGATGTGCTTCGCGTTGTTTCTGATAATTTTGTTAATAAAAATATTGATATGCAGAAAATGGTTTATGGCTCTATTCGTGGACTGTTGGCGTCGCTAGATGATCCTTATACTCGTTTTTTAGAGCCCAAAGGGTTTAGCGAAATGAATATTCATTTAAAAGGTGAGTTTTATGGTGTTGGCATTCAGTTAGGCATGAAAGATAATATTTTGACAGTGATTGCGCCAATTGAAGGTACGCCAGCTTTTAAAGCAGGCGTTAAAGAGTTAGATAAAATTATCAAAATTAATGGTGAAGAAACGTTTCAATTATCGTTGGATGAAGCTGTAACCAAGATCCGCGGAGAAAAGGGGACTAAGGTTGTGCTTGCATTAAAGCGAATCGGAACAGATGATTTGATTACTGTATCCATGATTCGTGAAAAAATCGATTTAAAATCAGTAGAAAAGGTTCAGATGTTAGATTCAAAAATTGGATATTTTCGCCTGGTAACTTATGAAAGCAGTAAAACAACACAAGAAGTTCGGGATGCGTTGATTAAATTAAAAAAAGATGGAGCTAAAGCAATTATTGTAGATGAACGCAGTAATGGTGGTGGATTACTGAATGCGGCAATTGATGTAGCTAGCTTATTCATTAGTGAAGGTGTTGTTGTTCATACTGTAGATCGTAATGGAAACCGCAAATCCTTTGAAGTTAGCAAAGGCATGAAAGTATACGATGGTGAATTATTAGTGCTTGTTAATGGTGGAAGTGCTTCAGCTTCTGAAATTTTAGCAGGAGCGCTACGTGATCATCATCGGGCTACAATTTTTGGAACTAAAACGTTTGGAAAAGCGTCAGTACAAACTGTTAATCCCTTACGCGATGGGTCTGCAGTGCTTGTGACAACTGCAAAATATCTAACGCCGAATGGAGATGATATTCATAAAGAAGGCATTACACCCAATATTATTGCTGCAATTCCTACAGCAGATATTGAGGAAATGCGAAAGCCAGAATATGTTTATAGCATGGGAAAAGATTATCAATTAAATAAAGCTATTGAATATTTACGTACGAAATCTCTGAAGTGAAAAATAACGGTGTTATAAGGATCATGCATGCTTAATCAACCGCATCTTTTGGGCTTAAAAGAAATGTCGTTGGTTGATATTGAAACTATTTTAAAGCAGGCTTTATCTTTTCGTGAGTTGTTTTCACGGCCCATAAAACAAGTTCCAGTATTGCGCGGGAAAACGATTGTTAATCTTTTTTTTGAACCCAGTACGCGTACGCGTACTAGCTTTGAGCAAGCTATCAAAATGTTGGGTGCTTCTTCCATGACTATTTCGGCGAGTACCAGTAGTATGACGAAAGGGGAAACCTTACTGGATACAGTGAAAAATATTGAGGCTATGGGCGTTGATGCCTTGATTATTCGGCATGAACATGGCGGTGTTCCCAAATATGTTGCAGATCGAGTATCGATTCCTGTCATTAATGCAGGTGATGGAACCAATGAACATCCGACTCAAGCTTTATTGGATATGTTTACAATGCAAGAAAAAAAAGGGTATATTCACGGTAAAAAAGTGACGTTGATTGGAGATATTGTGCATAGTCGTGTTGCGCGGTCCAATATTTGGGGCCTGAATACTTTGGGCGCACACGTGACAGTTTGTGGGCCGAGTTCCTTGCTGCCTCAGGAAATCGGAAAAATGGGTTGTACTGTAGAATATGATTTAGACAAAGCAATTCGCGAAGCTGATTTTTTGAATATTTTACGTGTTCAATTTGAACGACAACATGCTGGGTTTTTCCCAACTACGCGCGAATATCGAACATTTTTTGGTGTAACAAAAGAACGATTAAAAAAAGCCAAACGGGATGTGATTATTATGCATCCTGGACCCATGAATCGTGGCATTGAAATTGATTCAGAAGTTGCTGATGGTCCACATAATGTTATTTTGGATCAGGTTTTAAATGGAATAGCTGTTCGAATGGCTGTGTTATATTTGCTGGTTTCACCAGGAGGCCAAGATGCTGTACATTAAGCAAGCTTTGACAGTGGATCCTTCAGTGGGTATTCATGAGGTTATGGATATTTTGATTGATGAGGGAATCATTATTGATATTGCTCAGTCATTGATTCCACCCATAGAGTGTCGATGCGTTCATTGTCCGGATTTGTTGGTAGTTCCAGGATTGATTGATTGTCATGTTCATTTACGTGAGCCAGGGTTTGAACATAAAGAAACAATTGAAACAGGTTTGACTGCAGCAGTAGCCGGCGGTTTTACAGCTGTGTGTGCAATGCCAAATACAAAACCCGTTGTTGATAATGCGATTACTGTTAAAGAATTAGTTCGGAAATCCAAGGATTATGCATTAGCAAAACTTTTTCCAATTGGGAGTATTACTAAAGAGCAAAAAGGTGAGCAACTTAGCGAAATGGGGGAAATGCTAAATGCAGGTGCTGTTGCTTTTTCGGATGATGGATTTCCAGTTAGTAATTCCTTAATTTTTCGGAGAGCCCTAGAATATTTGAAACAGTTTAATGGTCTGGTGATTACCCATAATGAAGATGTAGGTTTATCTAATCATGGTGCTATGAATGAGGGATACAATTCCTTGGTTTTGGGTTTGCCTGGAATTCATCGAGCAGCTGAAGAATCTGCTATTGCTAGAGATATTGAAATTGCCAAGTATTTTGGGCCGATTCATATTGCGCATGTTAGCACCAAAGGTAGTGTTGACATTATTCGCTTTGCTAAACAACGAGGCATTCAGGTGACTGCTGAAACAGCGCCGCATTATTTTAGTTTAACAGATGAGTTATTAACAACGTATAATGCACATTACAAGATGAATCCGCCGTTGCGTAGTGAAATAGATCGGCGAGCGATTATTGAGGGGTTGCGAGATGGAACCCTGGATATGATTGCAACTGATCATGCGCCCCATCATAGTGATGATAAAAATGTAGATTTTGAAGCTGCGTCTTTTGGTATTGTTGGATTGGAAACAGCTGTAGGTGTAACGTTTAAAGTTTTGGTAGAACAGGAAGGGTTTCCGTTAGATCAGGTAGTTCGGTTAATGAGTACGCATCCAAGCCGCTTGCTTGGAAAGGAAGCTGAGTATGTTTTAAAAAAAGGTGCATTAGCTAATGTCACTGTTATTCAGATGAACTGGCCAACTACAGTTCAGGATAAAAAATTTAAATCTAAAGGAAAAAATTCGCCGTTTATTGGATGGGAATTCGGTGTACGTCCTTATATGACAATTGTTGAGGGTCGTATTGTTTATCAGGTTGAAAAATCATGAAACAAGCTAAATTAGTGTTAGAGGATGGTCGAGTTTTTGTTGGAAATACAATTGGATATGATGGAGAAACTATAGGGGAAGTTGTTTTTAATACGAGTATGACTGGATATCAAGAAATCCTGACAGATCCATCGTATTCAGGGCAAATGGTGACCTTAACGTATCCGATGATTGGTAATTACGGGATTAATTTAGCAGATGCGGAATCTGAGCGTATTCATGTTCGTGCATTAATTGTAAAGGAATATTCTAAGCATTATGCAAATTATCGAGCATCAATGTCGCTAGACGACTATTTGTCTAAACAAAAGATTATGGCATTGCAAGGTATTGATACGCGTGCCTTAGTTCGGCATATTCGGGACAAAGGTGCTATGCGTGGAATTATTTCATCCCAGAATATGGACGAGAGTGACTTACTAATTAAAGTAAATCAATCTCCTGGTATGAGTGGTACAGATTTAGCAAAAGTTGTTACGTGTCAGTCAGCGTATTCATTTAATGAGCCGTTGGATCCGATGTTTTTGGGTTATGTTGCAGGTTCAGTTCAGTATCATGTTGTTGTGGTTGATTTTGGAGTTAAAAAAAATATTTTAAGATCGTTAGTATCTTTAGGCTGTTTAGTTACAGTAGTGCCTGCTTCAATAACAGCAGCTGAAATAGCACAATTAGAGCCAGACGGCGTGCTTTTGTCTAATGGTCCAGGCGATCCTGCTGCAGTTACTTATGCGATTGATATGATTCGAACGTTGTTAACGGGATCTATACCTATGTTTGGGATTTGTTTAGGGCATCAGCTCTTGGGGCTTGCGTTGGGTGCAACAACCTATAAGTTGAAATTTGGTCATCGCGGTGGCAATCAACCCGTGATGCGTTTGTCAGATCGATTGATTGAAATTACGTCTCAAAATCATGGGTTTTCAATTGATGCTGCAAGTATTGATCTGGCTCGAGTTAATGTAACCCATCGAAATCTTAATGATGATACTATTGAAGGACTTGAAGTGATTGGGCAACCATTCTTTTCAGTTCAATATCACCCTGAAGCTTCTCCAGGACCGCATGATAGTTCCTATTTGTTTCATCGGTTTCTATCTGACTTGGCTGTTTACCGATCTTTGAAAAAAGGCGTATGATTTTTCCAGAAATGCTTTCTCAGGACGTGCTTTCTGTAGGGCAGCTAAATCATTATCTTCGGGCTAGGTTGGACGAGGATCTTGTTTTAGCTCGCGTGTGGGTTCGTGGCGAAATTTCAAATGTTAAATTTTATCAAGCTGGAGGCCAAATATATTTCACGCTGAAAGATGCAGATGCTGCAATTAATTGTGTTGTTTTCAATAATGTAGTTAAAGATCTTCGGTTTTCCTTAACTGATAATTTGGCTGTAGTTGTTCGTGGCAAAGTTTCCTATTTTGAAAAACGCGGGTCAATTACGCTTCAGGTATATACTGTTGAACCTGAAGGTGTGGGCGCATTAGCTTTAGCCTTTGATCAACTGAAAATGAAGTTGCAACAGGAAGGCTTGTTTTTAGAATCCCGTAAAAAAAGAATTCCTGCGTTTCCTAAATGTGTTGTTGTAATAACCTCACCGAGTGGTGCTGTTATTCATGATATTATAACAACGATGCGTCGTAGAGCCCCAAACATCAAAATGGTTATAATTCCGACAGTTGTTCAAGGCAAAGATGCGCCTGCATCAGTTATTCATAGTTTGGATATAGCGAAGCAGTATGGGAAAGCAGATGTCATCATTCTTGCACGTGGCGGTGGTAGTTTAGAGGAATTATGGGCATTTAATAACGAAGGTGTTGTGCGTGCAATTAGTGCCTGTTCTGTGCCAGTAGTTTCTGCTATCGGACATGAGGTTGACTTTACCTTAGCTGATTTTGTTGCAGATTTGCGTGCACCAACCCCAACAGCTGCTGCAGAACTGGTGTCTCCAGAACTTGTTCGTGTGCAAGTGGGAATCAGCGACTCTATTCGTCGCATGAAGCAATCGTTACTTAATCATGTGCGTGATCAGGCGTTGTTACTGGATGATTTGCGCGCAAGACTGGATCATGAATTAATTCATTTGGTACAAACTAAATCACAGAAATTGGCAGTTTGTGTATCTAAGCTGAATGCGTTGAATCCATTAGCAGTTCTTAAACGTGGGTTTGGGCACATTCAGGGAAAAGATGGTGTGACAATTGCTAGTATTTCGCAGGTTCACGTGCCGAGTACTGTGCAGGTACGTTTATGGGACGGAAGTTTTCAATGTGAGGTTACAGCAAAACGATAAAGCTGTTATGAATAAAGAAATTCTTCGGCAATTAATGATCAAAAAACGACGAAGCCTAAACACTGCAACTTGTGCTTTGGCTAGTCACACGATTTGTGAGCGTATTCGTCAATTGCCTGCATTTATGTGTGCGTCGCATATTATGCTTTATTCTCCGATTCAGAATGAAGTTGATTTAGTAGAGTTGCTGACGCCGTTGGTTGTTGGACAGACGTTTTATTTTCCTAAAATTATTAATGACAGGATATTTCCAGTTGCAGTTAGCTCTGTTCACGAATTAGGTATTGGAAAATTTGGTGTTGCTGAGCCTATGGCAGTGGCAGAGTTACAGGAATTATTTCTTGATTTAATTTTCGTGCCAGGAATCGTTTTTTCAAAAGATCTGTATCGAATTGGTTTTGGTAAAGGTTATTATGATCGGTTTTTAGTTTCGATGCATGCAACGAAAATCGGTGTTGCCTATGATTTTCAGGTAAAAAAAAGGGTTCCTATTGAAGCGCATGATGTTCAGTTAAATGGTATTATTACTGATAAACAGTGGATTGTTGGTTGATACTGACAATTTGGAAGTGTAACTTCCAAATTGTCAGGAATGTATGATACACTATTTTTTGCAGTTTTATCGAAGCGTGCGTTAATAATTGATGGAGGGGAATTATGGTTGAAGCTGTTATGAGTCTAGGTTTTGTCGTGCTTATAACAGCTGTGTGCTTCGTTGTTAAATCTCGAGGTATAGCTGCTCCTTTGCAGAGATTGATTAGTGACGGTGAAAATAAGGCTGAGGTTACTAGTGAATCTGTAGAAAAAAAAATTGCGGTTGTGCGCTGTCAGGGTGGAGAAAGAGCCAAAGACCGGTTTGTTTACCGAGGTGTTAGTTCCTGTCAGGGTTCAATGGCAATGGCAGTCGGGCACAAGCAGTGTGCTGTTGGTTGTTTGGGATTAGGCGATTGCATTAACGTGTGTCCTACAGCAGCATTGTCAATGGATTCGCATGGAGTTCCTGTTGTGAATGATCAGGCGTGTAACGGCTGTGGTAACTGTGTAAGGATTTGTCCCAAGAATATTATTGTGCTTGATAAGGCAGTTTGCAAACATTTTGTTGGATGTTGTACTCATGACAAAGGTCCCCACGTTCGAAATATCTGTGCTGTGGGATGTATTGCTTGTGGATTATGTAAAAAAAACTGCTCATTTGATGCTATTACCCTTCATGATTCATTAGCAGTGATTGATGGGGATCTATGTACGAATTGTGGCGCTTGTTTAACTGCTTGTCCTCAACATTGTATTGTATTTAAATAATTATGGAATCTAAGCTTAAGGCTGAAAAAGAAGCGCTTCCGACCAAAAACGCAGAAAAAAAATCTGAAAAAAAAATCGATGCTAGCGATATTTCTGAAAAACCACTGAAAAAAGAAAAACAGCCAGTTGATCAAGCTCACGTAGTATATATTTTAATTTTATCTATTTTTGGGTTACTAATGGTTTATTTGTTTCTGGCTTTGCTAAGTTTCTTTCATTTATTACCGCGATTTATTCGTACTCATTTACCCATTATTGGTAGCGTCGTGATTAAAGCAGAATCGCAGGATCGAAAAATTCAAATTCTTCAGGAAAAAATTGAGGATTATAAGAAAATTAATCATGTTGGCGAATATAGTTTGCAAATGGCTGAAGAAAATGAGTTAGATAAAACCCTTCGTAAAGTGCCATTTTTATTTAAGATTAAGATTAATAAAAATAAGGTTAATGGACATGATTATGGGGAGTTGTATATTGATCAGGTTTTAGTTATTCGAACTTTGGTAGGAGCGAATAAAGAAGATGCTTATGATCGAGCAAAAACAATTGCCCGCAAAATTTCTACTTTATTGGGTGCTGCAGCGAATTTTGAAACGTTAGAACCTCGGTATGTTGCAGGTACTTTTGGCGCCTTTTTAGGTGACGATTTGGTGTTTAGTGTTACTGAAGATGATGGGATTTTGAATAATTCAACGCAAACAAATGTCATGAGAAGTTGGTTGAATAATGTACGGGTTGCTTTAGGTGCATCTAAATATGACAAGCCATTTGAGGGGCCGCCAGATCCTGAAGAAAAGCATAAGCTTAAAGTATATCGTGTTGAAACAATTGATGAAAAGGGACGGAAAGTTTTGCCAAAAATTGTTTCAAGCGTGACGCCTGATTTATTGGTTTCTACACCCACTGCGATTTCAAAAAATTTATCTAGAGCAGCTGCAGTTGCACGGTCCTCGCCAACTCAGCAAGATCGGATTAAGGAGCTTAAAAAAGTTGTTGCAGTATATGAAAAAATGTCCACTGAAAAAATAAATGGTATATTTGAAACTTTGACGCATAGCGAAGTTTTGGATTTGTTGTCATTGTTGTCTGAGCGGAATGTGGCAAAACTTTTTTCAGTTATGGATAAACAAAAAGCTGCGACTTATTACACTGAATTGGTAACTGCAAATGTTGATGGCTTGTGGCAGCCAGCTAAGGAATTTAAAAAAATGATTACTGTCATAGCTTCAATGCCTCCAGCAGATGCAGTTCAATTGTTATCGAATTTGAATTCAGAGGATGTATTAAAAATACTTCAAATCATGGAAACTAGCAAAAAAGCCAAAGTCTTAGCTGCCATGGATCCGAAATTAGCTGGCGAATATTTGCAAAAACTCAGACAAAAAAATAAAACTAAGCCTGAGGCTATAAAGCAATAACCGCCTCAATTACTTGTTGCACATCAGCAGGTGTCATTTTGGGATAAATAGGCAAGGAAAGTGCTTGGTCATAATAGTTTTCGGCATTAGGAAAGTTCCCAGATTGATAGCCAAACGTATTTCGATAATATGGCTGAAGGTGAATGGGAATGTAGTGAACTTGTGTGAGTATTCCTTTGGCTTTCAGCTCTTCCATAATACAGTTGCGGGATTTATTTAATTTTACATAATCTAGTTTAACAACAAACAAATGATACGCGCTAAATTGCCACGGTTCTTCTTGAAATAAAGTTAGAAATGGTAGCTCAGCAAAGGCGTGTGTATATAAGGAAACAATTTGTCTGCGTCGTTCAATGAATCGGTCAAGTTTGTTGAGTTGACTGAGTCCTAAAGCAGCAGCAATATCCGTGAGGCGATAATGATAGCCTAATATAGGCATTTCGTAATACCACGGATTAAGTTTTCCGTTTGTGAAAGCCATATCAGGATAGGCAAAGCTTTGTTTAGTCATGCCATGTGAGCGCAACTGGCATAACTCGTTGTAAAGTGCTTCGTCATTGGTGGTAATGGCACCCCCTTCGCCTGTTGTAATATGCTTAACTGGATGAAAGGAAAGAATTGTTGCTAAGCTATGACAGCAGCTTCCAACACGAATCCACTCGCCTGTTTGGCTTTGATATTTTGTCCCTAGTGCATGAGCTGCATCTTCAATAATAGGAATGGTTTTGGCAATAGATTGAAGCTGCTCCATTTGAACTGGAAAACCTGCAAAATGGATAGCAATGATCAGATTAACAGTTTTATAGGCTTGCGGGTGTTGATTCAAATAGCTTTCAACTGCATAGATATCAAGATTGGGAAAGGATTTAGTAATATCTACAAATTGGGGTCGTAGTCCTGTATAAGCAATTGCATTGGATGTTGCTAAAAAACTAATAGGGGAGGTGAGCGATTCTGTTGCGCCTGACCGTTTGATTGCTAAATTAATTAAATGAAGTGCTGCAGTGCCACTACTTACTGCAACAGCATATTTGGCGCCAACATAATTAGCTAACGCTGCTTCAAAAGCAGGAACCATGGGGCCTTGTGTTAAATAATCAGAATCAAGAACGTTGAGAACTGCTTGTTTGTCGGCATCATCAATCCATTGGCATCCATAGGGAATCATGAATTATTTCCTAGTGAGTCGATGATATTTAATCCGGTGTGGCTGCATTGCATCTTGTCCCAAACGTTTCACGCGATCAGTTTCGTAATCTGTAAAGTTGCCTTCATACCAACGAACAACACTATCCCCTTCAAAAGCCATAATGTGTGTGCAAACTCTATCTAAAAACCAACGATCATGGCTAATAATCATTGCACATCCAGCAAAGTTTTCTAAGGCATCTTCCAGTGCACGAATTGTATTAACATCTAGGTCATTAGTGGGTTCATCCAGTAAAAGCACATTGCCACCTTCTCTAAGCATGCGCGCCAAATGTACGCGGTTTCGTTCACCGCCAGAAATCATGGTTACTTTTTTTTGTTGATCTGTTCCTGAAAAATTAAAACGAGAAACATAAGCTCTGGAATTCATTTCCCGATTGCCTAATTTAACAATATCATCTTTGTTGGAAATAACTTCCCAAATGGTTTTGTTAGGGTCTAATGAATCGCGGCTTTGGTCTACATACGAGAGTTTAATTGTTTCTCCAAGTGTAACAGTTCCTTTGTCAGGTTTTTCTTGTCCTACTATCATTTTGAATAAGGTTGTTTTGCCTGCACCATTGGGCCCAATCACACCAACAATACCGCCTGCAGGCAAGGTAAAGGTAACGTTTTCCATTAATATTTGGTCATCAAAGCCTTTGGTAACTCCGTTAAATTCAATGACTTTTCCGCCTAATCGTGGGCCTGGAGGAATGTAGATTTCTAATTCTCTAATTTGTTTATCTGATTCTTGGGTAAGTAGAGCTTCGTAATGGCTAATATGTGCTTTTGCTTTTGTTTGGCGACCTTTGGGTGTCATTTGTATCCATTCCAATTCGCGTTGTAATGTTTTTTGGCGTTCACTTTCGCTTTTTTCTTCTTGTTTTAATTGACGTTGTTTTTGGTCTAACCATAAGGAATAATTGCCTTTCCACGGAATGCCTTCGCCACGATCAAGCTCCAAAATCCATTGCGCTACATTGTCCAGAAAATATCGGTCATGAGTGACTGCAATAATAGTGCCAGCATAATGTTGCAAATGGTGCTCAAGCCACGCTACAGATTCTGCATCCAGATGGTTAGTTGGTTCATCTAATAACAGAATATCAGGTTTTTTAAGAAGTAACCTGCACAATGCTACGCGGCGGCGTTCTCCACCTGAAATGATTTTGATTGGGGTATCACTGGGAGGACATCGAAGTGCATCCATTGCCATTTCAAGGCGAGACTCTAAATCCCAAGCATCCATTTTGTCGATTTTCTCTTGCACTGAACCTTGACGATCAAGCAATGCGCTCATTTCCTCGTCACTCATGGGATCGCTGAATTTTTCATTAATGGCATTATATTCTTTTAGTAAATCAGCAGCTTCTTGCATGCCTTGTTCAACTATTTCAAGAACAGTTTTTGTTTCGTCGAGTTTAGGTTCTTGTTCTAAATATCCAATGGTTAGGCCTTGAGAAATCGTTGTTTTTCCATCAAAGTGTGTATCTGTTCCTGCCAAAATTCGTAATAACGAACTTTTGCCAGAACCATTTAAGCCGATCACGCCAATTTTTGCACCATAAAAATAGGAAAGGTTAATGTTTTTTAATACAGTTCGTTGTTCGTAATGTTTGCTAACATTGATCATTGAATAGATTATTTTATTTGTTTCACTCATAACTACGATCCTTTCGATTATTGATCTAACAAAATATTTTTCAAGTTAATATTGTAACATAGGATTCTATTCTTGATGGAGTGTCTATTTTCGCAATGTGATTTTTCTGCTATAACTTAAATTGATGGCTTCTTCAACTGTTAATTTAAAAAAATATCTTCACAAAGCTTCTCGTGTATTTCCATACATTCATCAAGGTCGTGTGCAAACAGTTGTTGGTTTAGTGATTGGGGCTAATGGACCCATGGTTGCAATGGGGGAATTATGTGAAATTTTAGTTAAAGACAAGATCATTCGTGCAGAAGTGGTTGGCTTTGAACGCGACAAAATTTTGTTAATGCCGCTAGGAGATATGAGTGGAGTTGCACCTGGAGCTATTGTGCAAGCTTCTGGCGAAGCTTTGTCGATTTCTGTTTCAAATGAACTGTTAGGCAGAGTAGTGGATGGATTAGGTCGGCCGTTGGATAACAAAGGGCCTTTGCCTGCTGGAATTCGTCAACCTGTTTATAATACGCCGCCGAATCCGTTGGTACGTGCTCGTATTAATTTGCCTTTGGCTGTTGGAGTTAAAGCAATTGATGGATGTATGACCTTGGGTAAAGGCCAGCGTATAGGGATATTTGCAGGATCAGGTGTTGGGAAATCAACAGTGTTGGGTATGATGGCTAGAAACACGTCAGCAGATATTAATGTAATAGCGTTAATTGGTGAACGGGGTCGCGAAGTTCGTGAATTTATTGAAAAGGATTTGGGCGCAGAAGGACTTAAGCGTTCAGTTGTTGTTGTGGCTACATCCGATCAACCTGCGTTAATTCGGATTAAAGGCGCGTTTATTGCTACAGCTATTGCAGAGTTTTTTCGAGATCAGGGTAGAGATGTCTTGCTTATGATGGATTCTGTGACTCGGTTTTGTATGGCACAGCGCGAAGTAGGTTTGTCAATTGGCGAGCCACCAACAACTAAAGGCTATCCACCCTCTGTATTTGCGATGTTGCCGCAGTTAATGGAGCGCGCAGGCATGTCAGACCAGGGCAGTATTACAGGGATTTATACAGTGTTGGTAGATTCTGATGACATGAATGAGCCTATTGCAGATACGTCACGGTCAATTTTGGATGGACATATTATTTTAGATCGAAAAATTGCAGCTAAGAATCATTGGCCAGCTATTAATGTATTGCATTCGCTTAGCCGAGTGATGCCAGATGTGACAGACCCCCAACATCGCGCAGCTGCAGCTACATTACGCAACATGATGGCTGTTTATCAGGATGCTGAAGATCTGATTAATATTGGGGCTTATGCAAAAGGTTCTAACCCTGCTATTGATCGCTCAATCAAATTAATTGGACCTATTAACGATTTTCTTTGTCAGTCTGTAGACGAAAAATATGCATTTCAGGACATTGTGAGTGCCTTAAAAGCACTTGTCAAATAATTATTTGACAGCTTTTATGTTTTACACTCGGATAATCACTTAAATTTCTATGCCTGATGTAACAATTTCTTGAATAAAGGCATTGTCACTATTTTCAAAATCTTCGGGTCGATAAGGATGAACTTCAATGCGTGGGTTCAGTGAACGAAGATACGGGATTATTTTTTCGATATCAAAAAAACGAATTCCAGAAAATTTTTCTGAAACAAGTGCAATATCAATGTCACTATATGGATGAGCAAGCCCTTTAGCATATGACCCAAAAAGTATTGCTTTGCAAATAGGAATTTGATTTTTGGATAAGGTTTCTTTAAGCATTTGAATGTAAGGAATTATATCTTCTTTAGTAACCATTGGTGTAACTCCTTGATTTGTTGAAAATATTCAAAACAAAAAGATTCTGTACAGAGTTTATAGAAATTTAGTTTGTAATCCGGGTATCTAGCTTCTATATTAAATTCATTAACTTTACGCAAAAAGTCGAGTTGTTCCTCAGTCATAATTATGTTTAATTCTAAAGCAAGAGTATGAAGTTGATGAGTTTTTGGTGCAGATTTGTTTTTTTGTTTGACATAAATTGCTTTGAGTGTTTTCTCTAAAACTAAATGAGCAATATAAAGACACCAATCATATTTGGATGTTTGGAAGAGTGATTCTGCTGTTTCAAGATCGTGCTGTGCACTTTCTATCCAATAATGAATTTGATTTTCAATGCTCATTGATTGATTATAACATAAACATTTGCAAAGATTCTATGATGCTAATTATTTTGGACCTTAAAAGCGCTTGTCAAATAATTATGCGTACGCATATCTGTAAAAATTCTAATACAAGATTTCCGATTTTTTTTACGATAATATGTTTAGAATCCTAATAAATAGGGTAAACATGACATAGAGGTGTAAAATGGTTGGAGTTTTTTCGTTGCCGATAAATCAAAGCTATAAAGCCGCGCAATCAGCTCCTTTGTCTAAACCAGATACAGTTGTTCAACCGCCTAAGTCGTTAGTTCCATTATCAATTGAGGATTTGCTGTCTGAAAGGTCATATGGTGCAGTTGAGTCAGCTGCAGAGCAAGCTAGATTGTTATCAGTTCCTAATCCTTCCAATGTTACGAACGGCAAAAAAACTGCCATTGAACCCTTGAATGAAATGGTAGTGACTGGCGATTTGGACGTGCAACGTCGTGCTGCTTTGGCTTTAATGATGGGTTTCGAATATAAAGATGCTCCACATTCAGGATTGTTTAAAAAATTGGAAGACCGTATTTCCTCCCCCAATTTTTTTGCTCGTGATACTGATCTTTTTAATATTTTGACGAGTTTGTTAGCTTCAGAAAATAAGAAGGCTAATTCTGCGCCGTCCCCTGCTTTTGTTAAAGCATTTTTCGAAGCTAAGGATATTGACCCATTGTCAATTATCAAAAATTTTGCCTTAGCACAGGTAGATGAAAAAAAGCCGTTTACGGGTTCTTTAGAGGATTATATCAATTGGGGACAGAGGTTTACGAAACAAGTTGGGATACAGCATGCTGAATTTTCTTTTGTTTCGCCTCGGATGGCTAATGGTTTGTATGAAAACTTTCAAAAGAGTTTTGAAAGTGAAAATTTTACTGATACTCCGTTTTATAAAAAATATTGGGAAAAAGCTGGAACAGCATATCATAGTGCTTTAGCAGAAATAAAAAAAGGGGACGGCGCAGATGCTGCTAACAAGCAACAGCGTATATATGCAATTCAATTGTTCCTAGGCGATATTATTTATGACACGAAAGTTGATCAATCTTTTAAAAAGACATTAATCAATCCTAGTTGGTGGGATGCTATTCGCACGAAGGATAGCGACGCTAAAAAAGTTTTGAATGATGCGTTTGCAAAGATGTTCGTTAAAAACCAAGATGCAGAAGAAGCAATGAATGGGATTCGCGATTATTCTATGGATAAAACGTTAGAGGCGCCATGGTATAAACCATTGACGACTTTTGATGATACAGCAATGGATCAATTTGTTTCAGGGCTAACAGGCACAGAAAACATGACAATTTTGCAAGCATATCAACATAAAAATGGAAACGTAGACCCAATCAAAAAAAGCTCAGACAACGAATTAAAAGATTGTAAAATTAAAGTAGAAGAGTTATTGAGCCTTGTCACAGATAAGACCTATTTCGCAACAAATCAAGCTCGTCTCAAGCGAAATATTATTGAAGCGTTAAAGCCTGAAAATAAGGGGAAAGATATGGGAATTATTATGAATAATATGGCTGTTATTGAGGTATCTGAACAAAAAGACGGCACTCCGCCTGATCCTGCCCCAAAGCTATCTTCGCCTCCATCGACACCCGTTCAGGCAAGGCACTAGCGATGGCGATTAGTATCCCAAAAAAAACGCAACTGTCGTTTTTACTCGATCCCTCGTCAGTGATTTCAGTGGGCGATATATCGACTGGGAAATCTTCTGCAGCCAAGAATGTTGTCTCAAGTGATTCTAAGACATTGTCGATTCCAAGTGGTATGTCTGACCCCAAGACCGCACAGCTTGCTGAACAAAATCGACTGAACCAAATAATGGCAAAGCCTGTTTCCGTTCCAACACCACTTGGCGATCTAGGTGCTTCCATTCCAAACCAAGCTCCTCCTAATATTCTTGATGATTTTTTGGATCATCTATTCGGTCAGGCAGATATTAAGGACAAAACAGCATTGCTTGCAAAATTAACTGCAGCTAATAAAAATGAACCTAACTCAGAAATTAAAGCCCTTGGAGATTTAATGATTCCACAACTTACAAATGACAGTACGTCCTTCAATATTCCATACGAAGATGAACATGCTCCAACTGCATTGTCGTACAAGAATATTTATAGAGTTCTTAATCATACATTTCCCAGAGAATGGCCGATTAAAAAAGAAAATTACGATACACTGTTTAGTAGTTATAATGAGGAACAGGGTCTTTGTTTGGATGGGAAGGGCTTGGGTGAAATTAGGCGCGATTTGGAACGAAAAAGTCTGTTAGTATCTGCAGATCCAGATGCTAAAAATCCACGTGATGCCAAACAATTGAATGCTGATGTTATTAAGGGGTTTTGCACGCAGATGTTGCGGAAAATAGACATCACTGCCTCAGAGGAAAAGATTGATGAAGCATTAAAGGATTCTGCAACAGTTAGTGGCGGGTTTGACACAGGTGGTCAGCGTATTTCTAATTATTTGTTTTCGAATGAAAAATTATTATCCTTAGCTGTGGTAAAAGATACGTTATTGAATCGTTTTCACTGGTCGATTCCAGAAAAAACGCTGGAGCATTTTGCAAAAAGGCCGGAATTAACTTATACGAAAGATGAATGGGATTTGCTGTTATATTATATGGCATCTAAACAGTTGAATAATCGAAATCCGGCTGATTGCGAGTTAGCTGACGTGAAAATGGCGCTTCGTGCGTATCGGCGCGCACCGGATGCGGCAACAGATGTCTAGTACGGTTTCTATTCCCCGTGTTCCTAGTTCGCCACTACCCCGTGTTTCTGCGCCTATATCCATTCCCAATAAAATCACGACATTTAATACTGATATTTGTGACTATTTGTTTGATATTCCTGCTGAAAATTATGAGGATTTCAAATCCAAGATGACTGTGAAAATTTGTGATCAATTAGGGGATACTTACCAAGCACGAAGCTTATTAAATGCCTTGAAACAAGGCTTGGATAAAAATAGCCTTTGTCAATTAATCGGCTTAGTTGGAACTGCGCAAAAGGTTATTTCCTCAGATTGTTTGGCTTTAGTGATGCCTACATCAAACCTTAACAATGACGTTTCCTTTCAGGAATTGATGGAAAATATTCGTCAGGTGGTTTCTGCTAAAGCTTATGTTGATGGTAAACAGGGTGCTGCTAATGCGTTTAGCCGTTTACGTGACAGCCTTGTGCAAGATAATGTGACGTGGCCAACAAAAAAAACTGTTGATGGTTTTATCGAAACCAGCTTAGCTCTGCAATTTCCGGAGATTCATGCACGGCCGTTCATGCCTGCGTTGATTGCGCAGAAATTCCCTACAGACGGGCTGACTCCAGATGCTGCAAAAAAGCTAGTTGGTTCTGCTTGTTTTAATTTGTTTTCGGATGCAGATATTCAATTAGTTTTAAATGAAAAAGGAAAGTTTACGTTTAACAGCCTTCGTAGTTTATTATTAGGGGTGATGCAGAAAAGTGAGAAGCATGGGGTCATTGCACGTAATGATTTGTTTCATGAGGTATATATTAAAGACACGTACGCGGTTCTCTTAGCTCAGCTTAAAAAGTTTAAGTATCCACCCATTCCTGTAAAAACAAAACAGCCGGAAATGGATCCAATGCAACTGGCAAATTTGCAGCGACAATTTGCTGGAGGCGAGGCATAAGTCAAATTTATTAATTTGTACATAGAAAGAATTCTGCTATAATAAGTTTTAGATTTATGCTTA
>CAYUBI010000031.1:0-21231 GCA_964443005.1 uncultured Candidatus Marinamargulisbacteria bacterium
CGACTGGTTCACCACGGCTACGAAATTTGTTGCAAATAAATCGAACGAGATAGGAGTATTCTTGAATAATCTGATATTCGATTTCTTTTGATTTATTTTCCGAGTAATTTTTAAAAAATTCTTTATTGTATGCCACGTATTACCTCTCTATGCACTACAGGACAGCCCTGATTGTTTGTATTATAATAGTTTTATGATACAGTATGACTCTCAAAAAATAAAGCCAAAAGATATTTTTGTTGCAATAGATGATGGCAATCAGTATATTGGAGTCGCTTTACATGCGGGTAGCAGCAAAATTATTAAGGCAAATCGAATATCGGTTTGCCACTATGCGAAGGATGTTTATGGAGCACCGGATGAATCCTTAGTTGTTATTGGTATTACTGGAACAAATGGGAAAACTACGATTACGTATCTTCTTTCTGCTATTCTTGAACGTGCAGGATATTATCCGGTTGTGATTGGTACCATTAATGCTAGATTAACTACGCCAGAGTCGTTAGATTTGTTTTCAATGATGGCAATTGCTCGGGATCAGGGTAAAACTCATTTTATTATGGAAGTATCTTCAATTGGTATAGATCAACATCGTGTCGATAATATTGCCTTTAAGTTAAAATTATTAACAAATATTACAATAGACCATTTGGATTATCATCATTCTTTGCAAGAATATAGTCAGGTAAAATTTCATTTTTTATTTAATATGCCAGGAAAAGCAATTTTTCCGCGAGATTTTATGCGGCTTCCTCTTTTGTTTCCTATGAAGTTGCTCGGGCGTTTTAATCGTGCAAATGCAAAAGCTGCAATGGCATTAGCTCAGGCATTAAAAATTTCTTATGCGTTTATTTCTGAAACACTATCTACGGCTGTTGCACCCAAAGGTCGTTTTGAGCCAGTAATTGCAGGACAGCCTTTTCGTGTGATTGTTGATTATGCACATACTCCAGACGGTTTGAAAAATTTATTGGAAACAGCCAGAGAACTGGTTTTGGGCGAGCAGGGTAATGTGATTGTTGTGTTTGGCTGTGGTGGCAATCGGGATCATTCAAAGCGACCCTTAATGGGGCATATTGCTGAACAGTTAGCAGATATTGCGATAGTTACTTCGGATAATCCTCGTAACGAGGTTGCTGAAGTCATTGCAACAGAGGTGTTGTCAGGAATGACAAAAAAAAATCATGTTGTGATTATTGAGCGTCGAGAAGCTATTTGTTATGCTTTAACTATGGCAAAGTGTACTGATGTAGTTGTTGTAGCAGGAAAGGGCCATGAAACTGTGCAGATTATTGGGGTAGAGCGATATGCTTTTGATGATCATCAAATATGTGAGGGCATTCTTCATGAGCTATTCGATTGATAGTCGGACCGTGTGTCCTGGCGACGTATTTATTCCGATTTGTGGCGAAAGCATGGATGGAAATGAGTTTATAGTATCTGCGTTAACTAAAGGCAGTCGTAAAGTAATCCGTCGTGATATTTCTGTATTAGCAAAGGATCATCGGGATCGTTTTGGTGGATTAGTGATTGGAATTACGGGAAGTAGTGGGAAAACTAGTACAAAAGATTTGCTTTATCATGTTCTTTCAACACAGTTTTCCGTTTATAAAACAGCTGAAAATTTTAATAATGAAATTGGTGTTCCTTTAACAGTAATGAATATTCCTTTTTCCTCGGGAATTGCTATTGTTGAAATGGCTATGCGCGCAGCAGGCCAAATTCGAGCATTGACTCAGCTGGTTCGTCCAGATATTGCGATTATTACGAATATTGGATTTGCTCATTTAGAATTTTTTAAAAATCGGCAAGCAATTGCTCAGGCTAAAACAGAAGTATTTGATTTTCCAAAAGAAGCTGGAAAACAATATATTACTTTTTTTAATTCATCTGCTTATGGATTTGATAACGTGAAAATTCAAGCTGAAGCTAATGGTTTTGATTTTATTGAATACGCATGTTCTGATATTTTGGAGGCTAATATTGTTCTTGTGACACAGATTGCTCTTTATTTAGGTATGTTTCCTGCCAGAATTCAAAAAGCAATCGAATCTTTTCGGCCTGTATCCAAATTACGTGAAGCTATCACTGAAACTGATGGGTATACGTTGATTAATGATACGTATAATGCTAATCCAGATTCGATGCGTTATGCAATTGCAAAAGCTGTAGCAATACATCCAGATCGGCCGCATGTGCTAGTTTTAGGTGATATGTTAGAGTTAGGCTGCCAAAGCTCCCTGTTGCATCAGGAATTGGGTCAGTGGATTGATTTGTTGGGTGTATCAGCTGTTTATACCTTAGGCCCACTGAGTCGTAGCATTGAGTGTAGCAAAACGCCGTGTTATCATTATTTAAGTCAAGATACGCTGTTGTCTGGAATGAATGATACCATTAAGCTAGGGAGCGTGATTTTGGTAAAAGGGTCACGTGGCATGAAAATGGAACGAATGGTAGAAGGATTAATTCACGCATGATGACTGTTTTTTTAATGACGTTGCTTTTTGGATATATATTTTTTTTGTTTTTTGTTCGTTTTTTGACACATCAAAAAATTCAGCAATCAATTCGCACTGAAGGTCCTGTTGCTCATCAGAGTAAATCTGGAACGCCAACTATGGGCGGGTTAGGTATTATTGGCATTGTTTTGATTGCAATGCTAAGCTTGCCATCATCTATAACGCCAACGTTATGGCTGTTACTGTTTTTATTGATTTCTTATGGTGCTATTGGTGTAGTTGATGATGGTTTAATTGCTATTAAAAAAACAAATAAAGGGTTAAAAAGTCGTACGAAGTTTTTGCTTCAAATTCTTGTTGCTTGTGTGTTTGTAGTAATGATGTTGTATTTTCAATTTCGGCAACTTATCCCGCAGGGTTTTGATGCATGGCCAACCATGCATCCATGGGTATATGCCTTGTTCGTTGTTTTTATTTTAGTAGGCAGTAGTAATGCCGTAAATTTGACAGATGGATTGGATGGATTGGCTGCGGGAACTGCAATAATTACATTAACAGGATTTTTAGTGATTGCTTTTTTTATGGGTGAGGAATCAATCATAACATTTCTGGTTATTTTAATTGCAGCAATTTTGGCATTTTTTTGGTTTAATGTGCATCCTGCTAAAATTTTCATGGGAGATACAGGTTCGTTAGCAATTGGTGGCGTCATCGGTGGATTGGCTATTTTGCTGCATCATGAATTTTTACTGATTTTATTAGGTGGCGTTTTCGTACTAGAAACTTTGTCTGTTATTATGCAGGTTATATCTTTTAAGCTATGGAAAAAACGGATTTTCAGAATGTCACCACTGCATCATCATTTTGAATTATTAGGGTTTTCGGAAGTTAATATTGTTGTTAAGTTTTGGTTAGTTCAGCTTGTTTTTGTAGTGATTGCTCTTGCCTTATGACATCTTTTCAACGTGTGACTGTATTCGGTAGTGGTGTAACAGCTAAAGCTGTTATTGCCGTTTTGTCTTTGCTTTCTCACGATTTCCAGCTGGTTGATCCTGAGAACGCAGATTTTGGAGTTATTTCTCCGGGGTTAAACCCGAGTGACTATGCCCATTATTCATTTCCGATTATTGGAGAAATTGAATTTGCTTATCGTTTATTTGGACTTAAGACTTATTATCCAACATTAATTGGGATTACCGGAACCAACGGCAAATCGACAGTTGCAAGTTTGGTGAGCATCTTGCTAGATTGTCCAGTTGCGGGAAATATTGGTGTTCCTTTGATTCAGTTTGTACCTCATTTAAATAGTGATAGTTTGCCTGCGAATCTTTCTGTTGAACTGAGTAGTTATCAGCTTGAAACTATTACTTCTTTTTCTGTTGATGTGGCAGTTTTGCTGAATTTAACTCCTGATCATTTAAATCGGCATCAGACTATGACTAATTATTTAAATGCTAAATTGAATATACTTAAAAATTCAACAAAAGCCGCATTATTAATTTATAATGAAAATCAGCCCGAGTTTCGGGAGGTTGCGCAACAGTTTCCTGGACATGCTTATTGTATCGCTGATCATCCAGGGATTGCAAACCTGCTTCCTTTTTGTCAGCTTCGGGGAAAGCATAATCTTTTTAATGCTTCTGCAGCAATTCACGTAGCCTTGCGTCTTGGGGTTTCTGCTGATCTTATTCAACAACGCTTACAGAATTTTAAGGGGCTTGCGCATCGCATTGAATTTGTTGATAAAAAAGAGGGTAAATCATATTTTAATGATTCAAAAGGTACTAATCCAGATTCTACGATAATTGCATTGCAGTCGTTTGATGAACCTGTTGTTTTGATTTTGGGGGGACAAAAAAAAGAGGTGAGTTATATTCCATTGATGTTGGAAATTCGTCGTAGGCAGGCGATAGTCGTGGGATATGGTGAATCTCGCGTTTTTTTTGAAGCTTTATGTAAAGAATATGAGGTGCCTTGTTTAGGGTTTTCTGCTTGTATTGCTGATATGTTGCCCTTGGCAAAAAAGGCAAAGCCAGCTGTTGTTCTGTTTTCTCCTGCATGTGCAAGCTTTGATACAAATAAAAATTTTGAAGAGCGCGGTAATTATTTTAAAGACTTAGTTCATGCGTTACCCAGTTAAATCAAAACCAGATTATCCGTTTTTGATGGTTATTTTGATGATCGTGGCAATAGGAATCATTATGATTTTTAGCTCATCATCTTCGACTTCTTTGCATTATTTTGGTAGTAGTACTTTTTTTATTCAAAAGCATTTTCTTTTTTTAGTAATGGGATCCGTTGCTTTTTATTTTGGATTTACTGTTCCATATCAGTTGTGGTTTCGATGGAGTGTATGGATTTTGGTTGGTTCAATTTTTTGTTTGCTACTAACGTATCTTCCTCATTTTGGACATAATGCAGGAGGTGCTAGTCGTTGGCTACATTTAGGCTTTTTTACCTTTCAACCTTCAGAAGTGGCTAAATTTGGTGTTATTTTGTATTTGTCTACTGTGCTTACTAATTTCAAGGACAGGGTTAAGTCTATTCAGCCGTTTATTCCGCCGCTGATTTTGATTGCAGTGACAATGGGTTTAGTGTTAAAGCAGCCTGATTTGGGTACAACACTTGTGATTGTTTTTGTTACAGCTATTCTTTTATTTGTAGGTGGATTTCCTTTGTGGTTTATTGGTGGAACAGGTTTTACAGGGGTTGTAGGTGGAATGTTATATATTCAGAAAAATGCATATCAGTTAAAACGAATTCATGCATTTTTGGATCCGTGGGCAGATCCGCATGGAATTGGATTTCATACAATTCAATCATTAATTGGTGTTGGCAATGGCGGGTTGTTTGGAATGGGTCTGGGTAATAGCCGGCAAAAGTTTTTTTACCTTCCCCAACAATATACGGATTTTATTTTTTCGATTTTGTGTGAAGAATTTGGTTTTATTTTTACATGTAGTGTCATCGTGTTGTTTTTTGCTATGACGTTTTTAGGCTATCGGATTGCGTCGCAAATGTCTGATCAGTTTGGCCGTCTTCTGGTGATTGGTTTGACTAGTTGGATTTCGGTTCAAGCATTTATGAATATGGGTGTTGTGTTAACTTTGCTGCCAGCAACTGGCATTCCGTTGCCATTTATTAGTTATGGTGGCACCTCTGTGATGATGTTGTTGTTAATTGTCGGAATTATTGGGAATGTATCAAAATATCGAGGTTCGTAAATTAGAAATATACGAGTTAAAATTGATTATATCCAAATTTTTTAAGTAATTTTTTTGTTTTTCCTTGTTTTAACCAAACTCCAGATTGACAAACAACTCTGCCAATTCGATGCAACGATAATGGTAATACGATCGATGATTTTGGAATCGTAAGTAAAAGAGCATAATCGTCTCCACCCTGCAAAACATGTTCAATTCCATAAGCTTTTGTGTCATTAAGCTCATCAAGAGTTAACTCAAGGCCAACGTTACTGGCACGGCTAATATCATAAGCACTTCGTGCAATTCCATCAGAAATATCGCTCATCGCATGAATCATATTTTGCTGAATTAGATCATGCAAAACTTCTGTTTTTATTTGTTTTAGATCATGAATAGAAATTTTGTAATTAGTTGCTGCAGATTTACCAACTGTTCCCAGTACATAAACTGCATCCCCTGCTTTCGCACCTGATCGATTAATTAATTTGGACTGATGTTGTTGTCCATAAATTGTGAGACTTAGTACCATTCCGTTGTGTGTTGATGTGGTATCTCCGCCAACTAATGCTAGGTTAAAGTAATCTGCTGCACTACGTATTCCGTTTAATAATGCAGTTAATTCTGTTAATGTTTGTTGTTTGGGAATAGCAATTGATAATAGAAACTGAACAGGAACTGCACCCATTGCATAAATGTCGCTAACATTACAAGCAACAGCTTTGAACCCGATTTCCTCATAAGAATCCCTTATAATATCAAAATGTGTTCCTTGTACCAACATGTCCGTGCTAACAACCCATTGATCGTGCGGTGATGCAAGTAAGGGAATAGTATAGGCATCTTCATTAAGATTAAGATAAGGAAATATAGTATGAAGTAATGAAAAAAATTTCCATTCATTTACGGGATCGCTTGCGCGATCCTCGTATGAATTAAATTTTTTTGATGATTTTTCGAACTTTGCTAAGTAAGGAATCATGTTCAATATTAATTTTCTCATTACGAAGCACAGCAAAATATTCTAATAAAGTTCGTTGTTCTTCTGTTAATTTTGTTGGAGTTTGGATTGGCGTAATAACAAGGAGATCTCCTGTGCCAGAACTTTGTAAATGAGGAATTCCTTTGCCTTTGAGTCGAAAAATAGTTCCAGATTGCGTGCCTGAAGGAATTTTCAGTTTTATTTTCCCATCAAGTGTTGGCACTTCGACTTCGTCGCCTAAGGTTGCTTGGGTAAAATGAATTGGGAATTCAACAATAAGGTCGTCGTGATCTCGTTTAAATGATTGATGAGGTTCGACACGGATTATGACATACAAATCACCATTCGGACCATTATTCGGTCCAATATTGCCTTCATGTGCTACGCGAAGTTTGGATCCATTATCTACGCCAGCAGGAATTTTAATGTTAATTGTTTTGCTGCGCGCAGATCTACCAGAACCTGAACAAGATTGGCACGGAGAACCAATCAAATGTCCTTCTCCATGACAGGCTGGACACGGAACAACCTGTGCAATATTTCCCAAAATAGTTTGCATTGTTTGCCGAACTTGGCCAGCACCCTGACAGGTTGAACACGTTTTGGGGCCACTATTATCTCGAGACCCAGATCCATGACAAATTGAACACGCTTCAAGATGTCGAATATTTATGTCTTTAGATATGCCTTTATATACATCGTCTAAAATTAAGCGTACTTCAATTTGCAAATCTTCTCCTTGCACTTTATGCCCAGCACCTTTGCTTTGTCCGCGCTTACGATTTCCATTTCCATGAAAAAAAGAATCAAAAACATCGTCCATATTAAAATCAAATCCGCCAAAACCTTGAAATCCACCGAAATCGGGTGATCCGCCACTGTGCCCTTGTTCAAAAGCAGCATGACCAAATTGATCATAGGCGCCGCGTTTTTTTGTGTCACTCAAGACATCGTAAGCTTCACTAATTTGTTTGAATTTGTCTTTTGCATCACCTGCGCTATTAACGTCTGGATGGTATTTACGCGCAAGCTTTCGATACGCTGCTTTGAGTTCGCTATCTGACGCGCCTTTGGCTACGCCGAGTACATCATAAAAATCCTGTTTAGCCATGTGGTTTTCCTAAGGTAGGTTTAATTTACGAGGAAGCATTTAGTTATGCCTCCTCGTAAATTAACCGAATTTATTTCTCTTTCTTTTTTTCGTCCTTAACTTCTTCATAGTCTGCATCAACCACAGTTTCATCGTTTTTTGATTGCGATGAAGAATCTTGTGCTGGTTCTTCTGCATGACTTTGTTCCTGAGAAGGCTGCGCTTGTGAAGCAGCTTGCTGTTGATATACTTTTTGGCCTATAGCTTGAATTGATTCTTGCAAGGCATCCATTTTCGTTTTGATGTTTGCAGCATCATCTTCTTTCATTGCTGTTTTGAGTGCATCAATCTCTGCTGTTAATTTAGTTTTTTCTGCAGCATCAATTTTGTCACCTAGTTCGTTCATCGTTTTTTCAGTTGAATATAAAATACTGTCTGCTTGGTTGCGCATATCAATGGCTTCTTTGCGTTTAACATCTTCTTTTTCATGCAATTCTGCTTCTTTTTTCATGCGTTCAATTTCATCCTTAGATAAACCACCTGCAGAAGTAATGGCAATTTTTTGTTCTTTCCCAGTGCCTTTGTCTTTGGCACTGACATGAACAATACCATTGACATCAATATCAAAGGTAACTTCAATTTGTGGTATGCCGCGCGGTGCTGCTGGAATATCTGTTAATTGAAACTTGCTCAGTGTCCGATTATCATTTGCCATTGAACGTTCGCCTTGTAAAACATGAATGTCAACTGCAGTTTGTGAATCACCTGCTGTTGAAAACACTTGTGATTTGGAGACTGGAATCGTGGTATTTTTTTCAATTAGTTTAGTCATGATTCCACCCATAGTTTCAATGCCAAGCGATAATGGGGTTACATCTAGTAAGACGATATCTTTAACGTCTCCACCTAATACACCACCTTGAATAGCAGCACCTAATGCGACAACTTCGTCTGGATTAACACCTTTGTGTGGCGCTTTTTTGAAAAATTTTTCTACTTCTTCTTGAATTTTTGGAATCCGAGTCATTCCACCTACTAATACGACTTCATCAATTTGATCTACAGTTAGGCCTGCATCTTTTAATGCAATACGACTAGGATCAATGGATCGTTTAATGAATTCTTCCAGCATTGATTCAAAGCGACCTCGAGATAATGTAATGTTCAGGTGTTTAGGCCCAGTATTATCAGCTGTAATAAAAGGTAAATTAATATCAGTACTAAGCGTTGATGATAATTCGATTTTTGCTTTTTCTGCTGTTTCTTTGAGTCGTTGTAATGCCATATTGTCTTTAGATAAATCAATTCCATTATCTTTTTTGAATTCATCTACGAGCCACGTAATAATTTCTGCATCTACATTGTCTCCACCCAGATGCGTATCTCCATTGGTTGACAGTACTTCAAAAACTCCATCTCCTAATTCAAGAATCGAAATATCAAATGTTCCACCACCAAAGTCATAAACTGCAATTTTTTCTTCTTTTTTGGTTTTATCTAAACCATAAGCGAGCGCAGCAGCAGTTGGTTCATTAATAATGCGTAAAACTTCTAATCCTGCAATAGCACCCGCATCTTTAGTTGCTTGTCGTTGAGAATCATTAAAATAGGCAGGAACTGTAATAACTGCTTGCGTTACTTTTTCGCCGAGATAAGCTTCTGCATCTTTTTTTATTTTTGATAAAATCATAGCGGATATTTCAGGTGGAGTAAAATGTTTTCCGTCAATATCAACAACTGCGTCTCCGCCTTTGCCATCAATGACTTTATACGGAACCATTTTTTCTTCTTGATCTACTTCACGATGTTTGCGTCCCATAAATCGCTTAATGGAATAAATCGTGCGTGTAGGATTTGTAACTGCTTGTCGCTTGGCTACTTGCCCTACTAATTTTTCTCCATCTTTTGTAATAGCAACAACTGACGGGGTTGTACGACTTCCTTCTGCATTTGAAATTGTTGCAGGAGCGCCTCCTTCCATGACTGCTACACACGAATTGGTTGTACCCAAATCAATACCAATAATCTTTCCCATGATCGTTCTCCTTTTTCTTATTCTTTTGCCACGACAACCATGGCTGGCCGGATAATCTTAGTGTTAAGCAGATAGCCTTTTTGAAATTCAGTAATAATTTCGCCCTCCTTTTTGCCTTTTTCTTCTTTGTGAGAAACAGCCATGTGTCGTTCAGGATCAAACATTTCGCTAACACATGACATTGCAATAACACCTTCTTTTTCCAATGCTTTTTGAAATTGTTGCAATATGAGTTCAAAGCCTTTATGTATATCTTCAACTGAATGGTTTTGATTTTGTGTATCCATTGCTCGTTGAAAACTGTCTAATACTGGCAGCACAGCTAAAGCAAATTCTTCTTTTGAGGTTCGAAGAAAATCTAGTCGTTCTTGAGCGGAACGTTTGCGATAATTTTCAAACTCAGCTTGTTTTCGCAGTAATCGGTCATTTAGCTCCGAAATTTCTAATTTTGCGATTATAAGTTGTTCTTCAATCGATATAGCTTTTGTCTCATTCGCAGTTGCTTGTGATGCTGTTTCAGATTCCCTATTGGATTGTGCTGAATCTGTTTGCGCAAATTCAACTATAGAATCATCCTCGTGTGTTGGATTATCATTGATCTGAGAATCCATATTCTTTTTGGAATGTGTCATGATTTATACCTCACCTCCTGTATTACAAATTCGCTCTAATTCCTCATTAATGAATTGAACAGCTGTTTTTATCTGCGTTGCACTTCGCGCATAATCCATTCGTTTGGGGCCTAAAATCCCCATGCAGCCAACAGGGCCGCTTGAATTTGAAAAACTTTCATATACTAGCGACATATCGCGAAGTGATTCGTTATGGGCTTCATCGCCAATCAAAAACTGAATACTGCCTTGAGTATCTTTCAAATAACAGGCAATCATTTTTTCATTTTCTAGAACATGAACAATCTGGCGAATTTGTTCAATACTTTTAAAGTCTGATTGATTTACCAATTTGGACGAGTTTTTAATTGAAAATGATTGTTCTTGGAGAAATTGGCCATGGCTACAAATCATATCAAGCGCTTTTTGTAAAAATGCATGATATATGGGAAACATTTCAATAATTTTCTGAATATCATTACCATTAATACAGGATAAATCTCTACCCACTAACATCTCATGTAAAAATCGAGATAATTTGTTGAGTTCTTCTTGAGATAATTGTGCATCCTCAAAATTAATGATGAAATCTTTATTCTTGCCAGTATTGCTAAGCAATACAACTAATACTTGGTGAACATTCAGTAATATTAATTGTAAGTATTTAATTAAATGTCGCGTAGATTCACTCATTGACATGACAACAGCATAATCTGACAATTGTGAGGTTAGTAACAGTACTGACGTTAGTATTTCATCGACACTATTAAAAACTTGTTCTCTATTCCGTAGCAACAAAGCCATATCCGTATCAGATAAGGGTTGAATAGGCAATAAATTATCAACAAAAGTGCGATATCCTTTAAATGTAGGAATGCGTCCAGCAGAAGTATGCGGTTGTTCAAGATAACCTTCTTGCTCGAGCGCAACTAGCTCATTGCGAATAGTTGCTGGACTATAGTCAATTCCAGACAAACTTGACAAATAACCCGACGCAACGGATTTGTCTTTGCGAATATGTTCTTCAACTACTGCATATAATATCTGTTTTCGTCGTTCCGTCAGCGTCATCGCTTCGACCCCTTTAGCACTCTCGTTAAGCGACTGCTAAGCCGCTAAGGGTAGAATAGCACCTTGAGAAATGTTTAGTCAAATGTTTTGAAATAGATAATAAATGCTGGTGCAGTTTCTTGTGTAGTAGAATTTCGAATTGCGCGTGTCCTTTTTCTGGACAGATTAACTTTCCTATACTACACTAGTATGAAATAGGTTTTTTCATTAGGGGGGCGTATGAAAGAAAAAATTAATCAACTTTCTTTGATTCTTAATGTAATTGACCCCGCAGATTTGCTTGCGTTAAACGAGCTTGTTGATCAGGTTGAAGCTATTTCTGGCGTTCTTTCTCCTAAGCATGAAGATTTGGCTAAACTAATGAATGTCATTCATGCATATACGCTGGCTGCAATCAAAGGTATTGTAGAGTTTTCTGTTCTTTCGGAAAATTTGATCAGTTTTATTGCCTTGATTACCAGTGAATCAGTGTTCATGGATAACACTAAAACTATCATTAAATTAACCAAAATTCAGCAAAATAGAATTAATGATCTGATAAAATTGTTTCCATTGTTACAAACAGATTCGAGTAGCGATGAGGTTGTTGAAATTGCTTCAATTGATTTTGAAGAGGAAAACGCTGCGTCTTCTAAAGATACACAAAATAGTTTTTCTAATGATCGACAGATTTTTATTGATTTTATTGGTGAATCTCGCGAGCATTTGTCTCAAATCGAAGAACATCTGATGGATTTAGAAAAAAATCCACATGAACAAGAAGATATTGAAGCCGTTTTTCGAGCATTTCATACTATTAAAGGGGTCACTGGATTTCTTCAGCTGACACAAATTGGAGAATTGACGCATAAAACAGAAAGCGTTTTAGAAAAAATTAAAACTGGAAAACTAGAAATTAATGCAGCCATCACAAATGTTCTGCTAAATGTACGCGATATTTTGTTCATGGCTATTGCTTTATTAGATGAAAATGTTCAAAAAGGAATTCTTAAAGAAACACTTCAGGATAATTCGGTTATTCTTGCACAACTAGAGCAACTAATGGCTGGTGAATTAATTTCGATAGATTTGCCACGAATCGAAAAAAAAGAAATAGTTCCGTTAAGTGTAGATACGGAAAAACAAAAATCTACAGAAAGTAGTGATAATTCCATTAAAATTAATGCAGATAAAATTGATCATCTGATTAATATTACTGGAGAATTATTAATTTCTCAGTCGTTGTTATGGAACGATGATTATATTCTTGCTAATCATAAACAAAGTTTTATTAATCATATTGATCAAATTAAACGCGTTACAAAAGATATGCAGCGAATTAGTTTGAGTATGCGTATGGTTACGATTAAGCAAATGTTTAGTAAAATGCGCAGGATAATTCGTGACGTTGCTGATAAAACAAAAAAAGAAGTGACAACGATTTTAGTTGGCGAAGACATTGAATTGGATCGTACATTGGTTGAAGCGATTCATGATCCGTTGATGCATATTGTTCGAAATGCAGTAGATCATGGTATTGAGGCCTTAGATTTACGGCAACAACGTGGGAAACCAGATGTGGGGACTATTTTGCTGCGTGCCTTTTACAGTGGTGCAAATGTAATGATTGAGATTAGCGATGATGGAGCTGGACTTAATAAAGAACGTATCGTAAAAAAAGCAATTGAAGTCGGGCTCATTACTGAATCTACGCCAATAGATGAACAAACAATTTATCAGCTTATTTTTGCTCCAGGATTTTCAACAGCTGAAGTTGTTACAGATATTTCTGGGCGCGGTGTTGGCATGAATGTCGTTAAAAAAAATCTTGAGCGTATTCGTGGTAAAATTGATGTTTCTACTCGCGAGGGTGAAGGTACAACGATTTTACTGCAGGTTCCATTGACCTTAGCTATTATTTCCGGAATGTTGATTCGTGTAGATTCAGAAATTTATATTTTGCCAGTTTTATCGATTCTCGATATACTTAAACCTACAGAAAATCAAATTCATGCTATTGATCAAACACATTTTATTCTTCTTTTACGTGGAAAAACAATTCCAATTATCAAATTAGATGAGGTTTTACATCAACAGATACATGGGCGTACTCTTGAAAATCAATTAATTATAGTGGTAGAGTATAATAAAGAATATCGTGCTTTGGTTGTTGATGAAATTCTTGGAAATCAAGAAATTGTGATTAAATCGTTGCAAGAAGAATTTAATCAACGGAATTTTTTCTCATCCTGTTCAATTTTGGGTAATGGGAAAGCTAGCTTGATTTTAAATGTTGAGAGTTTTTTCAAATAAGCAAAAAGGGGTGGGGCGCAATTGAATAAAATAATTATGGTAATTGATGATTCGCCTATTATTCGACAGTTAGTTTCAATGACTGCATCTCAAGGTGGATATCAGGTTATTCAAGCAGAAAATGGTCAAGATGCAATTAATAAACTGAAGCCACTTCCTGCAGTCAATCTTTTTGTTTGTGATGTTAATATGCCGATTATGGATGGTATTACGTGTGTAACTGAAATTCGAAAGATGATACATTATCGATCAATACCCATTATTATGTTAACTACAGAAAGTCAGGAAGATAAAAAGGCCAAAGGAAAATTGGCTGGAGCTACGGGTTGGGTTGTCAAGCCTTTTGAGCAAGGAGCGTTTTTGAAAATTCTTCAACGATTAATGGGATAATTAAAAAAGGGGGAAGGTTATATGGTTGTGACTACGCAAATGGCACTGGAAAAGATTTCACAAAAATCTGCTGGTGTATTAATAAATTCTCAGATTGAAAAATATTTGACGTTTCGATTAGGTGAGCAAGAATTTGGTATTAGTATTTTAAAAGTAAAAGAGATAATCAGCATTATTGGGATCACTCCGTTACCTCATACACCTCAACACGTCAAAGGTATTATTAATCTTCGTGGAAAAATTATTCCAGTTATTGATTTACGCTTAAAGTTAGGTTTTGACGAAGTTGCATATACTGAACGTACGTGTATTATTGTTGTTAATGTTAAGCATGGAACATTGCTGGCAGAAATGAGCATTATTGTTGATTTTGTTTCTGAGGTGTTAAATGTTTCTCATGACAATATTGATCCGTCACCGCGATTTGATCAATCTGTAAGTACTGAATATATTCTTGGTATTGCGAAAATCAATGATACCGTTAAAATATTGTTAGATATTAACAAAATATTGGATGGAGAAGATGTTGATGCAATTGTAGGGAATATAGGTTAAAAGGGGGAAGTTATGTTTAGTAAGATGAAGTTGGGGACAAAGATTGCTGCAGGATATGTTTTGATTATTGGTATTTTAGTTGTGTTAGGTTTGGGGTCTGTGATTAGCATGAGTAGTGTGCAAAGTGGTGCAAGTAAGCTAGCAAAAGAGTTTGTTCCTGCTATGCGCTTGGCTGGTAATATTGAACGCGATTGCTTGGATATGCGCATGAATATTCGGTCATTTGCTTTAAGTGGAGATGAGTCGTTTTTGACTGAAGGTAAAACCCAACTTAGTAAAATTAAAGAAACGCTTAACGAGAGTATTGTTTTTGCTGGAAAAGCCAGGAATTTAAATAAATTAAAAGGTCAAATGGATGAAATAAAAAAACGAGTGTCGGATTATGATGATTTGATTCAACAAACAGTTCTAATTGACAATATTTCAAAACAATTTCGAGATAATTTATCAAAAACTGCGCAAGACTATATGAAGTTATGTGATGAATTTAATGATGTGCAATATGAAACAATGATGAAGGATATTGAAGATCCCAAAGAAGGACGTAAACGTCTGAAAGAACGTGTTGAAAAAATTAAAGGTGTTAATGAGATTGTTTTGTTGGGCCAATTGATTCAAATTGATGCGATTAGAGCTCAATTGGAACATAAAAAAAGTTATATTGATTCTGCTATTAAAAGTTTTGATGAAATTGATCAAAAGTTAGCAGTAATGAAAGCGATGACGATTAAAGAAGTTAATTTGAAACGAATTGAAGTTATTCGTGGTGCAGCTAACGATTATAGGCAAATTGTAGCTAGTTTAACAGAAAACTGGGTAGATCAAGATAAAACTGCAAGCGAGCGAACTCAAACAGGAGATAAACTGGGTGCTTTAGCTTTGGAAATTTCTAGTTTTAGCATGGATCAAACGACGAATATAGCCAATGGTGCAACCAATGCAGTTAATGCAGGGTTAGGCCTTATTATTGTTGGCGTTATTTTTGCAGTTTTTATTGGTACAGCATTAGCGATTTTTATTACACGATCAATTACGGTTCCTATTAATAAAGTCATTGAAGGTGTGAATACGAGTTCTGAGCAAGTGAATTCAGCATCACAACAAGTAGCACAAACAAGCCAGCAAATGGCAGAGGCAGCAAATCAACAATCATCGAGTTTAGAAGAAGCTACGTCAGCTCTTCAGGAAATGACAGCAATGATCAAGAAAAATGCAGATAATGCAAAGTTAGCTAGTGATACGTCCTCAGATGTTCAAGTAATTGCAAATAAAGGACATGAAGCTATGCAAAAAATGGCAGAAGCAATTATGAAAATCAAAGCTTCGTCAGATGAAACAGCCAAGGTTATAAAAGTAATTGATAATATTGCATTTCAAACAAATATTTTAGCGTTGAATGCAGCAGTAGAGGCAGCGCGTGCTGGTGAAGCAGGACAAGGTTTTGCAGTAGTTGCAGATGAAGTTCGTAGTTTGGCGCAGCGGAGTGCTGAAGCAGCTAAAAATACTGCAGAGTTAATTGAAGAATCTCAACGTAATGCTGATAATGGTGTACAAATTACGAGTGATGTTGCTAACAATCTCGTGCAAATTTTGACAGGCGTTGATAAAGTCACAACTTTGATTAGTGAAGTATCTGTTGCTAGTGAAGAACAGGCTAAAGGTATTAATGAAGTTACGCTGTCTATTGATCAGATGAACCAAATTACGCAATCGAATGCTGCAAATGCTGAAGAATCTGCATCAGCTAGTGAAGAAATGTCAGCACAGGCACAGGCATTATTGGCTTACGTAAATAGTTTAGTTACTATGGTACAAGGCGCTGATAGTGCTAGATTACTTGAACTTAAAAATGTATCGAGTCGAAAAGGGGTGAGTCGGCGTGCTATAAATTCCTCAGCATCTGTGAGTTCAAGTCGTACGCTGGGCAAGCCTTTATCTGCAGCAGATGTTTTTCCTCTTGATGATGATAAAGATTTCGTGTAATTATTCATTGTTTTGTTGATAAATAGAGCATTGATACGGCTTATATTGAATTGCGAATATGGGCCGTTCTTATGATTATATGAAACAGGCAATCAATCTTTTTGAATCTTCTTATTTGCCAAAAGTTCTTTTAGATAAGACATTTAATGATTTTAAAAAAATTATTTATGATCGATCTGGTATTTTTTTGTCTGATCACAAGCGAGAATTTCTTAAAGGCCGTTTAAATAAGCGACTCAAAGTGTTAAATCTGACTTCTTATGAGGATTATTATCGTTTTTTAGTTCAGAGCCAAAATAATTCTGATGAATGGACTGATTTTTTAAATGTGATATCAACAAATGTGACTCATTTTTTTAGAGAACGTCATCATTTTGATTTTTTAATGCAGCAGGTTTTTCCTCGTTTTGAAAATAAGAAAGAAATTTCAATTTGGTCTGCAGGATGTTCCAATGGTGCTGAGCCGTATTCGTTAAATATTTTTTCACGGGAATATTTTAGCAAACAGCGAGATAAAACTACGCCCATGATTTCGATTCATGCTTCGGATATTTCGCAAAAAATGTTACAGAAAGCGCAGCGTGGAGTGTATGACGCAGAATCTATACGTGAGGTGCCGCAGGATTTGATTTATAAATTTTTCCATCGGGGAGTAAAGGGTATGGATGGAAAATTTAAAGTGAAGTCTATGCTTCAGGAAAATATAAGTTTTTCTCATTTTAATTTGCTAGATCCATTTAATTTTTGTCAACGATTTGATATTATTTTTTGTAGAAATGTAATGATTTACTTTGATCGGCCAACAATTACTAAAATTGTTAATGCGTTTTTGTCAGTGCTAAATCGAGATGGATATTTATTTGTTGGATCCTCGGAAAGTTTAGTTCATATGCAAAATTTAGATTGTGTTCATCCAGCTATCTATGTACCAAAAATCCGAGGTGAAAAATGGCACGCACAATAAAAGTATATGTGATTGATGATTCTGCAATTATACGAAAAATTTTTACACAGGAACTCAATAAAGTTGAGGGCATAACAGTTGTGGGTTCTGCCATGAATCCTTATGTTGCACGCGATGAAATTGTTAAATTAAAGCCGGATGTACTTACATTGGATTTGGAAATGCCTCGCATGGATGGCTTAACGTTTTTAGAGAAATTGATGAAGTATTATCCAGTTCCAACGATTATTGTGAGTTCAGTTTCTGCAATAGGCAGCACGAATTCTCTTCGTGCTTTAGAGTTGGGTGCTGTAGATATTGTTGCTAAGTTAGGTACTGCTTTAAGTGGTGCCGAAATTATTGAAGAACTGGTGCGTAAAATTAAATTAGCTGTTACAGTGAATATGACAACGTTCATTGACAAATATAAGCAATCTCAATTAGCTGGAGCCAGCTCAGTTACTGGGAACTTCATTACAACTAATAAGATTTTGGTTATTGGTTCTTCTACTGGGGGTACTCAGGCTTTACGACAAATTTTGCCAATGTTTCCTAAATCTAGTCCGTGTATTCTTATTGTGCAGCATATGCCACCTGTATTTACTTCAACATTTGCAGCTTCGTTAAATGAGGTTTGTCAGTGTACAGTTAAGGAGGCAGAGGAAAAAGATTCAGTGATTAATGGAAAGATTTTAATAGCTCCTGGAAATTTTCATATGGTGCTTCAAAAAAGTGGGGCAACGTATTATGTAGCGCTTAAGCAAGGACCACCGGTTTGTTATCAACGACCTGCAGCAGATGTATTATTTCATTCAGTTGCAAGAGTAGCGGGACCTAATGCGGTGGGTATTGTATTAACAGGTATGGGAAATGATGGTACAGATGGGCTATTGGCTATGAAAAAGGCAGGAGCCAAAACTATTGTTCAGGATGAAGCAACTTCAGTTGTGTATGGTATGCCTCGAGCAGCTTTTGAAGCGGGTGCTGCTGATTTTGTTCTTGCGCTAAGCCAAATTCCAGCAAAGGCAATTAGCTTATGTATATAATTGTAAGAATTGAGACTTGTATTCAAGCAGGGATTTGTTATAATTTTTGTAGGATATCAACATTCTAGGGGAGGGATTCACATTCGGACTTATCAAATTGGCTTTAGTTTGGGGATTGCTGGAGTTTTAATTTTATTAGGTATTTTTGTTCATGGAATTTGGCAAAATATTTTGTATATCCTTTCGTTTTGTGTATTGATGGGTGGTATTGTTTTTCAGCAAAAACACTTAAAACGGCGTGAACATGAGCATGGAGAGTATGTGGAAGAGTGCCAATTAAGAACCAGCCAGCTTCATCAGGCACTTTCAGATGTTGAATCTATGGAACAAGCAGCAACAGTGGCTAAAAACGAAATGGTATTGTTAACGCATCAGCTTGAGGATTATCAAGGTCGTTTGGCTTCAGTTATTGAAAAAACAAGTCAGATTTCGCAAGTTAGTCCAGTGCAAATTATTAAAAAATGGGAAGTCGTTAATGGAATTATTTGTGAGCTTTTGTCGAATATTACAGTAAAGCTAACAGAAGGTGAGGCTACAGTAGGGAATAATTTTTATCAAATGTTTGAATTATTCAAGGATATTCAAAATATTATTAAAGTAAATTATGAACTGTTGATTGGTTCTCAATCTAATTCATCTAGTTCACTTTCCAAAGTTATTCAAGACATTAAAGCTAATTATTCCAAAATTGATCAAAATATTTCGAATACGAAAACTTTGGGAGAAGAAACAAAGATTTTGGCTAATAATATTGTTGCTAGTATCAATGAAATTGCAGAACAGATTAAAAATATCAATGAAATTACGTCAAAAATAAATATGTTAGCACTTAATTCTAAAATTGAGGCAGCTAAAGCAGGCGAAGCTGGTAAGGGCTTTTCTGTTGTTGCTGGCGAAATGCGAATATTAGCAGATAAAACAAAGGAATTTGCTAGCAATATTGTTGAAAAAACAAAAGCCTCAGTTGTTTTGGCTTCTGATATTATTGAAATTATTAACAATAAACTGATGTTAACCATTAATGAGTCGCTTGCTATTCGCGATATTCAGGCAAAAACGATTGATTATTTGGATGTAGTATTGAATAATTCTATTCAATTTGCTGATCAAAATAATATTTTTGTTCAAAAAGTAGATCTTATTGTTCGCGATATTTTTCATAATGTCCAGGAAAAAGATTTATTGACTCAGCAAATTAGTCATATTAAATATGTATCTGAAAAAATGAGTGATGATATTATGTGCGTTAAAAGTGAAAATACTGATTTATTTAACAGTGTTGTCATTGATGAACAAGAGCTATTCACAGAATTACATGCTTTGTTTGCTACTGATCAAGAATATGCGTTGCTGCGTGATCGTGGATTTATTCTTGCAAATGCAAATCATACGAAAGTTGAAAATCGATCTCATGAAGTTTTTGGAAAAGATTTAGCTAGCGAGATTACTTTGTTTTAGTCGTTTTGAAGGGTCTAGCCTTCTCTTGCATTTGCTTATATAATCCATATATGTAATTTTTAGTTATTAATAGAAGGAGATTATGATCGTGCAAATTAGAAAAAATGAGCGCCATGGAAATGTAGTGACAATGGAAGTCACAGATGATTATGTTGAAATTGAAAAAGAATTCCCCAAAGCTTATCAGCAAGTATCTAAAAATGTGAAAATAAATGGATTTCGTCCAGGGAAAATCCCCCAACATGTTTTTATCGGACGATTTGGTAATGAAGTTATTGTAGAGCAGGCTGCAAATAATCTTATAAATTTGTTGTATCCGAAAATTATTGATGAATATAAGTTGGAAGTTGTGAGCCGTCCCTCAGATGTAGAAGTTTTAAGTCAAACACCTGGAGAGCCATTTGCGTTTAGGTTTTCTGTTGAGGTTAAACCTATTATTAAGCTGGGTAAATATAAGGGATTAAAAGTCATCAGAGAAAAAGATGAGGTTAAGCTTGATGAAGTTGAACAAGCAATTGCACATATTCGTGAGCAGTATTCGCGTTATGAATTATCGCTTGAGGGCGCAGTTGCAACATCAGATATTGTTGCGCATGAGCGTAAGGTATTAGTTAATGAAGAAGTAATTGCTGCATGGACTGTTTCTGCGGCAAGTGCAAAAGTGGGTGCTAATGCAGTTCATCCAGACTATGACGACGCATTAATTGGCATGAAAGTGAACGAAGAAAAGGTGTTTTCTATTTCAATGCCGAGCGATAGTTCGATTGCAGATTTGGCAGGAAAAGTAGTTACTTTTGAAGTTAAGATCAACGCAATTCGAAAAGTGACAATTCCTGAATTAACGGATGAGTGGGTTGTCGCGAACACCAATGGCAACCATAAAACAGTCGCTGAATTTCGTGATCATATTGAAAAAGAATTAAAAACAAGAAAAGAAGAAGCTATAAAAAAGAAGATAGAAATGGATCTGATGAAACTTGTTTGTGAAGATGTTACTGTAGATATTCCCAAAGTTATGATTGAACATGATATTGATTTGATAGTTGAACGAATTAAGTCTAATCTAGCTGGAAATCAAATGTCGCTGGAAGATTATTTTCGGTATACACAAAA
>CAYUBI010000032.1:0-20817 GCA_964443005.1 uncultured Candidatus Marinamargulisbacteria bacterium
GCCTCCATAGCTAATATTGTTGCCGTCCCTACTGATATGTTGATATATATATCGACGTGTTTGTGAATTTATTTCATTTATTTTGGAATTTCTAGTGGAATTTCTAGTGTTATTCAAAAAATGGCCAAGTTTTTATCAGGTCTACTTGATTATTTTAGTGTTTTTACATATATTTTAAGGTCTACTTGATAATATTCCAATCTTATTAAAAGATATTGATCCTGTTCGTTGCCATTTTACCTCTTGCGTATCTGATTGCTTTTTGGTAACCTCATGGCTAGTATGCAAAATTCAATTATTATTAAAGGTGCGCGTCAGCATAATTTAAAAAATATTAATCTTGAGATTCCGCGGGATAAACTGATTGTAATTACAGGTTTAAGTGGTTCAGGAAAGAGTTCATTAGCCTTTGATACCATTTATGCTGAAGGACAGCGCCGTTATGTGGAATCCTTGTCTGCTTATGCACGTCAGTTTCTTGAACAAATGCAAAAACCAGAAGTAGAATCTGTTACTGGATTATCACCTGCAATTTCGATTGATCAAAAAACAACAAGCCGAAATCCACGGTCAACTGTTGGTACAATTACTGAAATTTATGATTATTTGCGATTGCTTTATACACATATTGGAAAACCACATTGTCCGGAATGTGGTAAATTAATTCAGCGGCAAACTGCATCACAAATTATTGATGAATTATTACAGCTTCCTTTTGAAACGAAACTTAGCTTACTGGCGCCTGTGATTCGGGGCAAAAAAGGGGAGGCCAAACAGCTTTTAGAAATGGTTCGTAAAGAAGGATTTTTACGCGTTCGTGTTAATGGGGTTATGCATGATATTGAGGAATCAATTACTATTGATAAAAACAAAAAAAATACAATTGAAATTGTTGTTGATCGACTCGTGATTCGGCCTGAGGATAAGACGCGTTTATCAGATTCAGTTGAAACGTCGTTGAAATTTGGTAAAGGATTAGTTGTTGCTTTAACAGACCCAAAGGAAATGTTATATAGCGAAAATTATGCTTGTATTGAATGCCAAATAAATTTGCCTGAAATTTCGCCACGCGTTTTTTCATTTAATGCACCATATGGCGCTTGTACTGAATGTAATGGGCTAGGAGCAAAATTGGAATTTGCACCTGAATTGGTGTTTCCTGATTTAACGTTGCCACTTCGATATGCTTCACAGAAAATTATTAATTTGGATAATACTTATTTTGGGATGATGGTAGAAGCAGTTGCACGTAAATATGGGTTTACCTTGGATACGCCAATGGATCAGTTAACAAAGGAACAACGTCATTTTGTGCTATATGGAACTGGCGTACAAGAAGTTGATGGAACGTGGCATTTAGGGAAAAGTGGGCGCAGCAATTTTTCAGGGCAAATTAATTTTTCTAAACCATTTGAAGGTATAATGGGAAATCTTCATCGTCGTTATTTGGAAACGCAGTCTGAACCAATGCGATTTCATATGCGTCGTTTTATGAAGGAAACAGTGTGCAGCTCGTGTAAAGGCCAACGCTTAAAAAAAGAGATTTTGGCAATTCGTGTGCAGGGTATTAATATCGCAGAATTAACACAGAAAACTATTGAGGAAGCACTCCAATGGTTTGCTGCTTTGCAATTAACAGAACAAGAAGCTCATATTGCGCATGAATTGATTAAGGAAATTAGTGTACGGTTATCTTTTTTGAAAAATGTTGGCTTGGATTATATTGCGCTAAATCGAAAAGCAGCTACGCTAAGTGGGGGAGAAGCTCAGCGCATTCGTTTGGCTACGCAAATTGGTTCAGGGCTTATGGGTGTGTTGTATGTTCTGGATGAACCGAGCATTGGCTTACATCAACGCGATAATCAACGCTTGATTCAAACGTTGCGTAAATTATGCGACACAGGTAACACTGTTATTGTTGTAGAACATGATGAAGAAACTATTCGTGCTGCAGATTTTGTTGTTGACATGGGACCTGCTGCAGGCAAATATGGTGGTGAAGTTATTTTCGCAGGTACAGTTGATCAATTATTAGCCTTTCCATATTCGATGACTGCCCAGTATATGAATGGACAGTTGAAAATCGAATTGCCACATCGTATCCGCCTTGAAAATTCAAATGTGTTAGCTATTTTCGGTGCGCAAGAAAACAATTTAAAAAATATTGATGTTGAAATTCCTTTAAGTAAATTAGTTTGTGTGACCGGTGTATCTGGAAGCGGGAAATCAACGTTAGTTCACGATATTCTTTATAAATCAGTAGCTCAACATTTTTATAATTCTGTAGCAACTCCTGGAAAGCATCGAAAAATAACTGGTTTTCAGCATATAGATAAAGTTATTATTATTAATCAAGAAGCAATTGGACGAACTCCACGCAGTAATCCTGCAACTTATACTGGCGTGTTTGATCCTATTCGCGAGTTATTTGTAAAAACAAAGGAATCTGCCATTCGTGGATATAAAAGTGGACGATTTAGTTTTAATGTTAAAGGTGGACGATGCGAAACGTGTGAAGGCGATGGGTTAATTAAAATTGAAATGAATTTTTTGCCGGATGTTTATGTGACATGCGAAGCTTGTCATGGTAAACGTTATAACCGTGAAACTTTAGAGGTTCGGTTTAAAGGTGTTAGCATTGCAGATGTTTTAGATATGACTGCACTTGAGGCGTATGAATTTTTTCAACATATTCCGAAGATTAGTCGTGTGCTAAAGACTTTGGTAGATGTTGGTCTAGGGTATATTCATTTAGGTCAAAGTGCAACAACGCTGAGTGGTGGCGAAGCGCAGCGTATCAAATTATCTTCGGAATTATGCCGACGTTCAACTGGAAAAACGTTATATATCTTAGATGAGCCGACTACTGGGCTTCATTTTGCTGATGTTAGTTTGTTAATGGAAGTTTTGAATCGGTTGGTTGAAACAGGGAATACTGTTTTAATTATTGAACATAATTTAGATGTTATTCGCTTGTCTGACTATATCATTGATTTGGGGCCTGATGGCGGCAATCGCGGTGGGCAAGTTATTGTTCACGGATCGCCTGAAGTTGTTGCAAAAAATAAAAAATCTTATACTGGACAGTTTCTCAAGACAATTTTACAATCACACTATGGTAGATAAATTACCTCCTCAAAATATAGATGCTGAGCAATCCATACTTGGCGCCATTCTTATTGATAAAGAAGCAGTTCACCGTGTTGCAGACATTTTGGATGTTGATTCCTTTTATAAAGAAGCGCACAAGCTTATTTTTAAGGCAATGCTTCGGTTATTAGCAAAGGGTGAGCCATTGGATTTGGTTACAGTCACTGAAGAACTTCGTAGTTCTGGACACCAAGAGCAAACTGGCGGTGCGTTTTATTTAACGGATTTAATTAATGCAGTGCCTACATCAGCAAATATTGAATATTATGCTCGGATTATTATGGAAAAGGCAATTTTGCGGCGGTTGATTAGTACAGGTTCCGAAATTGTGACGTCTGCGTTTGAAGAAAATGCTGATGTCGATTCTGTATTGGATGTAGCACAAAAATTGATTTTTGATGTAGCACAAAAAAAATCTAAGAAGAATTTTTTTCATGTTAAAGACATTTTGCCGTCTGTTATGGATCGAATTGAAGAAGTGTATGAAAATAAGGGACAAATTCAGGGCGTTTCTTCTGGATTTCCGGATTATGACAAAATGACTGCTGGGTTTACGCCAGCTGATTTAATTATTATTGCAGCGCGGCCAAGTATGGGAAAAACAGCGTTGGCTTTGACTATTGCTCAAAATGCAGCAGTTAAGGATAAAAAAATTATTGCCTTGTTTAGTTGTGAAATGTCAATGGAATCTTTAGTTCAACGTATGTTATGCTCAGATGCTGAAATTGATGCACAGAAATTGCGAACTGGAAATTTATTTGATTATGAATGGAAAAAGTTAACGCGATCTTTGGGGCGATTAAGTGAAGCGCCTATTTATATTGATGATACGCCTAGTATTACGCCACTTGAATTGCGGGCTAAAGCTAGACGGCTAAAAATCGAGCATGGTTTGGATATGATTGTTGTTGATTATTTGCAGCTGATGAGTGGGTCTAAGTCATATTCTGAAAACCGAACACAAGAAATTGCTGAAATCGCTCGTTCACTTAAAGGTATTGCGCGTGAATTGCAGGTTCCTGTAATTGCGTTATCTCAATTGTCACGGGCTGTTGAGCAGCGTAATGATCGGATTCCACGATTAAGTGATTTGCGTGAATCTGGTGAAATTGAGCAAACTGCAGATTTAGTTGTGTTTATTCATCGCGAAGATTATTATGATCAAATGGCACCTACAAATAATCAAGCAGATATCATTATTGCAAAGCATCGGAATGGTCCAACAGGCACAATTCAATTAGTTTTTCGAAAAGAGCTGGCAAAATTTGTTAACAAAGAACGTAGCGATATTGCGCCACCTCCATCATCTGAATCATGAGTGTGTGTTGTCGCCTTACATTTTTGCTTTTCCTAGTTTGTTGGAGTTGGTCAGTGGCAATGGAATTATCAGCAGACTCAATTGATTATTTCCAGGATGGGCAAGTTATTCATGCTACTAATCATGTCGTTATTACGTTGAATGGTGTTGTTGTGACAACAAATGAAGTGACTTTGGATGCTAAAACTAAAAATATTCTAATTCCTGAAGCATATGATATTTTTTCACGTGAGCGTAGTGCTTCCGGATCGGATTTTTGTTTGGATTATGGGAAAGGTGAGGGTAAATCAAGAGATATTCGCTTCAGTTTTGATAAATATAAAATTGATGGTCATGAAATGTCTTTTGATACTGAACAGGTAACTTTACGGAATCTTTCCATGACTGCATGTAAAATGCCTTCACCCAATTATTATATTCAAGCTTCGTCGCTTCAGATTTATCATGGTCTTGGTTTTTTATATGCTACGAATGCAGTGATGATGCTGTATGGTGTCCCAGTTGCTTACTTACCTTTATACATTTATGGAAATAAGCAATATAGTCGGTTTGCGCAGCAAGTATTTATTCCAGATTTAGGTGTGAACGATAAAGAAGGGTCCTATATTATTGAGCGTGTTCCTTATTTAATTAATCCTCAAAATACGGGTGTGATTCATGTGTCAACCTATAGTATTCGTGGTCCGCGTATTGGTGTAGAACATACGGTTCGTATGGGCGATTCATCATTGAATTTATTTGGGTATAGTATTAAAGACGATGTAGAATATGTGGCGGAATTGATTGTTCCGTTGCGTTCCACTGATAAAAAAGATACTAGTGATGCTTTGGAAAAAGCATTGAGTCAATTTCAATTTCTTCAGGAACGAGGATTGACAATTGGAGGTAAATTTAGTAAAAATCAATACTTAAATTATCATTATGTTAATTTTCAACCTGAAGTTTATATGTTTGGAGATTATGAGCATGTAGGGTGGATAGACACTATTCGTTTTTTTATGAGTAAAGCACAAATTATGGAAGATAAAAATATTAATCAGTCCAAGGTAAGTACTACGTTTGATTTTAGCAAAACACTAGCAATAGACGCAAATAATTCTATGCATGTTAGTACAATATTTAGTGGTGATTATTATGATGTTTTGAATCGGCAGCAATGGTATTCGAGTGCTGGGTTTTCGACTGAAAATCCTTGGTTTCGATATTCTTTGGATTATATTCATTATCATTCTTTTGTTGGAAATTCACCTTTTGCTTTTGATGCATTTCAGATAGATAGTCAAAATAAAATCATATTTTCATTAGACTATTATGGCAAATGGTTACGTTGGAATGTTCTTTTTCGCTATGGAGTTCAGAATCAACAGTTTTATGACCGTAATTATTCTGTTATACTTCCAATTGGATGTCTTGGGTTGGTGCTTACGTGGAAAGATGTTCAACGAGAGATTTCATGGCATGTTAGTTTAGATTGATGAACCAACACGCGCATTTTTTTCGATTATTGGCTAGTAATGTTCGTTTTGCAGTTCTGGGGTATTTAGATGAAAAGGGCTCAACGTGTGTAAATGAATTAGTTGTAAAAGCTCATGTTCCAGCACCTTCGATATCTGATCAATTACGATGTTTACGACAAGCAGATATTGTGAATGCACGTAAAGAAGGGCTTCATGTTTTTTATGATCTAAATAAATCAGTGATTGAAAATCGGATTCGAGCTTTTTGGAATGATTTAGAATATTATGAACGGTGTGATTCAATAAAATTATTGTTGAATGCTTTGTTTCAGCCTTCTCAGTTAATGATTTATAAAATGTTGGCTAATGAAAATCGACTTGAAATGCTGTCGTATTTGCTGCATCATGAATATTCGGTTACTGAATTAAGTGATTTGTTTTATCTTGAACAGCCGACTATTTCAATGCATTTAGCGATTTTAGAAAAAGGTGGCATTCTCTCAGTTAAGAGCGTTTCAACGCGGCGAATATATTCGATTCGAAAGGATAATTAGTTATGATAAAAAAAGCAATGATTACCGGAATTACAGGGCAGGATGGATCTTATCTTGCTGAACTTTTATTGGAAAAAGGTTATCAAGTTCATGGGATGATTCGGCGTGCGAGTTCATTTAATACTAAACGGATTGATCATTTGTATGCTGATCCGCACAACAAAAATGTTAATCTATTTTTGCATTACGGCGATATGAGTGATTCTAGCAATCTTAATCGGCTTTTGGAAAAAATTCAGCCTGATGAAATTTATAATTTGGCTGCTCAGTCTCATGTCCAAGTTTCATTTGAAGTGCCTGAGTATACGGTACAAACTGATGGAGTAGGTACCTTGCGCATATTGGATGCTATCAAGGAAACTGGCTTAAAAAAAACACGATTTTATCAAGCATCTACTTCGGAATTATATGGTAAAGTGCAGGAAATTCCTCAAAAAGAAACAACTCCGTTTTATCCGCGTTCGCCGTATGCTGTTGCGAAAATGTATGCTTATTGGATTGTTGTAAATTATAGAGAAGCTTACAATCTTCATGCAAGTAATGGCATTTTATTTAATCATGAATCGCCGCGTCGGGGGGAAACGTTTGTGACGCGAAAAATTACAATAGCTGCTGCAAAAATCAAAGAAAACCAACAAGATTGCTTGTTCTTAGGCAATTTGGATTCTAAACGTGATTGGGGATATGCTCCAGATTATGTTCGGATGATGTGGATGATGTTGCAGCAAGAGCAACCAGATGATTTTGTTGTAGCTACGGGTGAAATGCATACTGTCAAAGAATTTATTGAAAAATCGTTTGATTGCTTGGGTATAACAATTGTTTGGAAAGGGAAGGGCATTGATGAAGTGGGTATTGATAAAGCTTCGGGCCAAATCAGAATTAAAATTGATGCTAAATATTTTCGCCCAACAGAAGTCGAATTGTTGCTAGGCGATCCTACTAAAGCGAAACAAAAATTGGGGTGGGAACCGCAAGTTAAATTTGACAAATTAGTGCAAATTATGGCGCAAGCAGATTGGGATCTAGTAAAAAAAGGTCAGATTTAGTATGCTGGATTCTTCAATTATTCGAGAGTCTTTTGATAGTTGATTGAACAATTGGTGTGTAGATTGACTAAGACACAAAATAGTACTATGGCAGTAATTCAAGCTGAGGAATAAAATGATTGTCAAAATGCAAATGATTGATTTCATAGGTCGTAATAAAATCGCTGATTGTCATGCCGCATTCTTCGCATAGAAATACTTTTTCTGGACGATAGCGATATTCCAAAAGACCTATGAATTTTTTCCGAGGATGTGTGCAACTCATAATTAATACATTCCCTGTTTTAGTATTTTTAAACATGAAGGAATTGTGATACAATTATAATATTATGAAATTTAAAGCTGAATTTTTTATTTCTCTTAAAGAGTCAATTCTGGATCCCCAAGGGAAAACTGTTAATAATGCCTTACATCATATGGGGTATACACGTGTTGAAAAAACACGTATTGGGAAATATATTACATTAGAATTAGATGCGCCTGACTTGAAAATAGCAGAAGCAAATGCAAAAGAAATGGCTGATAAAATTTTAACAAATCCCATTATGGAGCAATATCATTTTCAATTGGTTCAGAAATAAGTGAAGTTCGCTATTGTTGTTTTTCCGGGTTCCAATTGTGATTATGATTGTTATCATGTTCCTTATACTGTTCTGAATCAACCTGCTGAAATGGTGTGGCATGAAGAATCTGCTTTGCCACGTGGTACGGATGTAGTGATTATTCCAGGTGGATTTTCATATGGCGATTATTTACGAACTGGTGCAATTGCTAAATTTTCTCCAATTATGAAAAGTATTATTGATTTTGCCGAGCAGGGTGGATATGTTATGGGGATTTGTAATGGATTTCAAATTCTGACGGAATGTGGATTATTACCAGGTGCTCTGATTCGAAATTTGAATATGAAATTTGTGTGTAAAGATATTTATTTGAAACCGGCTAATTGTGATACTGCCTTTACATCAGGCTTGAAAAATACAGATATCGTTAAAATTCCTATTGCTCATGGAGAAGGCAATTATATTATTGATGATATAGGATTCAAGCAGTTACAGGACAATAATCAAATTGCTTTTCAGTATTGTTCAGTGACGGGTGTTGTTTCACACGAAGCAAATCCGAATGGATCACTGAGTAATATTGCTGGAGTATTTAATAAACGAAAAAATGTGATGGGTATGATGCCTCATCCAGAACGATGTAGCGAGGCCATCCTTGGAAATAATGATGGCCTCAAATTGTTTGAGAGTTTACTAGCGGCGTGAGCCAGATTGTTCTGTGCATTTCATTTCAATTAATTCATCAATAACTTCTTCCGAAGCACCTAATAGTTTGAGAAAATTGATTTCGTCATCATAGGACAACATAGAGACATGACCTCCTTTTTTGTGTTATATTAATATCTATGCCCAGAAATTTAATTTTTAAACATGTATAAATTTCGTTCGTGGATTCGCAATAGGCTTAAGCCATCGTTTCATTACGTATCAGTTTATGATATAGATTTTCCATTGCTCAAAAAACAGGGAATAACTGCTTTATTTTTTGATTTAGACAATACCCTTGTTGGCCGTTATGTTAATGAACCCACACTTAAAATGAAGGCATTATTTAATCGACTTCATGGTATGGGTTTTCATGTTGTGATTATATCTAACAATACTAAAAAAGATCGCGTTAAGCATATTGCTGAGCAGCTGCATGTTCAATTTGTTCATGGCGCACGAAAGCCATTGCCAGGGGTTTTTCGTCGAGTCATGAGTCAGTATCTGCTGAATATTAGCGAGGTTGTAATGATTGGCGATCAGTTGCTTTCTGATATTGGTGGCGGTAATAATGTTGGATTAATGACGATTTATGTAGATCAGATTGGGCCAGAACATGCATTGCATCGTTTGTTATTTATTAATGCAGAAAAGTTTCTGGTTAAATGGTTTCGCCTTCTGGAATCCGACGTTTCATAATTGCGATGCATTCCAGATGATAGGTATTGGGAAACATATCAAACGGAACTAGCTTTTCAATTGAATACGTTGTAGATAATAGCGTGAGATCTCGTTTTAAAGTCATAGGATTACAGGATACATAGATAAGCTGTTTTGGATTCATGACAAGCAAGCTATCAATAACGCTACGGTCTAATCCTTTTCTAGGTGGATCTACGACAATAGTATCAGCTGTTGTTTTTCTGGCGTGTAATAGCGATAGCCCTTTTTCAGCAGATGCTGCAATGAATTCGATGTTCTCACATAAATTGATTTTCGCAATATGTTTAGCAAGAATAACGGACTGTTCATCAACTTCAATGCCATATACTACTAAACAATTTCGCGATAAGAGCATGGATAGTATTCCTAGCCCACTATAAACGTCAATGACTATTGATTTTGCCGGAATTATTGTGCAAATATAGGTATATAGCTGTTCCATCATTTCGAAATTCGTTTGAATAAAACTAGAATATTTTTTGGTGATTTCTAAGGATGTAAACGAAAAAGAAGTAAATGCGTCTCCTTCAATAATTCGCTCTTTGATTCCAAATAGTCGTGAATCTGTAAACTTATTAATGTTTTGTATCCATCCATGCAACTGATAATTATGCGCACTCAGTGTTTTTTTAATTACCGGAATCCATCGCGTAAACCAGGGAGTAATTGTATCAATGGCTTTTCCGTTTGTTATGATGGTGAGCGTACATAATGAAGCTGATGGAAAACATTCAATTTGCAGCGCACGCAAAAGCCCTTCGTGAGTTTTCTCGTTGTAAATAGGTAAATTACATTGAGCAAGAAGTTCGTTAAATGTTTTAATAACCTGATTAATAATATCTGGAACTAACAAACATGCATTAATGGAACAAAATGAAGCTGCGCTATTGCCAAAGAAGCCAAGACTGGTTTGTTCGTGATTATTGCCAAAATGTAGCATGATTCGATTACGATAGCCACTTGCTTGTGAACAAGGCTTAATATGTTCAATTGATTGGTTAACAAATGTATGTTCAAGTGCTGATTGTTTAAATGTTAGTTGATCTGTATAGTTGACATGTTGATAGTGACAGCCGCCACATTCGTTGTAGAAAGGACATGCAGCCTTAATACGTTGAGCAGAGGGTGTAATTATTTCGATAAGCTCAGCGTTGATATAATGCGCATGTTGATGCGTTATTTTTGCTTTAATGCGATCTCCGGGAAGTGTTTTGGGAACAAAATGGATGAGTCCGTTGATTCGTCCAATACCAACACCTAAGTTGTTTAGATCATCAATCTCTACGTCTATGATTGCTGCGTTGGCTAAAGTAGGTGTCAATCTCTAAATAAAATCTTTTTAAGAATATCCATTTCTTCTAATGCCTTGCCTGTTCCATAGGCTACGCAAGAAAGTGGATCATCTGCGATATAGGTTCGGATATCTGTTTCTTTTTCAATATGCTTATCTAATCCAGTTAATAAAGCGCCGCCGCCTGCTAAGCAAATACCCCGTTCCATGATGTCTGATGAAAGTTCGGGTGGTGTGATTTCTAACACATCTTTAATTGTTGCGACAATGACCTTAACTGTTTCATTTAATGCTTCACGGATTTCAACGGAGTTTAACGTGAAAACTTTGGGTAATCCAGTTACTAAATCACGTCCGCGAATTTCCATTGTTTTTTGTTCAGTACTTTTAAAAGCATTCCCGATTTTGATTTTGACATCTTCAGCAGTTCGTTCTCCAATTAAAAGACGATAATTTTCACGGCAATGATTAATAATTGCAACATCCATTTCGTCTCCTGCAATCCGAATTGACTTGGATACTACAATCCCACCTAAAGCGATAACTGCAACATCTGTTGTGCCACCTCCGATATCTACAATCATATTGCCCATTGGTTCGCTAATAGGCAGTCCAGCACCAATTGCAGCAGCCATGGGTTCTTCAATTAGATAAGCTTCACTAGCGCCAGCATGCGTAGTTGCATCAAGCACTGCACGTTTTTCTACTTCAGTAATACCTGAAGGTACTCCAACAATAATTTTAGGATGAATGAATCGTGAACGACGGTGAACTTTTTGAATGAAATAGCGAATCATTGTTTCTGTAACATCAAAATTTGCAATAACGCCATCACGTAAAGGTCGAACTGCAATAATATTTCCGGGTGTTCTGCCTAACATGCGTTTTGCTTCATTACCAACTGCTAGTGTGAAATTCGTTCGTTGGTCAATAGCTACAATCGACGGCTCGCGAAGTACGATTCCATCTCCTTTAGTATATACCAGTGTATTGGCTGTTCCTAGATCAATGCCCATGTCATGTGATAATTTGCTTAAAATATTGCGAATAAACCCCATTATTATGTATCCTTTCCTAATAAATTGATTGAAAAAATCCTTAAAGAGCGCATAACGATTTGCTTCGTTTAAATATTACTATAGTGGGTAGAAATGTACAAGACGTAGGATGACGTGAATTCTGTTTCAGTTTAGAATATGATTATTATGAATCAAGAATTTTTTATACATGTATCTGTTATTATTGTTTCCTACAATCAAGAAGCATTGTTACGAAATTGTTTATCCTCTATATACCAATATACGCAAGAGATTTTATTTGAGATTATTGTTGTAGACAACGCGTCGAAACCTAGTATTGGCGTTGTAATGAAACGTGAGTTCCCTGCAATTAAATGGATTCAGCTTGCTGAAAATGTAGGTTTTGCTGCTGCAAATAATTACGGTGCTAAGCAAGCAACGGGTCAGGAATTGTTTTTTCTGAATTCTGATACTCTTTTTCCTGAAAATGTTTTAAGGAAATTGATAGACTATAAAGGAAAACATCCAGAGATTGGTTTATTGGGGCCTCGATTAGTTAATAATGATGGAAGTCTTCAGATTCAGGGATCTATTTTAGGTGCTTGGCAATTTTGGGGAATTAAACCTCGTGCTTTGAGATTTCTCAGTGGAGCAGCACTTATGATTAATCGATCATTTTTTCATGAGATTGCCGGTTTTGATGAGTTTTATTTCTTTTATAATGAAGATGTTGATTTATGCAAAACAGTTATGTATGCAAAAAGGGCGATTATCTATTTTCCTCAAGCTTTTGTGATCCATTTAGGTGGGGGTAGTACCTCTTCCTTTAATTTTCGATTAAAATTATCAGCGTATCAAGGGGCATTGCATGTATGTTATAAATTTTACCCTAAATGGATATTTTTTGTTTATTTTGCCATCATACGTTTGGACGTTTTAGGCAAAATCGTATATAATATTCTTTTGATCCGAAAAGCGCAGGCAAAGGCGTATCAAGAGATTTTTCATGAGCTTACCCTTGAAAATAGATAATGACTGGAAAGGAATCATCATTTTAATTTTTATATCTCAATTCATTACACTCAATTCATGATTCAAGATTTAGATGAACTCGAACAATTAGCAGGGAAAACCGTTTATAACGAAGCAGTTAAGCTGTTTCATCGGAATGCGGTGATTGAATATGATGTGAATGATTTGCATGTTTCTGGAAAAGTGCGAGATGAGGCTCTTGTTTATGATGTAATGTTTCTGCAAGAATCGCCGATATCCTATGAATGTTCTTGTCATTTGGCTCAAGGTTATTGCGTTCATGTGATTGCTTTGGCAATTCAATTATACTTTGAAAGTACGTCTGCAGATCATAATGATCGGCCTATACTAGATCGTGTATTTGATAGCCTTCATCTTTATGGGAAATCTGTTCCATTTGGAGCTAAATTGTCGGATTATCGGTTGGTCATAGATTGGCAAAAAGAAGCAGTCTATTTAGGTTTGACTGATCAAACATTTAAACGAGCTATTTTTAATAAATCATCGCTGTTAAGCCTTATTGGCAATGCGACAGATGTTTTGTCAATGCTTTTTTCGTTGACAGCAAGTCATGATGCTACAGGTTATCATCTTTTTTTGCCCAGACAAAAACTAGATGCTTTTTTTTCATTTTGTATGACTCATCAAATTGTGCCACTGACAACAGATTTTTTGCCAATTGTGATTGCGTCAGATCCTATATCTCTGGGTATTGTATTTGATCCAGTGTTGAAAAATGTGGGTGCTCATTTTTTATATCAAGATGAATCGTTAGATGTGCTAGAAGGTAATCCCTTAGAATCTGCTAGTTCGGTTTGGTTATGTTCTCATAATCAAATTTTTCATTTTCCTAAAAATCTTCTGGCACTGAGGCGATTGGTTGAAGAATTGGCATTTATTGAACAAGAGCCTTTATTATTGTCTGGTATTGCTGCACTTCATTCATTTCATCCAGTTCAGAATTTTGAAACTTATTTACGAGAGCAGTCACTGAAGATTATGCTTTACAAGCCAGTGATCACAATTGATTGTGATGAAAAGCGTACTGTTATTTTAACCTTATTTCCGAATCCGATATTTTCTCTTGAGCAGATGATTAAGTCTGATCCTATTACAACTGATGCTTTAGGAGATCGGTTTATTCGCAATCTTTTTATTGAGCGCGAATTGATTAAAAAGGTAAAAGAAGTGCTTCCATCGTTTTTGTCTGATTCATTTCAGGCCCGTATTCCTGAGGATCACGAAAAATATCGTCTTTTTACTCAAATAATCCCTTTATTACAAGCTGCTGCTATGACCATACAATATGCACCGCAGCTTTTTCAAAATCTTAATTATCGAACGCTAGATCGTTTTCAAGTTTCAATTGGTTCAGCGCAATCAACAAATTGGTTTGAAGTAACGTTTAATACATCCGTTGCCGGAATACCTGTTGAAAATCTATTGTCATGGGCAAATTCGTTAGTGCAGAATCAACCCGTGATGGATCAAGAGGGGCGGCATGTATTGTTGACGCCAGAACAGGTTCATTTTATTCGACAATTAAGAACAGTTATTCCTGTATCAGATATGGATACACAAATTCCTACGTATCAGCTTTTTGCATTAGAAGAATTATGTCGGGATTCGCGGGTTGACTATCAGTTATCGAAATCGCTTGAAGATTTGCGTGCGAAGTTAATGACAGTTACCGAGCTTTCAGAGAATAATATTCCGGAAATTAATGGTACATTACGGGAATATCAGCGACACGGTGTTAGCTGGCTTGTATATCTTTATCAAGTTGGGCTTGGGGGTATTTTGGCTGATGATATGGGGCTTGGCAAAACGATTCAGGTCTTAACTTTTTTGAAATATTTGTATTTTAATGAAAAATCAACCTTGCCTACGCTGATTATTGTTCCGACTTCAACGGTTTACAATTGGCAAGCAGAAGCAGCTCGATTTACTCCAGAATTAAAAACTGTTGTTTATATGGGAACAAATCGGAAAGATATTCTTGCGAATATTAGTCAATATCATATTGTGCTGACAACGTATGCAATTATTCGACGTTCTGACGAAGCCATTGGAGTTCAGTCGTTTTTATATACAATTTTAGATGAAGCACAATATATTAAAAATGATTTTACGCAAACTGCAGAGCTAATTAAACAGATCCCTTCGCGTCATCGACTAGCATTAACTGGAACGCCTTTGGAAAACCACTTATTAAATATGTGGTCAATATTTGATTTTTTAATGCCTGGATTTTTGGGAAATAAAACTGTTTTTCAAAAACGTTTTGGTGCTAATGTTGGTGAAGAGGTTCAGGCAGGAACACGTTATCAATCTTTGCGCGATCGAATTCGACCTTTTGTTTTGCGTAGAATGAAAGGAGATGTTTTACGTGAGTTGCCGCCGAAAGAAGTTCATATTCAATGGGTAGAACTGACGGATGAACAAAAAATATTGTACAAACAAACTGTTGAATTAGTTAAATCTCAAATTGCAACACTTGTTAATCAACAGGGCTTTGCAAAAAGTCAAATTCATATTTTAACTGCATTATTAAAGTTGCGTCAAATTGCTTGTCATCCGAATTTATTATCTGGATATCAGTCAACGAATGAAGAACCCTCTGGGAAGTTTCAGTTTTTGAAAACGTTTGTTAAAGAAGTTATTCAAGAAAATCATAAAATTTTATTGTTTTCTCAGTTTACATCAATGTTAAAAATTATTCGACAATGGTGTGATCAGGAACGAATTCGGTATTGTTATTTGGATGGAACGCAGCCTACTTCAGTGCGACAAAAAAATATTCATGAATTTAATGATGATGGTAAAATTCCTCTCTTTTTGATTAGTTTACGTGCAGGTGGTATGGGTATTAATTTGACTGCTGCAGATTATGTTATTCATTATGATCCTTGGTGGAATCCTGCTGTAGAAGAGCAAGCCATTGATCGAGCGCATCGAATTGGTCAGAACAAAAAAGTATTTGTTTATAAATTTATTACTAAGAATACTGTTGAAGAAAAAATCTATCAGTTGCAAAAAGCGAAAATTGATTTGTTTAATCAGGTTGTTAATGAAACTGCATCCTCTGCAGTGTTATTAACGCCGGATTTAGTGAACCGACTGTTATCCTTTGATGATCTTGATAATTAAGCGTTGTAGTTAGGTAGTACTTTTTTGATTTCTGCTTTTAGCTGTTCGATATTTAGTGGATTGGTTAGCGCAATTTGAAGTAATTTTTGTACGCGTTCAACAAGATCTTTATAAGGTAGCTTTTCATGTTTAGCTACCATAATTTTTGTATTTGTAGTTGTTATTAATTCTTCATTAGCTGAAAATAGTTCTTCGTACATTTTTTCGCCAGGCCTCATTCCAATGTATTCGATATCAATGTCAATGCCAAGGGTTAAGCCTGATAAATGAATTAAATCTTTGGCTAAATCTGAAATTTTGACAGGCTCGCCCATGTCTAAAACATATATTTCGCCTCCATGTGCCATGCTTCCAGCTTGGAGTACTAGCTGCACAGCTTCTGGGATTGTCATGAAAAAACGTGTAACTTCTGGATGGGTCACAGTAATTGGCCCTCCGTTTTCAATTTGTTTTTTGAAAAGAGGAATAACACTACCCCGACTGCCTAAAACATTTCCAAATCGAACGGTAACAAATTGCGTTTCACTGATTTTATTTTTATGTTGAATAACCATTTCTGCAATACGCTTGCAAGCACCCATAATGTTGGTCGGATTGTTTGCTTTATCTGTTGAAATCATGACAAATTTTTCACACATATATAAATCTGCTGCATCTGCAACATTGAGTGTTCCAAAAATGTTGTTTCGAATAGCTTCATCTGGGTTTTCTTCCATTAAGGGTACGTGCTTATGTGCTGCTGCATGAAATACAACATCTGGCTGATAAAGTGCAAATAATTTATGAATTTTTTTGCGTTCTCGAACATCACAAATAATAGATTTGACATTCAAAAACGGATGACTTTTTTTCAGTTCATTTTCAATATGGTAAATGGAATTTTCTCCATGACCTAGAAGAAGAAGTTGTTTAGGGTTAAATTTGGATACTTGACGCGATAATTCCGAGCCAATAGAACCTCCAGCACCTGTAATTAAAATACATTTATTGCTAATATAACTAGTAATTTCTTTTAGATTCATATCGATTTGATCACGCCGAAGTAAATCTTCGATATTAACGTCCCGAATTTGATTAACTGTAATGTTGTCATCCATTATTTCATTGATTCCTGGTACGATTCGAAAGGGAATTGATGTTGTTTTGCACTGATTGATGATTTCGCGGATACGTTTTCCTGAGGCAGAGGGAATTGCTAGAACAACTTCATCGATATTATCCAGTTCACTTGAAAGAATTGTGTCCAAATCGCTAATTTTTCCAATGACTGGAACTCCGTTGATTAATTGGCCTACTTTGCGTTCATCATCATCTAAACATCCAATAATCTCAATTTCTTTGATTGCATTGTCTTGTTTGATCAACATTGCAGCTGCTTGTCCAGCACCAATTAAGAGAACTTTTTTAGCATTGACTGGTTTTCCGTTTTGTAATCGCAAAATTTCCATATACATGCGAAAAGATAATCGAATACCTCCAATAAATATAACAGTAAAGAGGCTATCAATAATGAGTACCCGAACATCTACTGTAATAAAAGGTTGCGAATATATAAAAGCAAAACTAAACACGGTACTTAGTAAAATTGCTTTAATAAGATTAAGTAATTCTGGCGTACTTGCATAACGTAATAACAAGGTATAAAGATTGAAATACATGAAAAATAATAATTTGATGATCAATAACACGGCAAACACTTGCAAATATGCTTGAATTGCCTTAAAGTTCCATGCAAACGCAATCAAAATAGAAAATGCGTACGATAAAAAAAGAGTAGCAAGATCAAGAAATATCAAGCTAATTATTTTTCGATTAAATTTTAACATTATTGATAGTTTATCAAAAAAGAAGGAATCTGAATACCTATGGTCTTATGGATTGTTTTTGATATTGATGGCGTACTTGTTAATGTAGATCGTTCATATTTTCAAGCGATTTATGACAGCATTTTTGCTCATTTTCCTAATGATATTACACGTACAGATATCCTAACAATTAAAAATACAGTTGGATTTAATAATGATTGGGATGCTGCTTATGCATTATATGTGTATTATTGGGCAAGGTCTCAGTCTACCATGATTCCAAAATCGTTATCTGATTTTCTCGTTCAATTTAGTACGCCATCTGTACAAAAGATTATTGAATTTGTTGAAAAACGATTGCCTATGTTGCTTTTAACGTATGCTGAGCTAAAAGATGAGTTTCAGGCTAGATATTTAGGACAACAAATTTTCAGATCGTTGTATGATCGTAAGCCTCCTTTAGTTATTGAATCTGGTTTATGGGAAACGGAAACACTTATTTTTGATTCAACAATACTTAGCCAATTAGCTGCATCAGCTAAGTTAGCCATTATTACTGGTCGTACGCCTGAGGAAGCGGCTATGGTACTTGCGCATTTTGGAATTGCTTCATTTTTTGAGCATATTATTTCTGTGGAAGATCCTGTATTTGCTGCTGCAGTTCAGCAATCCTTAGTTGGGTCGTCTCTTGGACGAGATAAATCTAACCCGCTTTGGATTAAAATTTTGGCAGATAAAGAAAAAATAGCTAGCACAATGCCGATTGTGTATATTGGTGATACAGTTAATGATATTCAGTTAGTTAATCATGCCAAATCTGATTTTATGATTCGTAGTATTGGTTTTGTTCATAATGCTAATCAAAAGAAAATGGATTTGTTACGTGTGCAAGGTGCAGACAATGTTGCAGGAACTGTAGCTGACGTAGTTTGTTTATTAACAAATCAGTTTTCTAAAGTTTAATACATTAATTTGTTTGATTTTTCTCCAAGAATTGTGAGTGCTTTTTTGACTAATTTATGATTTGTGGCTAATGTTGGTTGTAATAATGCACGTTGTATGAGTCGTTCTTCTCCTTTAGGTACATGAATCGGTTTCATTGTAAAAGGATTCATTTCGCAATAATACATTGCTGCAGATAAGGTCATAGGAATGGGGGTAAAATTTTGTACTTGTTCAATACGTAAATGATGGGTGTGCATATACGTTGCAAGGTCAAACATGTGTTTTAATGTAGAGCCAGGATGTGATGACATAAAATAGGGAATAACATATTGTTGTTTATTGCAATTGTGTGAAATTTTCTTAAAAGAATCAACAAATTGTTCATATATCGGTAGCATTGGTTTTTGCATGAGTGTTAATACCTCTGCAGAAATATGTTCAGGTGCAATGCTTAGTTGGCCGCCTACATGATGTTGGATTAATTCGCGAAGATAAGGTAAACAGTTTAGCGACATATCATAGCGAATTCCTGAACGAATAAAAACATGACGAATACCTGGTAATGAACGGATTTTTTTTAAAAGACGAATTTGTTTTTCATGGTCAATTTGAAAATGAATACATTGTTTGGGAATTAGGCAGCTTAAACGCGAACAGCCTGTGGGTTGGTCGCATGAGCATCCGTACATATTGGCAGAGGGTCCGCCAACGTCTTCAATAACACCTTTAAAATTAGGATCACATTGAATAATAGTTTCAATTTCCTTAAGAATTGACGTTTCAGAGCGACTGCTAATGAATTTACCTTGATGTAGAGTAAGTGTGCAAAATGAACATCCTCCACAACATCCTCGATGAGTAACAACTGAGTTTTGTACAAATCGATAACCAGGAATTGTCTTTTGATAGCGAGGATGAGCTTGTCGTGTAAATGGTAGCGTAAATAGTTGTTCCCATTCAGTTGCAGGTAATGTATCTGGTGGGTGCACGATTACGAATTTTCCCTGACAAGATTGAACAATGGTGGCCGGTTGTTTTTTTGCACATTCATGTTCATGATCTAATACACTCTTAAGATATATTTGTTTATCAGATATAATTTCTTCGTGAGAGGGAAGTTGTAGGTGTTCTTGATTCGGAAGATAATTTGAAATAATGGCTGTGTTTTTGATGTTAACAATAGGGCTGTTGTTTTGGAGACAGCGTGCAATTTCAGCAATAGCTTTTTCAGCCATGCCATATACAAGAATATCTGCTCTGCTATCCCAAAGAATAGATCGTCTTAGATTATTGCTCCAAAAATCGTAATAGCTGAGTCGTCGCAAGCTGGCTTCAATGCCACCAATAATGATTGGAACTGTAGGAAATAATTTTCGAATACAGTTTGAATAGACTGTGACTGCTCGATCAGGTCGTTGATTCGGTATTCCTGCTTCCGAGTATTCGTCTGTTTTTCTAGGTCGTTTGTCTGCTGTATAGTTTGCTACCATGGAATCCAAATTTCCTGCACTAATACCGAAAAATAGGCGGGGTTGACCTAAGGTTAAAAAATCTTTATCCTGCGTCCAATCTGGCTGTGCAATAATGCCAACAGTATATCCTAGAGATTCTAAGTAACGTCCAATTAACGCAGTGCCAAATGACGGATGATCAATGTACGCATCTCCAGTAATCAGGATGATATCTAGGCTGTTCCATCCTTTTTGGGATATTTCGTTATAGGTAGTTGGTAAAAAGGGAAATGACATTAGATTATATTCTGTAAGCTAATAGAGCTTTTCTTGTTTTTATCCATTTGCCAATATAATTGATTGTTCATGATATATTTTTTGATTATCAGTAACGAGTTTTCGTTATTGACAATACTTTCATAATAATTGCGTTGCCATATTTCAATTAATGTTGTATTTTGTCGTGCCCATTTTGTGACACCGATTTTGTATCCGCGGATAATAGCACCGATCGTTTTGCTTGTTCCATTAGGCCGTTGAGCTGGGAGTTGGGGCGATGGCGCTACTATCGTCGTTGGCGATGACTGAGCTGGGAGTTGGGGCGA
>CAYUBI010000033.1:0-291 GCA_964443005.1 uncultured Candidatus Marinamargulisbacteria bacterium
TTCATCAATTAAGAAGATGATACGTTTATTATTTTTTTCAGAATATTCCTTTAGGATTTCTGCAAACTTTTCTATGCTAGGTTTATAGTTGTTCTCCCCATTATCAAACCACTTTTCAGCATCATCCTTGGTCATTGCCTCTACTTTTGCTAGAGCTGAAACAATGTTTTCTCTATCAAAGTAGAAGGTATCTCTACTGTCTTCCCACACATTGCCAGTAACCTTATGGTATTCATCTTTGAAGGCTTGATATTTGCCTCGATTATCTAGTTGCCGTTCAAGTTCAGCTAA
>CAYUBI010000033.1:315-20666 GCA_964443005.1 uncultured Candidatus Marinamargulisbacteria bacterium
TCATTAAACGATTTAAGCATCACTTTCATAATGGCATCATTATGATCTCTAATACCTGTATCACTCTTAGAATCAATATTGAATAGCACCACAAGGTTATTACCATTAAAAGCTGCTCGTTCTATATCTGCTATAAACAAGCTGTCATCACATTTCTGCTTAAAAAAATCCAACGCTCTCTTATCCTTTACCTCCTTATTGCTTAGCAGGTAGGACAATATTTTTATGAAATGAGATTTACCTGAACCAAAGAACCCAGACACCCAAACGCCCATGTTTTCGGTTCTAGTATTAAGACTGTGTGTATATGCGTTATAAAAACTTCGTAAATGTTTTTCAACCTCACTTGTAATAACGTATTCATCAAGCTCCTGGTATATTTCATCATCTTTTTTTTGTTCAACTTTGATAACGCCATTTATGGAACGACTAATATCTTTCTCAAACAGATCTTTAATCATTAAGTCTTTCATACTACTGCCTCCTTAGTCGTTATCAATAATTTTAAAAGCACGGTAATAGTTATCGTCTTTGAACTTATTAAACAAACGCAATTCTAGCTTATTGTACTTACCTGGGAAAAACATAATGACTGGCACTTTATCTAGTATGTAGTGCAAATTATTGAGTACTGTATGTGATCGTACTAATGGGAACGCTTTTCCCACACCTGTAAGGAGAATGAGTTGAGCATCTTTAACTTTAGCCTCAATAATAGTGTTGAATGCCTCTGGAGTTAGTATAGGACCAATAGCCTTCTGAACAGCTTGTGATCCTTGTTTTAGTTCAAGCTCCATAGCCTTCTCAAATACATTTTTGGACTTTAATACTTGGATCAGGATCTCAAACAAATCAAGCTCTACGGTATTGATATTACCTTCCTCAGAGTTTAACTTTTTCACCAATCGTTTTACATAATCCCTAATAAGCAATTCATCTTTTGGTTCATAGTCAAAAATATAAAAACCCAACTCATTTCCCAGCCCAGTATTCTTAATAAACTCTGGGTTCTGGATTTTGGGTAATAAAAGGTCTAACTTTTCTTTAGTTTGCATCATTTAATAACTTGCCTGTTTAATCTCATATCTCTTTACCAATTAAAGCATTCCAGTTTTTCTGATCCGCTTCAATAAGATCTCGAATAATCGACACAATTGAGTAATTTTCTCGCTTTTTCTGGAGAAATAAAGCTTTTTCTTTAAGAAAAAAGTATTGATCTTCAGGTATCTCAATCGTTGTTTTAATCATTTTTGACTTCGAATCAATCATTTCCTTATACTCCTTTACGAGCATTCTTTTGCTATATTGCTATAATTATAGCAGGAAACTAATCCTTTATTCTACAAAAAAAAATTAATGATCCATTTTGAATAATTATATAGTCAATATTTATTCATAATTGCGGTCACGCGTTGATTACGCTTAGTTGCGTTTACCTTGTTATTCCGTACCTAAACCATTGAATTCAACACCCATGCCTGTAACATCGGACTTCGTCCCAAATGAAAATTCTGGAAACGCTGTAATGCGAAAAGTAATACGATGTTCTTCTAAGGTTTTATTCCATTGATATTGAACCTCCCAACAATGAAGATCTTTGGAAATCTGCAAAGTAGGAACAACCATTTCATTACGATACGGATCATAATATAAAGTAACTGCCATTTTTACCCGTTCCTGCCACGTGCGTCCTACCGTCCACTCCAGCTGACCATTAGCTGCAACGAGTTGACCTGTCTGAAGATTATGCTGGGATGACGCGCGAATAGTATGTTCAGCATCTCCGCGATACACCCATGTATTTAATAAATTATTCCATACACTGCGAGTATAACTATAGGATGTTTTCGAGTTCAGTGAAAAGGGCTGACCATTTCCAAGAGTCATATCATATTGTGAATCATCTCTAGATTTAAGTGCAATATTCCAACCATTAGTTAAAATAAAGAGCAACCAATTTCCTTCAAATAGCCGCGCCTCATGCCGAATATACGTTCGTTCAGAAGCACGTACTTCGTCAAAATAAAACGGCGTATTTCCTTCGCGATTGAATTTTTCCAAACTGATAACTTGCGAAAACATTGGCACTTTATGCCCCAAACCATATCGTTGCGTTAAATCATACTGCGCATCACCTAACGAATATAGTGATTGTTTAAACGTAGCATCTGCAAAAACTTCTATATTTAACGATAATGAAACTGTTTTTTTTACCTGATTCTGTAAAACAACTCTTCCAACATTATTTAACTCTCGAACATAATTTGATCCTCCCCCAATGTACTGCCATTCATTATATTTCCCAAGCCAACCTAAAGACACAACATCCAAACCCAGCAAGGACTGCTGAGGAAAAATGAACTGAATTTCCGGTTGTTTTTCAACACGTGATAACATTTTATCTGCAGTACTCGTAACTCCATCTAAATCAGAAAAAAAATCATAACTACTCTGAACAATAATTGAACTAATATTCTGTTTCATAGTAAATTCTGGATGCAAAAAACTATCTCGCTGTCCAGCAGTTGCAGATTGCCAATAACGCAAATTTGTTCCCACTGTCGTTGATAATTTTGGAGTACCTGTCCATTGCCATTGAGCATCTTGCCGCTGCTGCTGCGACAAAGGGTAATCATTAGTTAAAAACCATACACGCTGATTTTGGCCGCTAGAGCTTTGCAAAAATGTGAATTCTTTGGATGAATTCAAGGCCCGATCATTCTGAAATTGTTTGTAATCTAATCCCCACTTTCCAGTCGATTCCTGAACTTCCCATTTTTGCGAAAAGGATTGATTGGCATTAAGAAAATCACGCCGAAAATCAGAATCAGATTGGCCCCACAGAGTGTTTAACCGCAAATCTAGCCGACTAGAAGATTCTCTCCCACCGGAAATCAAATACCGATTTCGCCAATCCAACAATAAAACTCCAGTTTGTGTCTGGGTATTTGTTTGTATAGCACTGCTATTCGTTAATGGTTGAAACCAGGTTTCAGTAAACGTGAAAACATGACTCAGTACGTGAGTATCAGCTTCTGGAACACCATAAAAAAACAGTTCTCGATGTTGTAACGGTTCATTTACAGCGCTTAAAATCCCAACCCCCTGTCCTTTTCGGCTCATAAAATCAACATAAAATGTAGTCAAATTATTTTCATTATCCACATAATCAACTGCAGATTTCAAAAACGTTCCTTCTACTGCATTGTATCCGTATCTAGGATAGTGAATTCGTGGATTTTGTTTTTTAAATGAATAAACATAATACGGAGTAATAAATAAGGGAATCCAGCCCGCATGTCCAATTAACCAAAACCCCTCAATTTTATCCCCTGGAAAAAACCGAAACTGATTGATATCAACCTGATAATGAGGATCCGGATCATCACACGTAGTTAATTCACTACGATGTCCTGCCCAAATACTTGACCGCTTTTCAAGAGCATTAACGCGAGCAAAAACAGTGGAATGACCTCCCAAAACATTCACTGACGTGTTTACTGTTTTTAATGTAACAGATTCGGAGATGTTTTCATATTGAAATGAGCGAGCAAACAACGTTTGACCATTATAATTTAGCGTTACTGGAACCGAACTAAAAACATCATTAGATTCTGTATTTACAGTAATCGTTGTAGCCTTTAGAACAAATTGATTGCCACTAACAACAACATTTCCAGACACAACCAGAAAATTAGTTTTATCTACGTACTTGAGATAATCCGCACGAAGCGTGAATTCGTCTATTGCATAAACGAAGCTAAAAAAAAAACGATACAGATACTAATCCAGTATCGATGGCTCATGAAGCTCAAAAATATCAGGGGACCAACATCGACGATGAATCAAATGAGGGAAAATACCCTTTTGATAATACTTTTGCCAATTTAATTTTGCATGTTTCAAATCACCCATAAGAAAATAACAATCGCCACGATTTAAGTATGCCTCAACTAATTCAGGAGCTTTAGCTATTGCCTGATCAAAATAAGTTAAAGCGCGAGTATAATCGCCAATATCCATACAGAAAAATCCATAATTATTTAAAAAAACAGGATATCGTCCTAATTCACGAATATCTAATTGTTGATCACTCGCCAATTTATCAACCATTTTTTTTAGAAAATAAATCACAAACAAATTATTGGGAATTGCCTGAATCGTGCTATCCAATCGCTGGGCTAAGAGGAGTTCTTCTTCTGCAGCAATTAACCATTTTTTTTGAAGATAGCTTACTGCAATATCATTATGATCTTGACTAAATGAAACTTCATATTGTCTAGCATTCTTTTTTTCTAATTTATTTGGTACCCAATAATGTGCAACTTCGCGTTTACTTAAATCTGAATATACTAAGGCAAGCCATTTACATCCGCCCAAATATCCCATCATAGTTTTATAATGCTCTAATCGACTATTTGCATAAGGATGCTTAATATCAATACTTAACATTAATTCATAAATTTCAAGCCCTTTTTTAACGTTCCCCTGTCCAACAAACGCGCCAGCTCGATAAAACAACATATCAGTATAAACACCCTGTTTAGGTGAGGTCCATGCCTCTTGGCATTGCTGAAATTGATTAGCAGCTAAATCTAATCGATGTTGTCCAACAAAAGCAAGCCCCATCAAATAATGGAGAATCATCACATCAGTATACTGACGAATGACTGATTGAAGATGTTCAATAGTAGCGCCATAATCACCAACATTTAATAAAGCTTTTACATATTCAATATGCGTATCCAGTGACTCTTGATCTATAACTGCCTTTTTTCGTTGTACTAGGTGCTTATGAAGAAAAATATCGAATATATTCCCATACAAAACAAATAATTCTTGATCATAAGGAAATTCGGCCATACCTTCATCAAACCAGAATCGAGTTTTATCTTCATCTTCTAAAACGCCATAACAACTCACCAATAATCGATAAACTTCAACACGTTTATACCGACTATCCAAAAACTCGATTGCCATTTTAATGGCATCATTATAATCTTTTTTGGTAAATGCAGCATCCATCAAAACAATTTGCGCTTCGATATTTTCGGGATCAAGATCCAAAATAGATTTGCATTTACCCATGACAGATAATGAATCTTCAATATTTACTTTGAGTAAACGATGATACCATTCTAATGCTTTTTGCGTTTCACCTTGTTTCATGAAAGCATCAGCAATCAGCTGATGCGCCAAAATTTGATTTGGACACGCTGCAAGAACTGCTGCATATCCGCAAATAGCCTGATTTACAAAATGATCATTCTTTTCTGCTAAATCCTGATAAATAAAAACTGCCTCAGCATATCGCTCACAATAAACATACAATTTGGCTAAAGCAATCATTGCTTCTGGCATGTGGATATGTTCTTTGATAATCCATTTCAATTTATCTTCTATGTACGATTTCCCAGCATCATCTGGATTTAGTTTCATCAAAATATCAACAGCAAAATCAGGCTTAAGATTCTGCAAATATACAGCAACTAAATGCTTTTTAATTGGCACAGAATCAGGTGCCTGAGTGCTCACATAAAGCATTTTAGATTCAATGTCATTCATTGCGCCAGCATCCAATTGCAACCATTGCATCAAATAGTCTGCAGCTTGGGCATATCGTTGATTTTTCACATACAAATCGCTTAACGTTTTTAATACGTCTAAATTATGAGGACTACGTTCATACAATTTCTGGTAAATAACTAAGGCTTTATCAACCTGATGCGATTCTATTAGTGCAGAAGTTAATATTCCAGTTAATTCCTCATCATCAATTACAAGATCAACTCGTAAATACAATTGTTCAATAATTTGTTCATATGCCCCAAACTTAAGAAAAATTCGCGCCAATTTTTTTAATGCTAATGGCTGAACAGGATCAATTTCCAATATCTCATCCAGTTCACTTACAGCTTCTTTATATTGTTCACGAGCAATATACAAATCCACCAATGCTAATCGCAGCTCAACATTTCGATAGTCTTCGCTAATATTATTTTCCATGACAATCAAAATGTCATTCATCAGATGCGGACGAACATTAATCACATCTTTAAAATATTTATTAGCCTCCCGATAGTCACGCTGTAATAAAAACACTTGCCCCAATGCTTTAAGTGCAGAATAATCTTTAGGATCTTCAGATAATTTTTCTTCTAATAGTTGAATACTGTTCATACTCTCTATATTACAAGAAAATTTCTTGTTTTCAAATGGGCGAAACAAAAAATTTTATCAACTATTTACGCAAAGCTTAATATCAACTATGATTATTCTAAATCTCATTGTGCAACCTAAGGAAATTCTGTTGTTCATTAACAAATCAAGTATCTATTCAATCATATTCTCAATTATTATTCTTTTTTTGTTTTTTGGCTGTGTGAACAATCACGAAAAAAAAATTAGCCCAACCGAAAAACTAATCACTGCTATTAATAAAAAGGATGCAGCTGCTGTCAAAAAAATATTATTATCTGGAATAACCTTTGATCCTAAAAACATTGCAACGAGTAATCCACTAGCGCAAGCAGTGAATAACCAAGACCTAGCGCTCATCATTTTATTGATGCAGTCTATAACAGATACAGAAACATCACCTGATAATGTTCGATTTTTATGGGATATGTATAAAGATCAACCCGATTTACTCATGCAAAAGCTACTCCATTATCTTGATTCTCATCCTAAACATCAAAACATCTCGCCCTTAATCAAAGCCAGCGAAAATGGAGATATTAGCACAATGAAAAGATTATTAGATCAACGAATTGATGCCAATGTAGTTAATGCCAATGGAGAAACTCCTTTAGAAAAAGCTGTAGAAGGCAATCAAATTGATGCTGTGAAATTACTGATTAAAAACGGTGCAGATGTTAATGCCATGGATAAAAATGGTACAACGCCACTGATGATTGCAGCCAAAAAAGGCCTTGTCATCATTCTTGTTATTTTACTGGATCATGGCGCTGAAATCGCAGCCAGCGATGGGAAAGGACTAACCGCACTTCTTCATGCTATTCAAAGCACCCAGAACCCAGCTGCATTATTATTGCTGAAATCAAAAATTAGCGCAACAGAAGCAGACAAAGCCTTAGAAATAGCTAAACGCAGTAACAATACTGCTATTACGTCAGCATTACTAAAACAGCTTGAAAAAGAAACACCTCGCATTCAAACTGTATTGGGAACTCCGATTCCTCTCAAATCAGGTGCGATCCGCAATCCTGCGAAGAAAATAATAGCAACAACATCATCATTACCTGTTGCGACCTTGACCAACTACGCAAAAATTCCCAATCCAGCAAGCATGCTAGAATCAAAGATAAACAGTCTAATAGCAAGTGGTAGTGACATCAATCAATTAGATGAAACTGGACAAACGCCCTTAATGGAAGCTGCAAAAACTAATGATGATCGGATAATCATCATCTTATTAAAACACGGTGCCGATCTAAATTTACAAGACAGTGAAGGTAACACAGCACTCATGTTAGCTAGCCGATATAACTGCGACAAAGCTATTCAACTATTATTAAACTATCATGTAGATATCAACGCACGAAATCGATATGGTTCAACACCGCTCATCGTTGCTTCCTTTTATAACAGTCTAGCAGCCATAAAGGAATTGATTCAAAATGGCGCAGACATTAATGCAGTCACAAATTACAATCAATCCGCACTTATTTTCGCAGCATATCAAAACAATCTCGCAGCAGTTAAACTGCTCTTAGATGCTGGCGCAAACACAGCCATAACAGATATTTACGGTTATACAGCTCTAACATGGGCACAAAAACGCGGATATAAGGATGTAGTTGGAGCATTAAAATAACGCTTTTCCGTTCAAAGACTCAAACCCTTCAATAATTTGATCGCTTAATGATCGAGAAGTAGAATATTGAATAAAAATCGGAGGACAATAAATATACGGCGCAACCGAATTTCGCAGCCACCATTCGTGAAATCCAGGCTGATATGAAATCAGCACCACATTAATATCATGGGTGATGATAAATTGGCGCAAATTACCATCCTCTATTTTCAATTGATAAAGATTAAATCCGTCCCATTCAGTTTCTGCAATATCATCCTTAGATAAATTCAATAAATTGACTGATACCTTTAACCACTCTCGTTTATTCTGATTAATATTTTCATACTTACTCATTAATACTTCATGAAATGCTTGGACAACGTTTTCCGGTAAAATCGCATCAATGCATTGACGGTTTTTACATGTATACGGAAAACAACGTTTATTACAAACCTTTTTAGGTGCAACGACTCTGTTAATTACACCGTACGGCCCCCAGCGATTAGGCTTTACATATTTAGTCGGAGAAATCAGCACTACAGGAATTCCCAAGGCAGCAGCCACATGCATGGGACCAGTATCTACTCCAACAAAACAAATGGCTCCAGAAATAACAGCAGCTAATTGTAATAAATCTGTTTGGCCAGTCAAATCAATACTATTTGAAATTCCTAAACAAATCTCAGCATTTCGCTCTTTCTCTGCAATGCCACCTGTAAAAACCAACTGATAATCTTTGTTAATGCTCGCAATGAATGTTTTGTAAAATGCCACACTCCACGTCCGATTTCCGCCACCTGAACCTGGATGAATCACAATCCATTTTTCAGTTTTATCAACCTGCTGCAAAATTTTTGGCAAATAATTCACCTGCGCAGTAAATCCAAAACTTGAATGTTTCGGTCGAGGAATAGCCACTGCATCTAAATACCTCATATTTAAATCAACTTCATGATTAAGTAAATTTCGATATCCTTGATTTATACCATGAGTATGAAAAATTCTGGGAGATATTTTTGACGCATCACCTACACGTATAGGAATACCCGCAAGCCAAGTCGCCATAGCATAAGGCACTTCATTATAGCAATGAAAAACAGCTGAAAATTGATAAGCCCGTAATATAGTACGCAAAAATAGCAAGTGAGACCATTTTGTACCTTTTTCCAAGGGATCTACAATAACACCTGCAACATCTGGATGCATTTCAATTAATGGCCGCGTATACGCTGCTGCTAAATAATAAATTTTGGCTAAGGGATATTCCAGGTGCAGCGCATGCAAAAGCGGAAAAGTTAGTACAACATCTCCTAAGGCATCCGGACGAACAATCAAAATGGTTTGCATGTCAGATACAGGTAATCTAGCTAGTAAACGACGCTTAAAGAGATTCAGCATACATAAAAAATTCAGACAAAAACGTGGCTGCAGTTTGTGCTTCTGTGCGAATAACCAATGGAAATTCAGACACAAAATTAGATAAATATATTTGTTTTAAGTTAAAAACCCAATGGCTCCCAAGAGGGTTAATCCATACATTAATATTATGAGTAATCGTAAATGATTTGAGTGATTGCGCTTGGGAAAAAAGAAACACCGAATACCCCTCGGTTTTCAACGAGTCATACAACGCATCAGACATCATCATGCCAATAAACAAACTATTTTTAGCTAATTCGCGTTTATTTTTACCATTTCGCTTTCCAGCAATAAAATCTTTCCAAGCTAAGAGCGCTTGAGGAATAGACAGCGCATCACGACACTCATTTTGGTTACATTCTGAGGAATGACATATCCGAGAACAGTCATGAGCTCCGCGAATTACATATGCGTTCTCTGTCCATGGAGACCATCGAAAATTATTCTGTACCTTGTTAAAGGTAAAAACTAACAAAGGCACACCCATTGCAGCAGCAATATGCGCAATTCCTGTATCATTAGCAATCACAGCTTCTGCAGATTGAATTTGTTCACAGGTTTGTAATAAAGACAGTTTGCCAACAACATTATTTACTGTTGAAGCAATATTCAACGCAGCTGCTATAGCAATTGATTCAATACCTCCAATCAGTGTAACGCGATAACCCGAAATAGTGAGCTCATCAAGCAACGACTGATATCCAGAAACAGTCCATTGGCGTGTTGAAATTCGTGCACCCAAAGAAAGAACAACATGATGCGCCACTGTAGAACGCTCGATTACAGGATAGGCCACATCATTCAGATTTACCATTAACAACGGCCATGCGCGACAATATCGTTCAACCTCATGCAAGGTAAAATTTCTGGTACTCACAGAGCGATTAAAATCAACTATAAAATCTACTTTGTCTTGAGGATGAAAAACCCGATGTTGAAAAAAAGTCAGTAAATCACTATGCGCAGGGCAAACGTCCCATACTACCAATGCCATTGGATACCGTTTTTTTAACGCATGAGCAAAAGCAAAAGCTATGACTAAATCCCCAATACCCCGATGTTGTTTTAGTAAGATTTTCATATTTTCTTAAACCCCTCAACATAAGAGTCTAACACATGGTTGATATCCGAGGAATAGACAAATAAAGGATAACTAGGCAACAAATTAGATACCCACTGTTGTAGTAACCATCGTTTTAATGATTGCGCACCATCCACAAAATGAACTACATTAACATTTCGTTCTACAATAATTGATCTTAGTTGTCGGATCTGTGTTGTTACGGAAACAGCTTTCCAGTTATATGTTTTTAACTGAGCCCCTATAATTTCAAGAACAGCAGGTTCATTACCAACTACCAAAATAGAGAAACCCTGTTGCTGCCAGTATACAGCATCATCTAAATATCCGCTGCCCTGTTGCAGCTGATCAAAGGAACGAAGAATCTGTTCTACCAAAATTCCATTTGTACAAATCGACAGCGTACATCGAGATGATCGACATACATACGGACATGCATATTGCGCTCGAATAATCACATGACAAGTATGAAATGGAGGCCATCGCATAGGCTTCTGATTTTTGGTAATATAAAGCCCAATCACAGGAACACAATAAGCTGCTGCAATATGCATAGGACCCGAATCAGCACCTATAAAATAGGCTGCAGATCCAATTTCCTTAATTGTTTGAGTTAAGTTTAATATGCCAACACGATTGTCAACTCGTGTACGATCTGGGATTTGTTTGGCAATTGCAGTGCCAATCGCACGTTCTTCAGATCCACCAATCAGCACAATTTGATAAGTCGTTGTAATAAGGAGGTGACGAATAACCTCGATAAAACCTTCTGGACGCCATAATTTATGCGCTCCACGTGCACCAACTGCAATTACAATTTTTCTCTCTTTCTTAGGCACAGAAACAAATAACATAGGCGGGAAAAGAACTGATGTTGCAACAATACCTAGCAAAGCCAAAACAGACAAATTTGCATCAATTTGCAACATTGTGGCATCTTTCCACGCAAACCGTTTTGTATGGGTATATAACAACCACGATAATAGCGAAGTAGCAAAACCTACACGCAGTGGAATTCTGGCTAATAAACTTAGCAATGCATAATATGGATTTTCCCATACGCCAATAAATATATCAAAACAATACGTGCGTAATTCACGAGCTTGTTTTAACAATTGATGATGGGTTTCCTCTATAATACCGGTAATATAGGGATTTCCGTCCAATAAGGGTACAGTTAAGGGTTGACATAATACATAAATTTCCGCATTTGGATATTTTTTTTTAACTGCAGCAAAAACTGGAGTTGTGAGCACCATATCGCCAATAACATCTGTACGTGCAATCAATATTTTCAAAAATTCCACTCCTTACGATTCGCCTTTTCACTTAACGCTCTAAATTCTTGTTGATAATAATCAATCCAATTACCTTTAGCTGGCAATTTCCCAATGGAAACATATAACGGCTCAACAAATAACGCTAATGCAAGCAATTTTTGATAAATAACAAGCACAATTTTTGTCAAAAAGGATACGTGAGGTAAAACATGAAAAATGGTGACATCCTCAGTAATACAAAATTGCCAAAAAACTAAAAAATGCCAAACACGTGATTCAGGCAAAGCTACAGCTCTCATACCCAAATGCTGACATGCTGCAACCAAGTCTTTCGCCTCTTGATAGTAAGAAACTTTAAAAAATACGATCAAACTCATGGATTGTTGAAAAGCATCAACTAGCTGATGCTTGCCTGCAATCAAATCAAGAAGTCCCTTAATAATAGAGTCCGTTGAAATAGCAGCTAAACAATTTAATTTATGACATTTTGAAAAATAACACACATCTGGGCAATGCACAGTTGTGCGAACAATGTGAACAGGTACACCATACGGATACCATCGAATCGGCTTAATAGCCTTAATCCCCATAATAAACACACACGGGCAACTACAGGCTGCAGCCAAATGCGTTACGCCAGTATCTGTGCCAATGTAAGCTTTAGCTTGCTTTAAAACACTAATCAATTGCGGCAACGTTGTTTTTTCAATTAATGAAATAACTCGACTCGAATCAACAACAAGCTCCAAAATGTGCTGCGTAAATACAGCAAATGCTTGTTGTCCTGTTAATACAACGCTTAATAACGTTTGCTCATGAATACGGTTAATAATCGCAGCATAAGCCTCAGGCGTCCAGCTACGCCCACCTGAGCCACCTAAGGCACCGACATGCAAAACAACATAGGCAACAGGCAGTCCAGGAAATATGCTTTGGTTTTCTAAAAGATCAATTGTCAATGTTTTATCATAATCAGTTATACCTAAACAACGCAAATACATTAAATTATAATCAACCACATGTTGACTATGATCTGCATTCGAAATCCAAACACCCGCATTAAACAAATACCGACTTGTCAGTCGGTATTTATCGCCAATACGAATAGGAATTCCTGCAAGAATAGGCAGCCATACCCAGGGAGTATTGTGACAAAAAACACACGCAACATCAATATGAATCAAACGAATTTGTTTAACAAGTTCCCAGTAACGTCCCATATAATCCGTAGCATTAATAAATTTATCGACAAAAGAAACATAAGCAACAACACCTTGATTTGCTGTACTTCCCAAAACAGTAATATGAACCATTGGCCATGCCCGTCGCAAGGACTTAATTACAGGAATAATAGAAATAAAATCGCCCATAGCATCTGGGCGAATTAATAAAACCGAATTAATCGCTTGTTTCACGCTTAATCTCTATAATTTTGATCATAATCATTAAGGAATTAATCAGCTGAATAATAGCAATTACAAAGCCTGGCAAACCGTCTTTATACGCTTTTTTTGCCCAATAACATTGCCAAAACATTCCGAAAGAACGCGCCAAAACATCGCGTTTGCGCGTTCGTAAAACATCCTGATATTCATGCGCTTCTAGTGTGCTACATTGATTAATTTTATGCAAATAATGTTCAAGCGAGCGATACGTATAATGCTCAATAGCTAATTCACCTGTCCATTCATCCGAAAGACTATAAACTACAGGAATTAGTTCAGGCAATTCGTGAACTGATTTATCTGTAAAACGAACTTTATCACGACGAAGCATTCGCCGCTGCCAATCCGGATACCAACCACCATACCGAATCCAATGTCCCATAAACTGATTTTTTCGTGGGAATACAATAGTGCCTAAATGCAATTCATTTTTTAAGCGAAGGAGTTCGTTACCTAAAACCACAGGAACAACCTCGTCAGCATCAATATATAAAACCCAATCACTCGTAGCTTGTTCAGCTCCAAATTGACGTTGCTTAGCAAAATCTTCAAACAGATGAACAAGAAACCGTGTCCGAAATCGCTGACAAATAGCAGCTGTTGAATCCGTACTTCCACTATCAATAATCAGAATTTCATCGCAAAACAATAAGGATGTTAAACACCGCTCAATACAAGAAGCTTCATTTTTAGTTAAAATTACTGCAGATATTGTTGCCATAATGTCAATGCAACCTAATCATCACTAATGATTCCAATAGACTGCACCTTGATTTGAGGAACAATTTCATTATAAGACAACACAGCAAGCAACGGATAATTGCGTTCAGTGAATCGCTTAAAATGCGGACGCAACCGTGGTGAACATAAACACAAAGGCGATCGTTCCATTTTGAAAAAATTACGCATATGATAGCCTATTTGTTCGAGAACCTTTTCCCCAAGATTAGGTTCCAAAGCCAAAAATGAGCCATACTCACTCTGGTGTACTGCTCCAATCATGGTTTCTTCTAACCGAGGGTCAATGGTAATAACAGTCACTGTATCATTTTTATCTGCATACGCACCACAAATTTGTCGCGCTAATGCTTGACGAACATACTCAGACAGCAAATTAGTATCACGGGAAACATGCGCATAGTCTGCTAACCGTTCCATGATTGTAGACAAATCCCGAATAGATACACGTTCCCGTACCAAATTTTGTAAGACTTTATGCACTTGGCCTAAGGACAACATATCTGGAATTAATTCGCGCACAATTGCAGCATTTGTATTTTTGACTAATTCAACTAAGGCTTGAACATTTTGTCGTGTCATAATTTCATCTGCATGACGTTTAATTACTTCTGCAAAATGTGCGGAAATATAATCAACCACAGTCAAACTTGAAAGCCCAACTTGTTGAATTCGTTCAGCCTGACCTGCTGGCACCCAACAAGCACGCGACCCATCAACTGGATCAATAACTTCATCACCAGACAAGCCCTTTTCCTTTATAACAGCCAACGATTGCTTAAGATAATAGCAATTCGTTAACCCTTCACCAATAGCAACTTTAGTGCCTCGAATTTCAACTGTATATTGATTGGGTGGCAAGGACAAATCATCCATAACGCGTACCCCAGGAATCACAAAGCCCAAATCCTGACCAATATGATACCGAACTAAGGTAATTCGTTCTAATAAGGGTCCATTTTGCGAAGGATCAATTAATGGGACTAAATTACGCCCTGTTTTCATGGTAATTGGGTCTAAGCTCAACGTACTCAATAAATTTTCTGGTTTTTTTAAGGCTTCTTTGGATGCTGTTTCATCTGAAACTTGCGACATATCCAACTTAACTTTTTGAGCTTTAATTAAAGTATATCCAAACACAATTGCAGAAAAAGCCAATGTCCAAAAAGGTAATAGTGGAAGTCCAGGAACTATACCAAATAACGCCAAAATAACACCTGTAAAAAGAAATACTTCTGGTTTTTTGGTAACCTGATTACTAATATCTGTACCCAAACTACCATCTGAGGCTGACTTGGTAATGACCAACCCTGTTGCAATCGAAATTAATAAAGCAGGAACTTGAGCAATTAAGCCGTCACCAATCGTTAATTTACCAAATAACTCCAGCGCCTCACCTAGCTCCAGTCCCTGTTGTAGCATGCCAATAGCTAAACCTCCTAAAATATTAATAAATACAATTATAATACCTGCAATTGAGTCTCCGCGAACGAACTTATTTGCACCATCCATTGAACCAAAAAACGTTGATTCTTTCTGAATCTCAGTTCGTCGGTTTTTAGCTTCAGAAGCATCAATCAATCCTGAATTAAGATCTGCATCAATTGCCATTTGTTTTCCGGGCATAGCATCTAAGGTAAATCTGGCAGCAACTTCAGCTACTCGTTCCGAACCTTTCGTAATTACCATAAATTGAACAAGTGTAATAATGCCAAAAGCCACAGCTCCAACAACCATATTTCCAGAAGTAACAAAATTCGCAAACGCTTTAATAACTTTACCGTCAAAATCAATTCCTTGAGATAAAATCAATCGAGTCGAGCAAATATTTAATGATAACCGAAACAAGGTTGTAACTAACAAAATCGAAGGAAATGCGGCAAAATCAAGCGGCTTCTTTAAAAAAATCGCGACCAATAATACAATAATGCCCAAAGACATATTTAAAACCAGCAACAAATCCAGTAAAAATGTAGGAAGAGGAATAACCATAATACTTAAAATAAGAACCACAAGTATAGCAATAACCAAATCAGTTAACGGAATCATGGATTTTATTTTTGACCAATTAAAAAATTCAGGCATTTCGGGAAGTTCTCCTCTTTCTTATATCATAAACAAATGCCAGAAGGTGTGCAATGGGCTTAAAGAGATCTGCAGGAATTTCTTGCCCTATTTCAGTAGTAGCATACAATTGTTGCGCTAGTTCTGGCCGTTCAAAAATCAGAACATTATTCTCAGCAGCTATTTTTTTTATAAGTTCAGCAACCAGCATTTTACCTTTTGCTACAACCATGGGAGAGCGCATCATTGTTGCATCGTATTTAATAGCTACAGCAAGATGCGTTGGATTAGTAACAACAGCATCAGCACCTGCTGCACCTTTAGAGCGACGTCCTTGCGATGCTGCACGTTGAGCATCTCGCATGCGTTGTTTTATCAATGGATCGCCTTCCAGTCGTTTATATTCTTCCTTTACTTCTTGCTTGCTCATTTTCATTTGCTTCATAAATTCATAACGTTGATAAAAATAATCAAAAGCTGCAATAACTAAATAAAACAAGGCAACACGAATTGCAACTTGATAAGCAATTCGTCCAGCAACAGCAACACTTTGCATAATCGTCATTTCACTCATCATCATAATGGTGTGAATTTCTGACATAATCGCACCTTGCATAATAAAAAAAATAATCGCCATTTTGACAATAGACTTTATTAATTCAACTAAGCCTTTCATTGAAAACATTCGCTTCAAACCTTCAATAGGATTAATTTTTGATAACTTTGGCATTAATGGCTCGGAAGATACATTAAACCCAGTCTGAAGTGCCTCAATTAATAAAGCAACACCAAAAATAGTTGCTAAAATTGGTGCTAATAGCAATAACATGAGAAAAAGACCCTTTTGAAGCAAATGTCCAATAACTGACATTGACATTTCTTCGCCTAAATAACTCCAGGCATACCGAAAATAATCTAATACTTGTTCCAGCATACCTTTGGCTGTTGCATGCAATACAAGATACGTCATTAATACCAACATTGCAGTTGTGACTTCTTTGCTTTTGACTACCTGACCTTTTTTTCGCGCTTCCTGAAGCTTGTGCGGGGTCGGCTCTTCGCTTTTATCTCCAGACTGTTCGCCCATTTATATTCCCTTTATATTCGCTTAAACAAGCTTTTGCACATGCGCAAAAACTTCAAGAGTTTGTTCAACAATTGTTTGAATAATTACAGTAACCCGATTTCCCAAATAAGGCAAAGTAATTAGCAATACCCATAGTCCCAGCACTGGTTTCAGCTGAAACCCCAAAAAGAATACATTTACTTGGGGTGCTACCCGACCCAATAAACCTAAGGAAAAATCAAGCAGAAAAATAACAACAATAATAGGCATTGCCAGCAACAGAGCATTTGAAAAAATTTGACCAGCCAAATAACCCAGTTGATCCATTAACCCTGGATATATGACTAAGGTAGCAACAGGTATCACACGAAAACTTTGCTGAACAGCACCTAACAAAGCATGATGCCCATCTACCAAAACAAAAATCAATAAAGCCATTTGATACATTAATCGCGAAATAATTGTGGTCTGAGTTCCAGAGGCTGGATCTAGTGCAGATGCCACACTTAAACCCATTTGCATATCCATTAAAGATCCAGCTTCTTGAACACTCACAACAATCAAATGTGCAACAAATCCCAAAATATATCCAACCAAAAACTCATTAAATACTGCAATTGCAAACGACAACATAGTTGAAGGTAATTGCATAGGAATGGGAGTAATCATAAAAATAACAATTGTAATCCACGTAATCAAGCATAATTTCATAGGTGCGGGAATTGTACGACTGCTAAAAATAGGTGCCATCATAAACAAACCAAGAAACCGTGCCATAATCATAATAAAGACCATAGCCATTGAAACAGTAATAACCATGTTAACGTAATCCTACAAATTGGGGATATTGGCCCATAAATCCGTTATCCAGCTAATCAATCGTGAAGCCATCCAAGGAAATGTAACAACTAATACCAGCATAACCACAATCAATTTTGGAACAAAAGTTAAGGTTTGTTCCTGAATTTGCGTAATTGCCTGAAACAACGAAATTAAAAGTCCAACTGCTAAACCTAATCCTACTGCTGGCATTGACAAAAGAAGCAACAAAAATACTCCTTGCGCAAACATACTTGTAGCTAATCCTTCAGTCATAGTCCTTCTCCTTTACTGCGTCGAATCACAAGGCTCACCGGATAATTCGATCCTACTAACGGAACTGTTTCAATTTCAATTTTACGACGCTGATAATCTTCTGAACGAAACCGATATACCATCATCTCATGATGACCTGTAGCATAAATTGTTTGATTAATCCAAAAAACACTTAATGCAGCTCCAGCACGCGGCACAAAATAAATAGCCCAATTTTGATTCGGCTGAATCTGGTCACCTAATTTTAGCGTAAAATGATGTAAAACCATATATTGACCTTCAAAAAATCCGCGACGATTTTCTTCATAAGGTTCATCACCAATTGATAACGTATAAATCCGATTTGAGTTTGTTAAGGCAACAACTTTTTCAACAGGCGTTAAAGCAAATGTGCCATAGGGATGAATGACATCTTTATCAAGTTCTGGAAGCAACATCTTTGGTACAGAGCCCAAAGCGCTAACTTGTACACGAAGCGAATAGTCACGATTGGTATCTACATCCAATTCAAGTAATGCTGTAGCACACTGCTGTGGCTTCATTACTGCGCGAAATATAACAATTTCACTGTTAAAAGGGACAACTTCACCTGCATGACGAAATTGCAAATACGACTGCGCTAATCGTTTTCCCACAAACATCATGTCATAATCTGGTCCAGCTTGATATAATCGTTGATATAAAACAGCAGGTTGCTCTGTATTAATCAGCACTTCAATATTCAGCGAAACATCCGATATATTGCGATGATACAGCAATAACGATTTAGCTCCTCGCAATCCAGAATAACGATCAACTACACCAGGACTTGTGATAGCTTCAGGATTATTGGACAACAACAACTGAGTTGACTCAAACGCATGCTCAGGATAAAGAACAATCTCACAGCGATTAGCATTCCATTCTACGGTTTTATTGCGATTTCGAACAATATCAGTGTGCCATTTTTTATAAGATGCTTTAGGTGGTAACAGTAAATCATGCGTCAACAAAAAGTTTTGCCATCTTGCAGGAACGAATTCACCCCAATACCGATAAATTAAGGATTCACCAGCCCATATAATCGATAAATTCAAACATACTAATAAAATTACAAAACGCAGCACTAGCCGCATCACATTACTTTTGATACCCCAACATTAATCCATGAACAATCAGATTAAAGCCATCAACTAAAACAAACATCAAAATTTTAAATGGCAACGAAACCATAACAGGCGACAACATCATCATACCCAAACTCAGTAAAATATTTGAAACTAGCAAATCAATTAAAATAAATGGCAAAAATATAACAAAGGAAATAGCAAACGCAGTTCGTAATTCACTTAGCATATACGATGGAATTAAAATATAAGTTGGAATTTGCTCATGTTCAGTAATTTTATCCAGCTTAGCAAATTCCAAAAATAATGCTAAATCGTTTTCGCGAACTTGCTTAAACATAAACATACGCAAGGGTGCTAACGCTCGCTTAAAACCTTCATCCTGGGTAATTTTCTTTTCATTATAAGGAATAATCGCATTTTGATATACCTCTTGCCATACTGGAGACATAATAAAAATAGTCATAAACATAGCTAAAGAAATCAAAACAGCATTTGGCGGTGTTTGCTGCGTTCCAATAGCTGAGCGAATCATGCCTAAAACAATTGTCACACGTAAAAAGGAGGTGACAGACATTAAAAAGAAAGGAATTAAGGATATTGCAGACAAAGTTAACAACAACGAAATAGAGCTACTAAACTGTATTGGCGTTCCAGTTAACATGGATAAATCAAGTAAAACAGGAGCTGCTGCTACCATCAGACAGTTTTTTCCTTTTCAGAATCTAATACTTGAGCAAAAGATACGGAGTCATTAAAGTCCGTATGTTGAAAACTAGGCCCTGTTTTTTGCAAGGTGCTAATATTTTTATTTCCCACACAAATAACATACTCGTCATTATCAACTTTTATTTTATAAAGACTAACTTGAGGTTCCAGCTGAAGATAATCAATAACTTTCATAGCTTGAGTTTTGGGCCGATTAAACTTCATTGCAAACAACTTTGAGGCAAAATATATAAACCCAAGAACAATTAAAAGAGACAAACAAACCTGAATATAATAAGCAGCACCCAGACCAGATTTGGCTCCTACAGCCCAAGTAGACGCCAAAGGCAATAAAGAAAAGAAAAGAACAAGTCGTTTTATCATGGCGTATAGTTTACACTAACGTAGAAATATCTGCAAAGGGTGTGTTAGAAATATCGATTTCATACTTTTACTTAATGAGGATATCAAGAACTACAGCGTCCATTATGGAAGCGAAGAACACCATAACGGAATCCGATTTGGTTATT
>CAYUBI010000034.1:0-20583 GCA_964443005.1 uncultured Candidatus Marinamargulisbacteria bacterium
AATAAAGTTATAAGCCCAACTGTTGTTTCACTGCTAGTAACGCTCGTGCCCGATGACTCACGATGTTTTTTTCTTCAGACGTAGCTTCTGCCAAAGTTTTACCTAACTCTGAAACATAAAAAATAGGATCATAACCAAAACCATTTTCACCACAACTAACATCAGTAATTTCGCCAAAAAGCTTACCCTCAACTATTTGTTCATGGCCATCCATAAATATAATAGCTAACGTACAATTAAAATGTGCACGCCGATCAAGAACGCCCTCCATTTCATACAAAACCTTTTCAATTAACTGATATTGCGTGGAATTTTCACCAGCATATCTAGCAGAATAAATCCCCGGATTTCCGCCTAATGCCTCAATCACTAACCCCGAATCATCAGCTAATATAATGCAATCACAACCAATCAACGCCCTAGCTTTAATCAATGCATTTTCAGCAAATGTTACCCCTGATTCATCAATCTCAGCTATATCGGGGAAATCGAGTAATGACAAATACGAAAAAGAAGACTGGCCCAAAATAGCACGAATTTCATTAACTTTATGAAGATTTTTTGTTGCAAGCACTAATTTTTGCTTAGGAAAATGTAAAGGCACGATATCCAATATCTCGGCGATAACTCATTCCAGGAAATTCAATACTAGGAATGAGTTCATAAGCTTTTTTCACAGCATTCACAATCGAATCACCTTGTCCCACAACATTCAAAACTCGCCCCCCCGCAGTAACTAAGTCAGCGTTTTTTATCGCTGTTCCTGCATGAAAAACCAAACCAGCCTGTGTTGATGATGAAAAACGAATGGGGCTATTTTTCAAATAATCTCCTGGATAACCCTTGCTACACAGCACCACACAAGCAGCAGCAGCATCATCCCATTCAATGACAATTGAATCTAGCCGATCCTCTATACATGCAAACATAATTTCAACTAAATCGGTTTTTAAGCGAGGCAGAATAACCTGAGTTTCAGGGTCACCAAAACGCGCATTAAACTCAATTACTTTGGGTCCAGTAGCAGTCATCATTAATCCTGCATATAAAACTCCGCGATAATCAATATTTTCTTTTTGAAACGCAAGAAGCATACGATTAAAAATCTGCGATTGAACCTGTTCCATAATTTCAGGTGTTATAATCGGTGCTGGGGAATAAGCACCCATACCGCCAGTATTAGGTCCAGTATCACCTTCGCCAACACGTTTATGATCTTGCGCGCTAACCATCGGAATGATAATGTTTTTGTCAACAAACGCTAATATCGAAGCTTCTTCGCCCTGCAAAAACTCTTCAATAACGACATGACTGCCTGCATCACCAAACAGGCGTTTCTCAAAACAATCCCGCAAAGCAACTTCAGCTTCCTGCAACGTAACAGCTACAGTAACACCTTTTCCAGCTGCTAACCCATCTGCTTTAATAACAATAGGTGCGCCCATTTTGTTAATATAGCCAAGTGCAGACGTAAGATCAGAAAATTCCTGATACGCTGCAGTAGGAATAGCATATTTTTTCATTAATGCCTTAGCAACTGACTTGCTACCTTCTAACATCGCACCTTTTGAACTAGGCCCAAAAACAGGCAACTTGCATTGATTAAAGAAATCAACAATTCCTGCAACCAAGGGTGCTTCGGGCCCAACAACAGTCAAGCCAATATCATAAGTTTTAGCAAAATCAGCTAAACGCTCAATCTCATGAATACCAATAGCAATATTTTCACCCAAAAGTGCAGTTCCAGGGTTCCCTGGCGCAATATAAATTTTCGAAACTTCTGGACTCTGGGAGATTTTCCACGCTAATGCATGTTCACGTCCGCCATGACCTACAACTAAAACCTTCACTAATCAATAAATTCCATGTGATTACATCCAGGACATTCAAAAACTGATGTCTCTAACAAGCGCGTCATTATACAGCCACAGGGACACTTTACTTCTTTTTCAATTTTTATTACCACAGCTGTTCCTTTCAATGCTCGTGTAGAAATTTTAGTCTCTTCGATTTCCAAAAATTCGAAGCAACATTATAAACAAGTTAATAAAATCCAAGTAAAGAATTAATGCGCCCATAATCGCACCTTTAGATGATTCAGCTGAAGCATTTTCCATAGTTTGTGACATTTGCTTAACGCGCTGAGTATCATATGCAGTTAAAGCAACAAAAATAAGCACACCAGCATACGAAATAATTAAACCTAATCCGGAACTATGAACAAACAAATTCACAACTGATGCAACAATCAAACCAACTAATGCCATAAACGCCAAATTCCCAATTGACGTTAAATCCCGCTTAGTTGTGTAACCATAAACACTCATCAGAAAAAAAGTTCCAGCTGAACAGAAAAAAGTTGTAGCAATTGACTCTGCTGTATAAATAAGAAAAATTGAAGCCAACGTAATTCCATTTAAAAAAGCATATCCCAAAAATGCCATCATTGCTTGTTGAACAGTTAATTTCGCAATAGAACGCGACAGAAAAAAAACTAAAGCTAACTCGCCAATAACCAAAGCAATCAAAATCAGCGAATTTCCCAAAAATAACTGAACTAAAAATGGATTAATCGCAATATAAATCGACACAGCGCCCGTTAAACCAAGCGCCCCAGACATCCACAAATAAACACGACTTATAAAGTTATTAACGGCTACTTCAGTTTGACGAAACATCACTTCTTCTCGAACTCGTGGCATATATATCCCTCCTATTTTTCTAGTAAATTAATCCCATTAAAAATGGCTAAAATATTGGCTAATCGTGTATCTGGATTCAATCCTCGGCATAAAACTTCCCGCATACTTGTCCGATTACGAAGTTTCATAATTGTCATAGCTTCTGATGCAGAACCCTTTTGATCTTCGCCAATTGCCATTTGCTCATAATGTCCTAATTCAATAGGATACCTACGTTGCAAAGCTGCCAAACAAGCATCAATTGGCCCATCCCCTTCAGCAAACTCACATACGCGCACACCATTAATGTCATAAGTTAATTGATAACGTTCCAACGTACCCATTGCTGTTACTTCAGTAAAATCAACGAAATGAACTGGTCCGTCAATTGAAAAAAGCTTCTTTTTGTAAAAATCCAAAACCATATTCCCAGACAATTCTCCTACAACGTCAGCCTCAGCTTTCATCAATGGTTGCAAATATGTAGCTTCCTCAATTGAAATAGGCCAGCCAGCACGCGAAACCACTTCATAAATTGCAGTTTTACCAGACTGACTCGTAAAACCAATATATTCACCATCTAATAATCCAATCAATGAAGGATGAATGGGGCGATAGGCACCTTTTTCCAAGTCCTTAGTTTTAAAAGCACCGTCCTGATGAATACCACTGCGATGCGCCATTGCATCTTGCCCAACCAACGGTGCTTTCGCAGGAATCGCAACATTGGAAAGCTCGGAAACCAATAATGCTGTTTCATAAATTTCATTCAAATTAAGCCCAGTATTAACTCCGCTATTATGCAAGGAAATCGCAACTTCATACAAGTTGGTATTACCTGCACGTTCCCCAAGACCATTTAAACTGCATTCCAACTGAGTAATTCCACGAAAATAACTTTCTACTGTTGTTGCAGTCGCCATTCCCAAATCATTATGACAATGAACAGCTAACGTCACTGAGCAGGGCAATTTTGCTGCCACTTTCTCAACTAACTGCAAAAAACTAGCAGGCCGTGTACGTTCAACTGTATTTGGCAAATTAATAACCGTAGCTCCAGCATCAATAACCTTCAAAAAAGTCTCAATTACAAAATCAATATTTTCATCACAATCACCAAAATGTTCAGCACTAAATTGAACTGAACCTTTTCCTGCAAGTAATTTTTTTGCTAAAACTACACTTTCGACTGCTTGGTCTTGAATCATGTGAGGAGATTTTTTTAATACGTTTTCCATTACAAACCGAGACAACCCAACAAATACATGAATACGCGGTTGAGCCGCAACAATAACAGCTTCTGCTGCTTTTCGTATATCCATTTCCGTACATCGCGCCAAACCGGAAATGACCACATGATCAGGTGCAATTTTAGCCAAATGCTGACTAGCGTCAAAATCCATAACACCTGCGCCTGGAAAACCAACCTCGATACCTTGAACACCCAATTTAATCAATTGATTAAAAACGATTTCCTTTTGCGCAAGATTCCATGGACGCTTAAGCGCTTGATTTCCATCACGCAACGTTATATCATAAAAAAAAGGTAAATAATTTTTTTCCATACCAATTATTATAGAGAGCTGTTCACCGAGCGTCAACAAAAATCAAGAAGCAAAATCAAACTGGTTACATTCAAAATTTATTATCTGTATAATTTAATGACTATGTTATGCTTACAACAACGGCGAAAACAAACGCACAGTAGAATTCCGTAATTTAACCCAAAAAGATAATTGCTCCAAATCTTCCAATTTTACTTGTTTACACTCACGAATTGTCTCTCGGATATCAATCATCACCGTTTGACAAAAAGAGGAGCTGTAAATCAATGCTGCAACCTCATAATTAATTTCCAAGCTCCGAATATCAAAATTTGCAGTACCAATTGAACATACCTTTTCATCAACTACAACTATTTTTGAATGCAAAAATCCTTTATGATACATATAAATTTCTATGCCAGCAGTGAGGAGTTGTTCAAAATAAGTATAAGCAGTCCAAAAAGGCATTAATTTGTCAGGATTCCCTGACATCACAATTGTAATATGAACACCCGAAAGTCCTGCGACAATCAATGCTTGGATCAATTCTTCACCCGGAATAAAATAGGGCGTCTCAATATATAGCGAATCATTAGCATTGCAAATCATGGAAAAATAAATTTGCTCCATAGCTTTCCATTCATCATCCGGACCCGAGGAAATAATCTGAATCGGAACACCTTGTATTGTTGTTTTTTTTACATCAAACGCATAGTGATTGCTATCCAATTTCTTGCCACATGTATTTTCCCAATCAATACTAAAAATCGCTTGTAAAAAATTGATTGCAGGACCGCTAATCATTAAGTGAGTGTCGTGCCACGACGAAAAACGCTTTCCACCCGTAATATATTCGTCACCAATATTCATTCCACCTACAAAAGCGTGCATTCCGTCAATAATCGCAATTTTGCGATGGTTTCGATTATTCAACGATGTTATTGTTAATTTAAACCGAGGCGCAAGATACGGAAATATTTCAATGCCTGCACAACGCATTTCCCGTATATACCGACGTTTCATGGTAAACAAACAACCCATTGAATCAAACAAAATACGCACTTCAACGCCTTGTTTTGCTTTTTCCATCAACAGCATACGAATGTCTCGTCCCAAAGCATCGTCTTTCCAAATGAAATATTCCAAATGAATATACTGTTCTGCATCTTTTATTTTTTCAATCAATCGTCGAAATTTTTCTTCACCTGAGCAAAGCAAATCAACCTGATTACGATCCGTAATCGCAGATTCAGCATTACTAATTGCCAAATAAATCAACTTATTATGATCAAACTTGCCCAAATCATTAAGGTATTTTTTCTGAATATCAAGAATAGTCCCAACAGGACTGCGTTGAACATCTGCAAAAGATTGCTTAATCAGCTTATGCATTCGGTAATTAAACCCAAACAAAATATAAATAAGAATCCCAACATAAGGAACGAACAGCAACACCAATAACCACGCAAGAGTTACGTTCACTTTGCGATTCTGAAGCATCACATTTAAAAATGTGATCAAAACCAGAAAACCATGAAGAATAAGGAAAAAAGTAATTACCATGTTTAAAACACCATTATACTGGGCATAGACAATAAAGAGAACACCTCGATCTTCCATATCAACCATTGATGGATTTATGAAGTCTGAAATAAATTGGAGCAACAGAATGGCCAGCGAGATAAAAATCGGTTCATATTACGATCTACCACAAAAGGAAAAAACTGATTCATCCAAACCAATGCAGCCGATTATTCGTACAGAAAAAAGTGGTACATCACAAGAAAAACCAACGAATAAAAACATACCGAAAGATACAACATATCCCTTCATCCAGCCACCACGTACACCGCAGAACTTGAGAATAAAACCAATAGACCCTACACCCCAAAAAACAAATGAAAAAGAAAAACCAAAACCACCACCAAGTACTCGAAAAAGCTTAAACAAAGAGCCCATTCAACCTCCAGAAACTAATCCAAAACCAGTTGCTCCCATATCAATAAATACCAAAACGAATACGTCTCAACCTCCCAACAACGGTACCGCAACTCAAGCTGCGAAAAACCAGCCAACAACGTTCAAAACACTCGATAAAATTCGTCTCGAAATCAACGCTGCACTTTCAAAGATAAAACATCCAAATAAAAAGTTAACTGTAGCTATTATCGAAAAACTCATTATAAAAGAAAGCGGAACAAAAAACAAAAACAATGAATTTAATCCGTTTGCTGTCAGTCAATGTGGTGCTTTTGGCACAATGCAAATAATGCCAATTGCCTTACAAAACGCAGCAGATAAAGGCTACTTAAAACCATTATTACCAAACAACGAAACAACCTTTAATAAAGTTAAAAATATGCCAACTTATACAGCAACAACGATCCCTCAAAAAGACACATGGCCGTGCATTTATGCTGTTAGTTATGGAACCGAACCAAGCACTTATGCAGCAATCATTCTTGAATCAGCCGAAGATTTAATTAATTTTGATCTTGCGTTCAAAAAGGACGACAATAATGATCTCAAATCAAAAGTGATTAAAAACTTTGTTCGTAGCAAGCTACAAACCAAAGGTACCCTATACCATGACCTGAACACTATCAACCTGGCTATAGGCATCAGTCATCTCAACTGGTATATGGAACGCTCAAGTACACAGGCCGAAGCACTAAGCCGTTACAATGGGACGCCTCTCGATGAAAACAGAACATCCAGCTATGCAATGGCTGTTTTAGCTTTAGATACAACTAAAAACCCACCCAAAAAACCCGCGTAAATTCCACTACCCTAGCCCGCTACTTCTTGATACAATCATCCTATGACAGCCACAGTATACCGCGTTGATTTTCGTGCTACTAACGAGCGCAACAACATACTCAACAAGCTCAACAGGCTATTGCAGCAGGATGAATTTTCTACCTGCATTTCAGCCAATGACCTAACTGCAATCAAGCTCCACTTTGGAGAAAAAGGCAATGATGCGTTTTTGAACCCCATTTACCTTCGGCCTGTCGTAGACTTTGTTAAATCTAAAAACGGCTTACCCTTTTTAACTGACACAAATACTCTTTACAATGGAAGCCGCTCTAACGCGATCAATCATGTTGTAACAGCTATTGAGCATGGGTTCAATTACGCTGTTGTCAATGCACCGGTCATCATTGCAGATGGACTTAAAGGTAATGATTATGCAGATATTACAATTCATCAACGCCACTTTAATACTGTCAAAATTGCCCAGTCCATTGTTGATGCGCACAGCATGATCGTGGTATCTCATGTCAAAGGTCACGAAATGGCAGGTTTTGGCGGTGCTATCAAAAACCTAGCAATGGGCTGTGCGCCTATTAAAGGAAAAATGGAACAACATTCAGCTCGGCCAGTCGTGAACCCCAAAAAATGCATTGGCTGTAGCGAATGCGCTACGATTTGTCCTGCCAATGCAATCACAATTGCAAAATCCGTTGCAAGCATCAACCCTATCTCTTGCATTGGCTGCGGAGAATGCATTAGCATTTGTCCTCAAAAAACAATTCATTTAAATTGGGAAACCGAACTCCCCACATTTATTGAACGCATGACTGAATATGCATTGGGTGCAGTTCAAAAAAAACAGAAAAAAACTATATTCATCAATTTTCTCATGAATATTTCGCCATTATGCGACTGTTACCCATTTAATGACATTCCCATTGTTCCTGACATCGGAATTCTAGCATCAACTGATGCTGTAGCTATAGATCAAGCCTCTATAGATTTAATTAACAAACAAATCGGGTTTGAAAATTCAGCACTTACCAAAAATCACCACGTTGGCGGAAATAAATTTAAAGGCGTTCATGATCATGTAGATGGAACGATTCAATTACGTTATGGACAAGAAATCGGATTAGGAACAACTGATTACAAACTGATTTCAGTATAACATTCTCCAATTTGACAACACGGCACTTGGCCGACTACTATAATATATAATAATTCATTTAATAAAGTGAGGTTTCTAATGGAATCAACAGACATTGTTGCGTTACTAAAAAAAATATCGTTCTTTAATGGACTATTTGAACAAGATTACACAGAAATCGCACAAGTATTCTCTCTAAAAGTTTTTCAAGAAGGCGAAAAAATTATCACAGAAGGGTCTACTAAAAACCGTGATGCTTATATTTTATTAACAGGTAGTGCGTGTACGCATATTGAAACATCTGATAACAACGAACAACAGGCCAAAATCAACATGATCAATTCCGGACAAATTTTTGGTGAATTTGCTATGGTCTCGGATGCACCACGCTCAGCTACAGTTCTTGCTACTGAAACATCTCATGTATTAGTCTTAAACACACCTGAATTTTTCTGTATAGTTGAAAAAAACTATCATTTAGGACTCATAATCTACAAACAAATTGCAACAATTTTAGCAGATCGGGTACGGCATACAAATGCAATGCTTAAACATACCATTGTATGGGGTTGGTAAGGACGCTATATCATGAAAGAACGGGACAAAAACTCAGAATTTTCATTTAGTTACACCTTTACTCAAGGACGTCGGGATATTCTTAGCGTAATCGGAATCCTTGCTGGTTTCATACTCATTTTCTATTCTATTCAAAAAGAAGGCGGATATGGTCTCTTCATTAATATCAACGCATTAATGATTACTGTTGGCGGAACATTAGCTGCTACATTTATTAGCTATCCTGCGCATCGGGTATTCAAAGTAGCAGGAATGTTTTTGAAAATTTTTGGAAAACGTATTCGCTCAGTTGAGGAAATTATTGAAGCTGTTGTAAAATTATCAATAACATCCAAACGTGGAGGATTTTTAGCATTGGGAAAAGAAGAAAAAAAAATCGGAGATGACATTCTAAAAGAAGCACTCACAATGGTAGTTGACGGCCTTCCTGAACCCATCATTCGCGAAACACTCATCACTCAAATGGAAACGACCAAACAACGCCACTTAGCTGGACAACAAATCTTCCTTTCTATGGCTGCCTTTGCCCCAGCCTTTGGACTCATCGGCACAGTCATTGGCCTAGTACAAATGCTTTCACGACTTTCGAATCCTAGCAGCGTGGGCCCTGCTATGGCTGTTGCACTTATTACCACATTTTATGGAGCCTTAATGGCTAACCTTATTTTTTACCCCATTAGTGAAAAATTACGTGCACGCATGAACGACGAAATACTCTTAATGAAAGTCATTATTGAAGGTATTGTAGGCCTTCGCAAAAATATGGACACGCGTATTCTTGAAACTCGGCTTAATGCTTATTTGCCCAAAAAAGAACGAGTTAAAGTCGAGCTAAAATGAGCAACGCACTTGATTGGTCACATGTAGAAATTATTGCCAACGAATCAAACAATATTATCACTGAAGAACCCACACCCAATGATGCACCTATTTTTACAATTACAAGTGATGACGACATTTATAAATCAAATAATAGCTTTCTTATAATCTATTGTGACTTACTCATGCAAATTGTGGTCTTTTTTGCACTTTTGTATACAATGTCATCTACGAATACCATCAAATATGCTCAAACAGTTCAATCAATCCAACAAGCACTGCTAACCAAATCAGAATTGAACAAAGTCATTGCGCCAACGATTCTCAGCCTCTCTGAAATCAAAAAAAATATTGACAACCAACTCAAAGAATCCAACATGACAGAATTTGTATCTACACACATTGAAGATAAAGGCCTTCGCATTATTGTTAATAGCACATTATTCTTTGAAAGCGGCGACAGCGTCCTCCTGACTAGTGCACGACCCTTGCTGGATTCTGTTGCAATTATCCTTCGAAAAAACCCGTACAATCTTATGGTAGAAGGCCATACAGATGATGTCCCCATAAAAACAGAAAAATATTCTTCGAATTGGAGCTTGTCAACATTACGTGCAACGAATGTTATTGAATACTTTATTGAAGAAAAAAACCTAGCAGCTAAACGGTTTACAGCCAGCGGATATGCAGAACATCACCCAGTGGCCCCCAATAGCTCTCAAGAAAATCGATCTAAAAATCGCCGAGTCGAAATTATTATTTTACCCAACTAATGAGGGGCTAATTATGTTTAATATCAAAGAATTAGAATTTTATATTATTAAATCTATTGCCGAAGGCATTATCCTTTTTGATGAAACCTATCACGTCATATTTGCAAATAATGCAGCATTAACATTTCTTGGAGAAGAAAAACAAACAATTAGAGGAAAAAGTGCAGAATCATTATTCTCCATCTCTGTTTACAACCAACTGTTTTTACCTATACAAAACCCTGCTATTGTAGAAATTGGTCCAATTTTGATTCAATTTCCATCCAATATACAAATAGAAATATTGGCCAGCCGGCTCAAAGATGAAACACCGAACACAAATATCAACTATTATATTGTTATTCTCAGGCCAAAACTACTCGTAGCCGCACCCAAACCCGATTCTAATTTTGTGCCCAAAAATCTAATAAAAACACACTTATTGATTTCAGAACTCATCATCTATCTAGAAACGCATATCAAGGCACTCGCTGTAGCCAAAAACCTCTTAGTCAACATAAAGAATAACAGCAAAGACAATATGATAGTTAGCAATTCTGAACAAATCCAGTTTGTACTTATGAATATTCTCAGTAAATTAGTAAATTTTTGCGATCAAGGCAATATCATAGTAACCTTTAGCGAAACATCTTCAGGAAATGCAACGTTAATCACCTTTTGTAACCCACAGCAAAAAATGCGAAAAGAAGATCATGAAACTCTAATTCATACTTTTGAAAAAGGAACAGATCAAGCGAAAAACATTGTTGAAGCTCATGGGGGGCGATTGTGGCTGGAAACAAAACAGGGAATTGAATTTGGATTAACAATTCCAAAAACAAATTAACAATTCGTCTCACTAGCAATTATAGAGTACAATTAAACTATTCTTTAAGGGAGACTTGCATATGAAAAAATCAGTACTATTTTATCTCAGTATGTTTTCGTTAGTAATCAGCTTAGGCGGACAGCCAACTACAAATGTTATGACTCAAGGATTATTGCCTACATCCAATCTCGGAATTCTTCAACAACGCACAGCTCATGAAAAGCTTATTTGGTCTGGCTGGAAAGAACGTTATCACATTGATCTATCAAAAGGAAGCATCATCAAAGATTTGTATTCTGGACAAATTTTAGCGGAAAACAGTGGCCATGCTCTTTTACTAGCCGTTCAATTTAATGATCAATCATTTTTCGATATTATTTTGTCTGGCTTATCCTATTTTATCAATGCTCACGGTCTCCACACCTGGCAAATCAGTGAACAAGGAACTCAATTTAGTGATGTTAGTTCACTAACTGCAGCAGAAACAATCATTTTGTTAAGTTTACTACAAGCTAACGAACTCACAAATAAAGGATTGTGGACCCAAAGAGAACCGACATACAAAACCATTGCAGATGATTTAGAAAACAAAATATGGACCCATGAAATTTTTCAACAATCAGAATTACTATTACGGCTTCCCACAGACGAGAAAAGAAATCCGTACTGGCCCATCAGCAAAAAAGAATCTTTTTTTGGTACGCGCATCGAAATTGCATGGGCTCCGCCAGATTTTTCCCCTGCATATTATAAAATTTTTGCGCAAGTTTATCCTCGCCATTCATGGACAACACTCATAGATCAAGAATACGATTTAATATCAACTGCATTAAAACAAAGTCAAGAATTGCTAGCAAGCAATGAAAACATTAAAGGAACATTACCCATTCCTGCATGGGCGTGGGCTGGATTCAATGCCAATGACAATAAACTTTCATTACATAATTTCTTTTCAGGCAATAGCTATTCAGAAACTGAATACAGCAATGAATTTTCATCAATTCGTGTGCCCTTGAATATCGGCATAGATGCACTATGGAATAAAGACTCTCGTGCTATGAATATACTAGATAAATTCACAAAACAAGCTAATGTCACCACAGTTTATACGGCTTATGTTGGTGCAGAACCCAAACGTCCACAAGGATACAATAATTTACTCGCTATTAGCCAATTTGGCATTGCGAAAAAGTTCGTTAATCAGGAAAAACCGTTTAAAAAATATCTGGAAGACAGTTTAAATACTCGAAATGGATTGTTAGGCTGCTGCCCAAAATATTTAGTCAATCAAACACTTACGTTGTACAGCTATCTAATTCTGCATGATCGATTTATAAAAATTATACCTTAACTGCAGCAATGCGCCGCAAAAACAAAACCTTGATAATTTCAAACCATATCACACTTGCTGCAGCGCAACCAACAGCAATTAGAATGTCTTTAGCATGAATTGGGCTTAGCTTAAATAAATCAGATGCAAAAGGAACATAAAGAACAACACCTAAAAAGATCAATGCTGAAGCAATCACCCACCACAGTGCCGGATTTGGAACTTTTAACGACCCCACAGTAGTTAAACGCCACGAACGATTCGTTAAAATTAACGCAATATTAGCAAAAATTAAAGTTGAAAACGTTAATCCCCTTGCTTCAGTAATCGAAAAACCATGAGATAATGCAAGCTTATACATCACTAATACAACGACCAAGACAACTAACCCCTGAAGCACACTAAAGATAACGGTTTTAGTACTAAACAACGATTCTGTAGCTAATCGAGGAGGATTATTCATACTATTTACCTCAGCAGGTTCTGCTTCAAAAACAATTGAACAAGCTGGATCAATAATCAACTCCAAAAAAACAATATGAACTGGATACAAAATTAAAGGCCATTGAAAAATAACAGGAATCAACGATAAACCCGCAATTGGCACATGTACTGCAATAATATAAGCAACTGCTTTTTTCAAATTTTCAAAAATTCGCCGACCCATTTTTACAGCAGCAACAATTGACGTGAAATTATCGTCCAATAAAACCAAATCTGACGCTTCGCGCGCTACATCTGTACCGCGTCCGCCCATAGCAATACCAATATGTGCTGACTTCAAAGCTGGCGCATCATTAACACCATCTCCAGTCATTGCCACAATATCTCCATTAGCTTTAAACGCATTCACAATCATCAATTTCTGTTCAGGAACAACTCGCGAAAACAAAGTCAAGTCTTTCACCCGTTGCTGAAGAACAACAGGTGACAACAAATTAAGCTCCTGGCCAGTTAGTGTACACTCAGCTTGTCGAAGACCAATAGATTTCCCAATAGTAATGGCAGTACCTGCATAGTCACCGGTAATCATCACAACCTTTATTCCTGCTTGATAACAATCTTGAATTGCTTCTGGAACACCGACTCTAACTGGATCAGCAAGGCCAATTAATCCTAAAAATTCAAAAACAAAATCATGTTGCTGTTCTGGAAGCATAATCTCGTCACTGACAGCTTTAGCTACCCCTAACAACCGCAACCCTTGAGAAGCCATTTGCTGAATTTTCTCCTGCAATGCTGTTATTTGCTCACAACTAAAATGACACAAATCTGCAATTGCCTCTGGCGCCCCCTTAGCAGCAACTACAGTATGCCCTGCTTCATTAGTTTTCCATACATGGGACAAACTTAACAATTCACGAGATAACGGATATTCATGAATCAATGCCCATGTTTGGTGCAAATGCTCCCTGTCAACTAGTTTTCGCGCACCAACATCAAGTAAAGCTTTTTCCATGGGATCAAAAGGATCTTTTTTACTAGCCAAAATGCCATATTCAATTAACTCATGGAAAAAAGCAGGCAATTCCTCCTTGCGTTGTTCAGGAATCATAATCGTCTCACCAGTTACGCATTCCAAATCCGTTTTTCTAGAACCAACAGCAAACAACTGCTGAATCGTCATGCGATTTTGCGTAAGCGTTCCAGTTTTATCAACACATAATACTGATGCAGCCCCCAACGTTTCAACAGCTGTCATTTTACGCGTCAAAACATGTTTATACGAAATACGTAAAGCTCCAATTGCCAAAAATATGGTTAAAACAACAGGAAATTCCTCAGGAAGCATGGCCATAGCAAAACTAATTCCAGCCAAAAACCCATTCATCCAACCACTGCCCAACAAACCATAAGCTATAACAATGATCGCACACAAAACGCCGCCTATTAACGAAAAAAGTCTAACAATCCGATCTGTTTCAGTTTGAAGAAGCGTTTTTTCTGCAACAACACTTTGCAAAGACTTACCAATTTTGCCCAACTCAGTCTGATTTCCAATAGCTTTAATCCATACAACGCCTTGACCTGCAACAACCATAGTGCCAGAATAAATAAATGGATGCTGATCTCCACCTGGCTGTTCCATGAGTCGATTCACGCAATCACCAACTTTTTTAACAGGAATGCTTTCCCCAGTTAATAAGGACTCATCTACTGACAAATTCCTCTCCCACATAACAATTCCATCAGCAGGAACACGATCACCTTCATTTAAAATAACAATATCATCACAAACAACTTCTCTGCCTGCGATACGGGTTTGCTGCCCATTACGAATAACTAATGCCCGAGGACTCGACAAATCCTTTAACGCTTCTAATGCTCGTTCCGTCTTACGTCGCTGAAAAATAGTAATACCAATCATGACTAATACAAATCCCAATAACAAAATAGCTTCAGCACGATCGCCCATCAGTAAATAAATAATGCCACATACAACCAAAATCAAGAGCATCGGCTCAGTTAATACATCCCAAGCCGTTGCCCATAGATTTCCGCCTTGTGTAGCCAGTAATTCGTTAAAGCCATCCCTAACCTGTCGTTTTACAACCTGATCAGTACTTAAGCCTCGTAATTGCTTGATATTTTCTTCTGTCATTTTTTTCATGGCACCTAAGATACTAAACTAGTTCCGCTTTGACAAGAGCAAGCAAAAAACAAAAAGACCTTAATAATGTTTAAACTAAGATTTTTCGGGCACATATTATCTAACACGTAGAAAATAAAAGGAGTTTTTGGGTGAATATTATTTTTTCCATGATCATGTTGCTGCTTATTCTTATGTTTGGCTTACCGGAAATACTACACAAACCAGCGGAATATCTTCACCTAGCTTCTGGAATGATTGTACTCGGCGGAACAATGTTTGCATTACTATTAGGAACAAAATTCACTAATTTCGTATCCTTTTTACAAGGAATCAAATTCGTAATCATTCCACCCAAACAATTAGGGGACAAAGAGGCTATCGATATTTTGGTCAATCTCTCAACAGTTTCTATGAATAAAGGGAAAAAAGCATTAGTAACTGAAATTGAAAAACTAAAAGATCCATTCATGAAATTTGGACTTGAATTAGTCATTGAAAAAACCGGGGAAGATTTTATTCGTTCAGCACTATACAACAGCATTCAAGAAATGCAAGAGCGCCATAATACCGTTATTCAACTTTTCAAAAACAGTGCAGTTATTGCCCCTGTTTGTGGCATGGTTGGAACGATTGTTGGACTTATTCAAGTACTAAAAAATATGGGCGACCCATCTAAACTAGGAGCAGCAATGGCTTTAGGACTCATTGCTACATTTTATGGTGGTTTCTTTTCAGGCATGATCTTTACTCCAATTGCTCAAAAACTTAAAATTCTAAGCGAAGAAGAAGCTTGCTTAAAACGACTAATTACAGAGGGCATTCTATTTATTGAATGCAATGAAATCCCATTGAAAGTTGAAAAATTCCTACTAACCTATATCAAATTTTCACATAAAACCAAATCATCAGGAAAAACAAAAAAAGAATGAGTCACGGCCAGAAACACAACCCAATGCAAGGAAAACATAACGGCGGCGAAGAAGGCGAAAGCCCAATAGGATTTATCATGTTTGGCGACCTGATGTCGCAATTACTTTGCTTTTTTGTTCTACTCTTTGTTTTTGCATCTCAAAATATTTCAAAAACTGAAGGTAGCACATTTGAACAAGTCCTTAAAGAACTCAGTAAAAACTTTACAGATTCAATGGCAGGAAAAACACCATTAAAAGCGCAACCTAAAATCGATGAAAAACAAAAAATAGTCAATACCGTAAACCAAGCAATTATGGAACAAAAACTTGTCGAATTTATCGAAGTCGTTGTTGAAGAAAAACGAATTCGACTTGTACTTCCGCAACCACTTTTGTTCGAATCCGGCCATTCAGAACTAAAAGCAAATTACGAAGAAATTTTAGCACCCATTGGCGATATTCTAAGAAATATGCCAAACAATATTGTTGTAGAAGGACACACGGATAATGTCCCAATTAATCCATCTTGCAAATACCGCTCCAATTGGGAATTATCATTTTTTAGAGCCTATAACATTTTATCCTACCTTGTTAATCAACAAAATATCCCACCCAAACGGCTAACAACTATGGGATACGGAGAATTTTACCCACGCGTACCTAATGACTCAGAAAAAAACCGAACGTTAAACCGACGAATAGAAATAGATATTATGATGTAATCGTTCAAAAAACCTTCTGCTCTTGACATATTCATAAAATACCCTTATTTTTCCTATATGGAATTATCTATCATAAACAATCAACTAACTAAGCTTTTCTTTCGTATTCGTTCACACGTGCACAAAATTTTTCCATCAGAACCAACATTATTTGCTGCAGCATTATGGTTAATTGGCCTATTTATTATCCCGTTATTCATAATAGCAGGTACGTATTATACGCATACTCAACAAACTCAAAAGCAACATATCGAAAACGAACTGCAAACAATTAGCCATTTCAAAAAAGACCAAATTCTATCATATTTTAGCGAACGTATTTCTGAAATCAAAAAAATTGCATCTCAACCATCAACTATTGAAGAATTTCGAACACTAACAACAACATTTGAAAAAAGCAACCAACCGCTATTCCAATTTATTAAAAGCCAAGACTGGAAAGACATTATTGTGGGTATTGATACCGAATTTCTATCAATAAAAAATAATGTTAGCTATCAAGACATCTATTGGATCGACACACACGGCAATATTATCTGGACGGGTCTTCAAAACAAAGACCTTGGAACCAATATTTTTCTTGATCCCTATGATAAAAAGGATTTCGGTCAGTTATGCCAAAAATCGTATTTACAAGATACCCAGCTAATATCTGATGTCATTGAGGATGAAACATACTTAGGCGAACCCGTATTTTTTATAACACATCCTGTACATGATAAACGAGGTGAGCGTATTGGCATTATTGCATTAAAATATACCCTATCTGGATTAAGCACGCTAATGACTCAACGTTTATTTGGGAAAACAGGCGACATAATAATTATTGGCGAAGATCTTTCGCTAAGAAGTGACTCTCGTTTTGAAAAAAATGGTATTCTAAAAAAGAAATATGACATTCATGCAGCTACACTTGCAAAAAAGAATCCCCAGACCGAAGATTCACTCATTCAATATGCTAGCAGCCAAGGGGCCGACCGTGTGGGCGTCTATGTAAATGTCCCTGTAGGCACTAACCATTGGACCATCATAACGCATATTGAAGCAACAGAGGCCTTTGCTGCACTGTCAAAACTAAAAAGAAATCTCATTGCTTCATTCATTGGCTTTAGTATTCTTATAGGAATAAGCACGCTACTTGTTTTTCGAAAACTTATTCATCCTATACTCGAAATCAAAAACAAGAATAACCTAGAATTAGCAAACTCTTCACAAAAAATAAACGCAGTTTTATCTAACGAAATATGGCTAAGAACCTCACGCGAAGAACTAGCTCATATCATCAATCAACAAGAAACTCTTGATCATTTTTCAAAAAATATCCTTGCGATTCTCTGCAAAACACTTACAGCAAACGTTGCAGCCTTATATCTATTGACTGACACAGAAAAAAATTTCAATTTAATAGCAAGTTATGGAGCTGAGCTAAATCAATTAGCTAGTTGCCGCGCAAAAATCTCTAGCCAAGATGCAGGAATGGCCAGCGAAGCGATTCAATCAAAGAGCCTTCAAAAACTACATAACGTTCCATCCAACTATTTACAAGTATCCTCTGCTCTAGGGCATATTCAAGCCTCAACCATTTATATTGCCCCCATAATAATAAGCAACCAAGTCATTGCAATCATAGAAATTGGAACATTAGACTCTTTATCCGAAAATCAAGAACAGTATCTACAACTAGCAATGGACTCTACAGGAATTATTTTTCAGAACTATCGAATCAATCAAGCCCACGAAATAAAAACTAACGCAATACAAAAAATATATGATGAACAGCAACGTGAGATAGATACCCTACGTATCGCAAAGGAAACGCAAAAACTAGAGAATGAACGTCTACGAAACAACATCCATGAAATGAACGAAAAACAAATAACGCTTCTTTCAATTCAAAATTCTATGGAACAAGAAAAAAAAGAGCTAATCGTTAAAAACTGCGAACTAACTGAAACAAAGCTCAAATTAGAACAATTATCTAATAAAAACAAAAACCAAAAAGACCGAGCCACTCACCAATCATCAAACTTTATTTCAAAACTAGCTCGTGAAATGAATACGACTAACGAGTACGATTGGGATTCAGAAACGATCACGCATCTATTAGTTCAAGACTAATCGTCAGATCTAGGTTCATGAACCACAGATTTTCGTTTACCAACTAAAGCTCCATTTTTATAAACAGCCTCTGAAACCAAAACACCTGAAGATGAATAATATCGTGCAATTCCATCTAACCAACCCATTCTATAATTTTTTTCGAATCTAACATTCCCATTATCAAAATAGGTAATAGATACTCCATTCAAAAGACCATTTTTATATGTATCTTCAAATAGCAAATTCCCGTTATCTAAATACCCCTTGGAAATTCCATTCAAATCATCATTTTCATATCGCCAAGCAAACTTCCACGCTCCGTTTGAGAAAAATTCATAAACAATGCCATCAGGAACAGCACCCTTCTCATTCAGAATTTTCCAGATCACCATCGAATTCCATCTTCGAACAGAATCAGGAATACCCTTACTCATTTTCATCGAAACTCCAGCAGACATCCAAGCCCAACCTCCCAGAATACCATCTTCTTCTGGCTGATTTTTCAAAAACTCAAAATTCGACATAGCCTTACGCCTAGCAACCAAACGCCCATTGCGCCTAAAAAAATCAGTAACTGATCCATCAGAATTTAAAACAACCTCACGAACAACCTCAAAAATACCAGTTTTTACTGCCACTGTCTCGCTTTTGTTAACATAAAAAAACCACACACAAAACAACAAAACAGCCATAAAACCAGAGACCCTCTCAATCCACCGATGATTACGCTGCCAAAATGTTTTTGCTACAGATTTTACAGGTTGATAATTTCGCTCAAGAACATTTATATCTTGTTGAACACCAGAAGCAATCGTGGATGCACGCGAAGAAAAAGAATTTTTAAATTTTGAATAATCAAAATCAACAACAGCATCAACTTTTGAATCAAAAGATCGAGCTGCACGATTAATCCAGTTATCAATAGTTTCTTTGAGAGAGCCGAAAAAAAAGTTACTCATAATAATTACTATATCAGAAAAATATGAATTTTGACAATAAAAAAACCTACTTGGCAACGTCCTACTCTCCCACAAGGTTGCCCCTGAAGTACCATCGGCGCTAAAGAGCTTAACTGCTGTGTTCGGGATGGGAACAGGTGTTTCCTCTTTGCTATAATCACCAAGTAGGTTTTTAAGAAAACCCAATTTATTCATTTATACCACACAATTCCAAAGTCTTCAATTGTAGATCGAGATCTAAAAGTTTAAATCCTCGACCGATTAGTACTAGTCAGCTTCATACATTACTGCACTTCCACCTCTAGCCTATCAACCTTGTAGTCTTCAAGAGGTCTTACTCCCTTACGGGATGGGAAATCTAATCTTGGGGCTGGTTTCGTGCTTAGATGCTTTCAGCACTTATCCATTCCAAACGTAGCTACCCGGCGTTTACCACTGGCGTGATAACCGGTACACCATTGGTTTGTTCACTCCGGTCCTCTCGTACTAGGAGCGAATCCCCTCAAATTTCCTACGATCACAGCGGATATGGACCAAACTGTCTCACGACGTTCTGAACCCAGATCGCGTACCATTTTAATGGGCGAACAGCCCAACCCTTGGAACCTGCTCCAGCTCCAGGATATGACGATCCGACATCGAGGTGCCAAACTCTTCCGTCGATGTGAACTCTTGGGAAGAATAAGCCTGTTATCCCCGGGGTAACTTTTATCCGTTGAGCGATGACCCTTCCACGCGGAGTCACCGGATCACTAGGTCCGACTTTCGTCCCTGCTCGACATGTCCGTCTCGCAGTCAAGCTCCCTTATGCCCTTACACTCTACAGACGGTTTCCAATCGTCCTGAGGGAACCTTTGAGC
>CAYUBI010000035.1:0-20562 GCA_964443005.1 uncultured Candidatus Marinamargulisbacteria bacterium
AAACAGCAGTAAATGGGCATTTAAGCAAGTTAATGCTATGTTTGAAAATGTGTGATTTAGATGAATTTTTTGAAATTATGACGGTCTTTTTTGCAACGATTCCGTATACAATTCAGCTTAAATATGAAAAATATTATCAGTCAATTTTTTATCTCATTTTTATATTAATGGGTTTTCAAATTGAAGTTGAAGTTACAACTAACCGTGGACGAATCGACGCAGTTGTTGAGTTAACAGATACGGTATATGTATTTGAGTTCAAGCTAAGTGGTACGAAAGCGCAAGCATTGCATCAGATAAAGCAGTGTGACTATGCACGGAAGTATCAGGGAACAAGGCAAAAGATTGTTTTAGTGGGCGTAGAGTTTGATGAAAAAACGCGTAATATAGGACAGTGGGTAATGGAAGAATATGCTGCTGGAAATTAAAAATTTAACTGTTGAATTTTCGTTGGGTGTAGATCGTTTTAATGCAGTTGATGCTGTTTCTTTAACGATTGATCAGGAGGAAATCGTAGGTTTAGTCGGTGAATCTGGATGCGGAAAAACTGTGACTGCGTTGTCTGTGTTGCGATTGATTGATTTGCCGGGCCGCATTACTTCCGGTGAGGTTATTTACAAAGGCCAAAATTTAATAACATGTTCGCAGTCTGCTATTCGAGCAGTTCGTGGCAAAGAAATTGCCATGATTTTTCAAAATCCTTTGGCTGCATTAAATCCACTATTTTCTATTGAAACTCAGTTAATTGATGTGATTGTCTTGCATCAAAAATGTTCAAAAAGGCAAGCACGTGAACGTGCAATCGAGTTGCTAAAAACTGTGCATATTCCAGAGCCAGAAAAGCGGATTCGTCAGTACCCCCATCAATATAGTGGTGGAATGGCGCAACGTGTGATGATTGCTATGGCTATTAGTGCTGGGCCTTCGTTAATGATTGCAGATGAACCAACAGCTTCGCTAGATGTAACGATTCAAGCACAGATTATTGATTTACTACGTCAGTTGAATCAAACACGAAAATTGTCAGTTCTAATGATTTCCCATGATTTGGGAATCATCCAAGCATTATGCCAGCGCGTTATTGTGATGTATCTTGGCAAAATTGTTGAGCAAGGAACCATTGAGCAGGTTTTTAGTCAGCCTAAACATCCATATACTCAATTGTTACTTGCGTCAGCTGGACTTTATTTGCAAAAGTCAGTCACAGATTTGTTTCCTGAAATTTCTTCAGCTATTGATCAGATCAAGGGCTGTCGTTTTTGGCCTCGTTGTTCAAAAGTTATAGCAGAATGCAAAGAAAAATCACCTCAACTTGTAGAAAACATGCCTAAACATTGGGTTGCTTGTCATTGCAGTTAGGCTTTATAATGTAGGTATGTATTTCTTTCGCCAAAAGCTGATTATTTCTTTTTTCCTTTTGATAGTTACTTTTTCTTGGTCCAGTGTTTGGGATCAGGTTATTGATTATCAACTAGATAATGGTTTGCGTGTTATTTTGCTTCCTCAATTGCAAAAACAAGAAACTGTTGCAGTACAAGTATGGTATAAAACTGGATCTGCTTATGAAAAAAAAGGGAAAACCGGAATTGCTCATTTGCTGGAACACTTGATGTTTAAGGGAACCCAGAAACATTCGGGTGATGAATATACGAAAACAATTACGCGATTCGGCGGCAATCAAAATGCATATACGTCTAAAGATCGGACTGTTTTTCATGTCAATATTCATTCGCGATATTTAAAAACTGTTTTAGATTTAGAAGCTGACCGAATGAAGAATCTGCGTTTTTCTTCCAATGATTTTCAGTTGGAACGTAATGTTGTCATGGAGGAGCGTCGGGTTCGTATTGAGGATCAGCCTATTGCTAGCTTAATGGAGCAGTTTTATGAGACTGTTTATCAGGGAGATGGATTTGGGCATCCGGTAATTGGTTATAGCGAAGATTTGCGTGGATTAACGCGTGAGGATGCAATGGGGTTTTATTCAGTTTATTATCAGCCGAGAAATGCAGTACTTATTATTGTTGGTAATTTTGATGCCAAAGCTGTTAAAAAAATGATTACTCGTTTTTGGGGACGATTGAAAAATACAAATACTACGCTTCGCCCATATTGTTCAATCCATCCTGCGCCTTTTAAGCAAGTATTTATTGTTCAGCGGGATGTTAAGCTTCCAATTTGGATTTCTGGAATGATGGTGCCCAATATATCGCATCATGATTATGTGCCGCTTTTATTGATTTCCGAGTTATTGGTAGGTGGAAGGTCCTCCTTATTTCAACGCGATATTATTGATACACAGCATACAGCTGTTGAGCTGGGAGGTAGCTATAATGGAGATGAAATTGGACCTGGCTTATTTTATGTATATGGAATTCCCAAAGGAAAAGATGGGTTGGCTAAAATTGAGCAAAGCATTTCAAAAGAGTTAAAAACTATTCAGGAACAAGGATTTTCGCCAGAGGATGTTCAGAAAATAAAAAACAAACAAAAAGCAGAGTTTATTTATGCATTAGATTCTAATTCGGGTATGGCAGGATATCTTGGGAATATGGCTATTGTTGGCAAGCCGCTTAATTATGCAGATACCTTGTTGCAGCGTATCCAGCAAATGGATGATGCTACGTTGATGCGTGTGTTTAACGAGCAGGTTAATTTTCTGAATGCAACCACTGGGTATTTGCAGTTATGATCAAATATTTTTGCGCGATTTTATGTGTCTGGGTTGGTGTGGGATGGACTGCATCGTCTGGCCATTTTGTTAGTTTTAATATAACAACAACGCCTGTATATTTATATGAAAATCATGCGTTGCCGCAATTAGACATTCGCTATGCAATTGATCTAGGATCAATTGATGATACGCAAACAAAAGCTGGCTTGATTAATTTATTGGCAGAGTCGTTAGCTGCTGGAACAAAGCAGTGGAGTAAGCAAGCATTAGCTTTTGAATTAGATAACTTTGGCATTCAGTTAAATATGTCAGTTGATAAAGAGACTTTTGTTCTTTCTATGAAATGTTTGAAAGAATACTTGCCTAAGGCTGTTGATATATTAAATCAGCTGTTATATTTTGCAACGTTTCCAACTGAAAATGTTGAACAACTAAAAGATGAATATATTGGTTCAATTAAGGTTCAGTTGTCGAATCCAGCATGGGTTGCTAATGTTGGCTTTAAGGAATTATTGTATAAGGGCACACCCTATAATTCTCCTATTGAAGGTTATCCTCATACGTTGCGTTCTATTCAGGTTAGCGATCTTCGCTTAGTATATCAAACGCTTTTTCAAACACGTCCGGCTTTATTGGTTGTTGTTGGAGATGCAACACCAGCCGAAGTAATTGCGCGGTTTTCGCCTGTATTGGAACAAAAAAATAAGCCAATTGCTAGGCCTCCTTTGCATTTTTCTATTGCAACAGTTAATGCAGTTGTTAAGCGTTCGCGGCCAATTGCGCAAAGTCATATTTTTATTGGTTCTAAGGGGATTTCTCGACATGACCCAGATTATTTTCCTTTGCAAATAACCAATTTTATTTTGGGTGGAGGTGGTTTTGAGTCATATTTAATGAATGAAGTGCGCGAAAAACGTGGTTTAGCGTATTCAGTTTATAGTAATTTTGAAACAAATCGGTATATCGGAGTATTTTATGTTAATCTTCAAACTAAAAATGCGAGTCGTCAAGAAGCTATTTCAATTGTGAATCAACAAATGAAGCGGTTGAAAGATCAACCTGTTTCTACACTGTCGTTTGATACAGCAAAGCGATATTTGATTGATAGTTTTCCTTTGAGAGTCGAGACGAATGATCAGATTGCAAATTATGGAGTTTATATTGGAATGAATCAGTTGCCTTTAGATTATTTCTCGTATTATCCGAAAATGATTCATCGTGTTAAACGGCAAGATGTTCAGTCAATGGCAAAAAAATATTTCCCAGATACCTACGTTTTATATGTTTTGGGCGATTTAACTCAGCAAAAATGAATGTTGAGGCGTTTTTTTATGGCTATCGCCTCTTGACGAAATGTCATCTATCCAAAATAATGAGCACATGTACGTTTTAATGAAAGGACAGCATCATGAGTGAAAAAATAAATAAAGATATGACAATCGAGTCTGTAGTTTCTGCATTTCCTGAATCTGTGCCGGTTTTTATTGCACATGGCTTGCATTGCGTTGGATGTCACGCAGCTAATTGGGAAACTATTGAACAAGGTGCTATTGGTCATGGAATTGATGTTGAAGGCTTGGTTAATGATTTACAACAATTAGCAAAATAAGTTTCGTGCTCTCTTGGTTGAGGGCTGAAGTAGTGTGTGTTATAATGTATCGCCCAACGAAAATCGTTCCGCGGCATGATTACCGAAAACAACTTAGTTGAAGGAGGTGGATAAGACAAGATGGCAGTAAAAATCCGTTTAACTCGTATTGGTAGAAAAAAGAAACCCATGTACCGCGTAGTTGTTCAAGAATCGCGAACACAGCGAGATGGTACGGCAATTGATTATTTGGGAAGCTATAATCCCTTAGTAACACCGAAATTCATTCAAATTGATTCCGAAAAAGCTAAAGCATGGATTCAAAAAGGTGCTGTTCCCAGTGATACTGTTGCGAGATTATTAATGACACTTGGCATTATCGAAAAGAAAATAGACGTAACGCCAGTTAAAAAAGAATCTCTTGAAGAAGTAGGGACTGTAAAAAAAAGTAAGAAATCTAGTTCAACAACTGTAGCCAAGAAGTAGGAGGGTGGAGTATGAAAGAATTAGTTGAAATGTTGGCCAAAGCTTTAGTAGACAATCCTGATAATGTGATTGTGAAAGAAACTGAAGGCGAGCATGTTATGATTATTGAAATTATTGTCAAGGCTGAAGATGTTGGCAAGGTGATTGGCAAAGAGGGACGAATTGCAAATGCAATTCGAACGCTAGTTAAGGCCTCTGCAGCAAAGCTGGGAAAAAAAGTAACTGTTGAAATTATAACCGCAGATGCATAGCGGTCGGAGGTATTGATCATGTCAAAGCCAATAACACTCAAGCGAACTGTAACGATAAAGGCGATTGTCACAGATAGTTTTCAAAAATATTTACGACATGAGATTGATAGTTCAGTTGCAGAGTTGGAGAACAAGCTAAAAATAGTTGAAGATCAAGGAAAATTGTTAATGGAATCACTCATGAAAAGTGGTTCTGCAGATCAAATTTCTGCAATTACTCAGCAAATTCAAATGGAACGTCAACAACAAGAAATGGCTAAGGCAGATCTTCAAAAACGAAAAGAAGAAATCGCTCAGTTGAAAATGGATAGTGAATTTGTTCAAGGAACCATTGATGGATTTGTTGGAGTTAAAGTTGGCGATAATTTATATCAAAAATTGGGTGGTTTGGAAATTGTCATTAAAGATGGGCTAGTTTTGGAAATTCGTGGGGATGTTGCTGATTAGCCAAATAGTTGATTTCGTTGTTATTGGGCATGTTGCCGGTGTTCATGGGCTAAAGGGCGAGATCAAGGTTTGGTTTTATCCTGGGAATGAAGCTATGCTCACAATAACGCGAAAGTTGAAAGTTGGCGACTGTAATCGAGTAGTTTCTGCATTTCGACCGCATAAAAAGGTATGGCTGTTGCAACTTGAAGGCCTTGAAGATCGAACGTGCGCTGAATTGCTTCGGCAGCAGGATGTTAGTGTTGAGCGTTGTTTATATGATACATATTTTGCAGATATTCCGTTAAATGGTGTGCTTTCATGGGAAGGCAGATGTGTACGCCATGAAAATGGTACTTTTTTGGGTAAAGTGAACGAAATTATTTTTACTGGAAGTAATGATGTTATTTCTGTAGTGAATGAGCGTGGCGACGAGTTGTTATTGCCAGTTATTGATGAGGTTATTCTTCAGGTTAACGCTGAAGAGATTATCGTTAAACCTCAAGAGGTTATTTAACCGAGTGCAGATTGATATATTGACCCTGTTTCCTGATGCATGTGAAGCAATGCTGAATGTGTCGATGTTAGCACGCGCTCAGCATGATCAGCGAATCGTTGTGCGATGCATTAATTTTAGGGATTATAGTGAAAATAAACATCATAAAGTAGATGATATGCCTTATGGTGGTGGCGCAGGTATGATTCTTGGACTTGAATCTATTATGGCTGCGCTACGGGCGATTCAGACAAATGACAGTCATGTAATTTTATTAAGTCCAATTGGAAAGCAATTAACTCAGAGTCGTGTTGTTGAATTGCAAGCGAAATATCAGCATTTGATTGTTATTGCAGGACATTATGAAGGATTTGACGGTCGATTGAATGCACATGTTCATGACATAATATCTGTTGGAGATTATGTTTTAACAGGTGGAGAAATTCCCGCTGTTTTGTTGGTAGATGCGGTAGCACGCATGATTCCGGGTGTAATCGGTGATGTAGCATCAGTTGAAGCAGATTCGTTTTTTTCTGGTTTGTTGGATTATCCATCCTATACGCGTCCGCGAGTGTGGGAAAATGAAGTAGTTCCGGATGTTTTGTTGTCTGGACATCATCATCAGATAGGGCAGTATCGGTTGCTTGAACAAATAAAAACAACGCTGGTTAAACGACCGGATCTTTTGGCAAAACGTGGCTTAAATGAAAGCGAGCAAAACGTTTTAAAACAGTATTTTGAGGAGAAAAATAATGAGTAAGATTATTGACGAGATTGAAAAAGCTCAATTGAAAGCTGATATTCCAGAATTTCGTGTGGGAGATTCGGTACGGATTTCTAGTAAAATTAAAGAAGGAGAAAAACAGCGTATTCAGTTATTTGAAGGTGTAGTTCTGAAACGACAAAATGGTGGAGTTCGCGAAACCTTTACTGTGCGAAAAATTGTGGCTGGATCTGGTGTTGAAAAAACGTTTTTCGTTCATTCACCGATGGTAGCAGAAATTAAAGTGCTTAAAAAAGGTAAAGTTCGTCGTGCAAAGTTGCATTACTTGCGTGAACGTATTGGAACTAAAGCAATTCGTATTAAAACTCGGGGCATGTTAAATGTAAAACTAGCTGAAAAACCAGTACCAGTTGTTAAAACTGCTGAAGTATTGCCTTCATGAGCGAGACGCCTAACTTAGGTTCTCAACAAAAAACAGTTGATACTATAAAAACGATTATTTATGCCATTATATTGGCTTTATTTATTCGAACTTTTTTCTTTCAGGTTTTTTTAATTCCGTCTGGATCCATGCTTCCAACGTATCAAATTGGGGATCGGGTTGTTGTTCCAAAATTTGTCTACGGGATTCAAAATCCGTTTTATAATGCGGCCATGAAAAGAAAACTATTATTTATATTACCAAATCCTTGGTATCATAATGATACTTGGCTTTCAAAAACGAAATATATTTGGAAGTTTAAACGTGTACCTCAACGGTTTGAAACAATTGTGTTTTTCCCTCCTGAATATCCTATTGGCGGTCCTGCCTATTATTTTCGTGGGATGAAAGTTAATTATCCAATTTATTTTCAAGCACCTTCCTTGATTGGTGAAACTTATGTTAAGCGTGTTTTAGGGTTGCCAGGTGATACGTTAGAGCTTAAAAATGGCGTTGTTGTTATCAATGGAAAAGCACTAGACGAAAAACATACAATGAATCGTGATTTTTCTGATTTTGGACCTATTGAGATTCCTCCAGATACTTATTTCTGTATGGGAGATAATCGAGGAAGAAGTGCGGATAGTCGCGTATGGGGATTGCTTCCTGGCGATCGTATCCTTGGCAATGTTGTTTCTGTGATGTGGCCTCCCAAAAATTTTCGTTGGGTTACTGACACTCATTAATTATGCGCCCGTAGCTCAGCTGGATAGAGCACATGACTACGAATCATGGGGCCGGGAGTTCAAGTCTCTTCGGGCGCACCACATTCTTCCTTTTTTTCAATATATATAGCATCTTTTATCACTGATTATTTCTTTTTACTCTAAATATGGTGGTTATTCTTGAAAAACAACGCTGTTGTTGTGTTGTAATGCAACAAGGCTGTTTGACAACAGCCTTTTGATATTGTACTGTAGTATTGTAACGGTTTGGAAGCCAGTGGGGGGTGGGGGTAGAAAAAAACATGTCTGGGTTTCTGGAGATGTTTTTTTCTGTTTCATTTTGTAGTAGGGCACGGTGTGGAATCACATGAAAGTACTGGAGTCATGACTGATAAACAAAATGAACGATTAGCAATTAATGTTACGGTTTCCAACGAAGAATATGAGTTTGTACGATTACAAGCATACTTGAGTAAGGCAAGTATGTCGGCTTTTGTTCGTCGGTTAATTGCAAATGAGCGTGCGCATGTTGGCACTAAGCGGCAAAAATTGTAGAAATTATAGAAATATAAGGGGAGGTTGACAGTGATCGAATCTGTAAATACACTTGAGCGTACGTTGGGTTCTATTGGGTCATTAGGTGAAACTTCCTCATTAACTAAAAGTAACTTTGGCGAAATTCTTAAAAAGAATATTGATACAACTAATGATTTATTGAACACTGCTGATAAAATGAGTCAGGAATTTGCAATTGGAAAACAGCAGGATTTGCATACAGTTATGATTGCAGTTGAGCAAGCAAATTTAGCTTTTAATTATACTATGGAAATTCGTAATCGCATTGTTGAAGGATATCAAGAAATTATGCGTATGCAGATTTGATGAAAATAAAAGTCAAGCCTATTTTTTCGTATATTCCAGCTGCTATTCGTTTAATTCGGCAAGATTATATTTTATTGATTCCCATTTTAATATGGGCGTATATGATGAATGTACTTAGTAATGTGATCATCAAAGATAGTACAGTTTTTTCTATGTCAAATCTTTGGTTTATATTTTTGAGCATTTTTTCTATGATAGGAATAACGATTATTTCTGTGAATCAAGCTTTTAATACTGTTGATTTAGTCAAAAAGAATCTTATTAATATACGGGAAAATATTAAAAAAACAGGGCCAATGGTTTGGCGAGTGCTGTTATCTATTGTTTTGTTGTCAATTCCTCTGATGATTGTTTTTGGTTTTTTGGTTGTAATGCTAGCTTTGATCAAAACTATTTGGATCAGCAGTATTAGTAATCGAATTTTAGCTGGTGTTGTTGCGGGTGTGTGCATGATTGCTCTTTTAGTTTATATGCTGCTTGTGGCTTATATTCCGTGTATTGTGACAGTTTTTAATTTGCCGCAAAAACATCTTTTACGCAGTATTATTCGATATTTTTGGTTATATCGAGATCGGTTGATTCTCTATATGCTAGTAATGTTACTGCTTAATTTGGGCTTTAGTTTGATTCCCTTAGGACTTAAAGAAATAAATATATATTTTTTTAATCTTTTGTATCCCCTTATTACAGGTAGCGTGACAGCTGTAACGTTGGTTGCACAAGTTTTGATAATAATAGATTTACCTTGGATTGTCTCGGGAACTCAAGTAGATGCCAATGTCTAAGCAATTGCGGTTTTTGTTTTCATCTACGTTTCTTTTGGAAGTACTTCAGATCGCTTTGTCACATGGCGGTGACTGGGCTGAAATTTTTTTTGAAAAACGTACGTCTACATCGATTTCTTTGGAAAATAATCAGATCGAAAAAATTCGAAATGGGTCAGAGCAGGGGTTTCATTTTCGACTGATATTTCAGGATAAACATTTTTCTACATATAGTAATAGTTTAGATGAATCAACACTTCGACATGCAGCAAGTATTTTAGCTAATTCGATGATGTTGCCTTTAACGCAGGTTATGCCTTTTTCTACTATTTTAGATCAACCGAGTATGGGTAGCATGATTGACCCTCAAACAGTTTCATTAATAGACAAAATGGCGTTGGTAACTCGGGCAAATGAAAGTGCGCGACATGTGTCCTTATTGATTCATCAGGTGTCTGTTGGTTATGCTGATACAGTGCAAGATGTTTTGATTGTTAATAGTCAGGGTACATTTTCTGCAGATCAACGAATTCGAACCCGACTTTCTGTTAATTGTATTGCTAGCCAAGATGATCGTACGGAAACTGGATTTGAGTCAGCTGGCATTTTTGGCGGAATTGAACTTTTTGATAAAACTACTCCAGAATCAATTGGCGAAATCGCGGGTAAGCGAGCGTTGATTCAATTAAATGCATATCCAGCACCTCGAGGGAAAATGATGGTTGTACTCAGTGGTGAAGCAGGTGGCACCATGATTCATGAAGCTTGTGGGCATGCGTTAGAAGCGGATTTTATTTATAAGGAAACCTCGATTTTTAAAGGAAAAATGGGACAAAAAATTGCCTCAGAGCTAATTACTGTTATTGATGAAGGAAATCGGCTCGGGCATTTTGGGTATCAGTGTATTGATGATGAAGGTACGTTAACCCAGAAAACTGTTTTAATTGAAAATGGCGTATTAAAAAAATGGTTGTCGGATTGTCAACACGCACATTTATTAGGTCTAAAGTCTACAGGAAATGGGCGTCGTGAATCGTATAAAAACAATGCGATTCCTCGAATGACTAACACCTATATTGCCGCTGGAAAAGACAATCCAGCGGATATTATTCTTTCGGTTGATCATGGAGTATTTGTTAAAAAAATGGGCGGTGGACAAGTTAATATTACGAATGGTGATTTTGTATTTGAAATTACAGAGGGATACCTGATTGAACACGGAAAAGTGACAACACCTATTCGCGGCGCAACCTTAACAGGAAACGGTCCTGAAATTTTGAAAATTATTGATCGTGTGGGAAACGATGTTCATTTTATACCTGGCGTTTGTGGCAAATATGATCATGCACCTGTCAGTGATGGCCAACCGACTTTGCGTATTCCTGAAATTGTTATTGGAGGAACTGAATGACCATTGATTTGCTGTTGGATCAGGTAACCACATATTTCAAAAAGAAACAGGTGATAGGTGATGTTTTTTTTACACAGGGAACTGGGCTGGAAGTTTCAGTTCGTCATGGGCAGCTTGAAGGGCTTAAGCAATCGAATGATTGTGGATATGGTATTCGGATTATGAATGGTAAAAAAGTTGGATTTTCCTATCATTCTAGCCTAATTCCTTCAGACATTATTCAAGCGCTAGATCAAGCTTATGCTGTCAGTGAATTGATTCCTGAGGATATAGACGCTATATTACAGAATGCACCTACACAGTTTATGGGAAACTTAGATATTTTTGATGAAATGATTGAGAAGCGGTCGCTAGATGAAAAAATAGAATGCGTGAAAACAATTGAATCTATTGCTTTTGCAAAAGACTCTCGTATTACAAAAACAGAAGATGCTACGTATAGTGATGCTGTTATGGATTTGTATTATTATAATTCATTTTTATCTCAACCACTTCATTATCGTAGTAGCTTTAATGGAGTGATGTTGTCTATAATTGCAGAGGCAAATGCGAGTGCAGAAGTTGGATCTGGATATTTCTATAGTACGCATCTGAATGATTTAGATATACAAAAAGTAGCTTGTGATGCTGCGTTTCAGGCTTGTTCTATGTTAGGTGCAACAAGTCAAAAAAGTGGGAATTATGCTGCGATTTTTGATCAGGAAACTGCAATAGATTTATTGTCGTTATTGGCATCTATGTTATCAGCAGAGGAAGTATATAAGCGAAAAAGTCCATTGGCAGGTCAGGTTGGCAAACAGGTGATGGCTTCTTGTTTAGGTTTGGTTGATGATGCAACGTTGCTTAAAGCCTTGAATGCTTATCCGTTTGATGGAGAAGGTACGCAGGGCCAGCGTAAAATATTAGTTGTTAACGGAGTTTTGCAAACTTTTTTAACTGATTGTAAAAATGCGCAACGAATAAATAGTGTTCCAACTGGTAATGCTTCTCGTGGATCATTTGATAGTCTTCCCTTGATTAAACCGTCTAATTTGTATATTCAGGCTGGAACAAAATCTGATAATGATTTGCTGGGAATCTTGGACCGTGGATTGTTGATTACTTCAATTATGGGATTGCATATGGCAAATCCGATTACTGGAGATTTTAGTGTAGGCGTTTCTGGATACTGGATAGAAAAAGGTAAAATCGCACGTCCAATCAAAGGGCTAGCTATGGCAGGAAATTTACTTCAGTTACTTCATGTGGTTAAAGAAGTTGGAAACGACATACTCTTTCGACCTAGTTATGGTAATTTAGGTTCACCCAGATTGCTCGTAGAGTCTGTTGCTGTAAGCGGCGATTGATTTAATGTTTGTAAAGGAAGTATAATATGAAAGCACGTTCCTCTCCCTTCTTGTGATGAGCAACGAATTGTTCCATTGTGATCTCGAATAATTCCATAAACAATTGATAATCCAAGGCCAGTACCTTTTCCAATATCTTTAGTTGTGAAAAAGGGTTCGAATATTTTCGTTATATTAGTTGATTTTATTCCGTCTCCGTTATCTGCAAGAACAATTATCAGCTGATTTTTCGCTATGACAGGGGTGATTTGTATTGTGATTGTGTTTGTGGAAGACTGATTAGGAAATGCATCCATAGAATTTTGTATGAGATTAATAAATACCTGTTCTAATTGATTTTCATTTCCTTGGATTGTAGGTAATTGATCTGGAATTTCTTTGAATAATTGTATATTACGATGACGCATTCGCTCTCCTAATAACATCAGTGTATTGTTGAGGATTTCGTTGATTGAGACAGGTTGAAAAATCATATTATTTTTTCTGCCAAAGGTTCGAAGATGATTAATAATGGCTTCGATTCGGCTGAGTTGATGTTTTCCGTTGATAATATGTTCTTTAATCTCTTCAAGATCAAGAACTTTTCCAGCTTTGATGCGTCGATCTAAATTTTGAATAAAGGTACTAATATAGGTGAGAGGTTGATTGATCTCGTGCGCAACCCCTGTAGCAATTTCTCCAAGTGTTGCTAATTTTGATTGCGCCATCATGGTTGCTTGCAGTTGTTTCTTGTCAGTGATGTCGCGAAGCGTTCCAATAAATGCTCGCTGACCTTCATACACAATATGACTACGTGAAAAGTCTACACTGCGTTCCAGTTTGTTCTTTGTACATATACGAACATCATTGATGGTTTGAAAATCGCCGCCTTTTAGCGAATTTAGCCGTTCTTTTTCGTCATCATGAAAAATTTGCCAAATGGTCATACGTGATAATTCTGTTTCTGTATATCCCGTTAACTCTAGTAATTTGCTATTAACAAATAATATTTGATCTTGCCAATAAATAAAAATAGCATCATGGATTTGATCAACTAATTGTTTGTTTCGATTTTCGTTTATTTCAAGTAGCTCATACATATCCTTGATATGATTGGTTTTTTCGAAATCGCGTTTGCAAAGATAATCCATCAATAAGATTGCTGTAATACCAATTGTATTGACTCCAACTAAGAATAAAACTGTGTTGACTAAGTTGCCTACTGTTGATAAGCCTAGTAGATTAGGATTATTGAAGGTGCGAAAAAAAATGACAATGCAATAACTGACTGTGAGTGTGAGTGATACAGATATTGCATATTTGGGACTTAACTTGATCAAGGTATAGGTGCCCATTAGTACTAAACCTAAGCCAGAATACCCAAATATTAAGGCTAGATCTGTAGCATGAGCTACAGCTGTCATCGCAACAAGGCCCATGCCTGCAACTAAAGCAACTCCAGACATCCACCATTGAAGATTATTTTTAAATGATCGCAAAAATGACATTCCAAGGATTAGGCCTAAAAAAATAGCGACAAAAATTCGAATCATCAGAACAGTCCAAAATGCTTTTGAATATAGCCATAAGTCAAGGAATCCAAAAGCTAAATATAGGGTAATAGCAAGACAAATTGTTAGTTGTGTTGAAAAACGTACATTGTCGTTAAAATGCTGTTGATAAGCCTTAGGATTCGTGCCTATGAGAAATGGCATGTTATGTTAATTAACTGCTTCCAGTCGAATATGTAAATATCCTTCAGGTCCGTTCATCATCATAATGTCTGCGCTAGTTTGATAAAATGGCTTTTGCTCTGGACCTATAGGAATTTCAATATGAAATCCAGGATATCCTTGAATCCGCTTTAAAAAGTCACCGCAGCACATATTAGCTGTTTCACAAATCATATCATTGATTTGTTCTGCGTTAAGATCATTTTCTAATAATCCCAAAAAGTTTGCTGTTACGGTTTTTGCTAAATTCCATGAAAAGGCTAAGGCAAATTTTCCTTGAAAATTACCTATTTGAAAACCAATGGTTACTTCATGTATACTATCTGGAAATGGTGTTGGTTCATTTTCTTCTGTGCAACACGTTAAATAAAAAGCTGTTTCAAAAACATCTTCAACTGCAGTACGTACAAAAGGCGTTAGTTTTTCAGTGTTCATATTTTGCTAACTCTCTGTAAAATATTCCTTTTAAAGTATGAGGCATAAAAGGTTTAGCAATAAAAGCATCAACATTTAATTTTTCGCACTGAGCTATCACTTCTTGGTTTTCATCTGTACTAATTACAAAAATTGGGATTTTTATTCGTTTTGCAATCGGGATTTGTGCTAGGAATTCGAGCCCACTCATCATTGGCATATTGATATCTGTCACGATCATGGTAATGTCAGCGTTTTTAGTGAATAAATCTAAGGCTTCTTTCCCATTACTCGCTTCATAATATTTAGTGATGTCTAGTTCTAATAAGCTCATTGCTTTTTTTAATAAACTGCGAATAACTGATGAATCATCAACTAGTAAAATTGTATATCCCATAATGTTTCCTCCTTGTTTTTTAAAGTTCTGATGTATTCATTCCAACTTTGACAATGGATGTGCCTGTTTCCATGTTAAGTGTCACAGTTCGGCTATCTGTTCCTGCTGTTAAGTCTGCTGTAATCATTAGATTCATTTGCCAAATTATTTTTCGTGCAGCAAGAATATTGCGTTTGCCAATATTAAAAACTTGGTTGGGATCGTGAAATTGGCCACCGCCAACTATTTTTATGCATAATCGGCCTGCTTTTGCACCTAATTTGTACAAATGATCAAATAACATAGGTATTCCATGATCTGCATACATGTTAGGTTTTATTTTGGCTTGATCTGGATTAATTGAGGAATCAGGAAGCATAAAATGTAGCATGCCACCTATTTTTTCCCATTTATCATAAACAATGACTGCAATACACGAGCCTAATGCATAGGTGACTAGTTCTTCTTCTGGATTATTCGAAACTTTGCAATCGCCAATACCAACAATGACTCTTTTCATATGTATACAGTTAATCCTTTTCCTATTGTTTCTTCTCTATACTCATTACTTTGCCCTAAATTTCCAAAAAATGCAACTCCTTTGTTTTTTACAGTTGAAAAAATAATTTAAATCTTGGATAATGCAACCAGTTTATGTTTTGGAAATATCTAGACAGGAGTGTCTTTTCATGGAAAATACAATTTTTGAAAATAAGACGTGGATGCAGCTTTTGGATTATGCACAAACAATAAAAGATCAGCGAATCGAAACTTTTTTCACGAATCCAGAGCGAATCAATCACTTTTCAGTTCAGACGTCCCATATGCTTTTTGATTTTTCTCGACAAAATTTAGATGAAATAGGCTTAAATCTTCTTTTAAAACTGGCGACTGCTGCTGATTTAAAAAGAAAAATTGAGGCAATGTTTTTGGGCGAAAAAATTAATCGAACAGAAAATCGGGCTGTATTACATACTGCATTGCGTAATGTGTTTAATGAGGAGGTTCTGTGGGTTGATGGTGTTGATGTTATTGCTGATGTTCGAGCGGTTTTGAATCAAGTGGCTGCTTTTACAACGGAAGTTCATTCTGGGCATAGACGTGGGGTTACTGGGAAAATTTTCAAAAACATTGTATCTATTGGAATTGGTGGTTCATATTTAGGGCCTGAATATGTTGCTGAAGCATGTCAAGCTTTTGCATGTGATTCACGAATTTTGCGTTTTGTTGCTAATGTTGACGGTACTGATTTTGTTCAAAAAACCTGTGATCTTAATCCTGAAGAAACGTTGTTTATTATTGAGTCTAAAACGTTTACAACTGCAGAAACCATGAAAAATGCTCATTCTGCCAAGCAATGGCTTCAGTCAAGGTTGCCTCAGGCTGATGCGATTCAAAAACATTTTGTAGCAGTATCAACTAATTTGAAAGCAGTTGCTGAATTTGGAATAGATCCAGCAAATGCTTTTGGCTTTTGGGATTGGGTAGGTGGGAGATTTAGTGTCTGTTCTGCAATTGGTGCCTTGCCACTGTCTTTGTATTTTGGCTATGAAATCTTTATCGAATTTCTGAGGGGCGCGCATAATATGGATGTTCATTTTCGTACTGAACCATTTGAGAAAAATATTCCTGTATTAGCTGGTTTACTGGCTCTTTGGAACAATAACTTTTTAGATCGTCCAGCGCATGCGATTTTGCCATATAGTCAGGCTTTACTTAAATTGGCGCCGCATATTCAGCAAGTAGATATGGAAAGTAATGGAAAACGTGTTGATTTACATGGAAATGCGATCCCCGTACGTACAGGCCAGGTAATTTTTGGAGAACCAGGAACGAATGGTCAGCATTCTTTTTATCAGTTAATTCATCAGGGGCAAGTGATTCCAGCTGATTTTATTGGGTTTATTCAACCCCAGTATGCTTTAGGAAATGCTAGTTGTTCAGAAGTAACACATCATCAGGAATTAATGTCAAATTTTTTTGCGCAGCCAGATGCATTGGCTTTTGGAAAACATGAAAAACAACTTCGTAAAGAGGGTGTATCTGAAGCCTTGATTCCTCATAAAGTATTTGAAGGAAATCGTCCATCAACGTCACTGCTTTTGGATGCGTTGACGCCGTTTACTACTGGCTATCTTTTGGCTTTGTACGAACATCGAACTGCAGTTCAAGGGTTTATTTGGAACCTGAATAGTTTTGATCAATGGGGGGTGGAATTAGGTAAAAATTTGGCAAAACAATCACGGGAAAGTATGGTTAAACATAATGGCGATTCACTAGAGGTGGCTACAGGATATAATGCTTCTACTGAGCAATTGTTAAATGCTTTTATGCAACAATCATTTCCCAAATAAGGTCTTCACGAAATTGATTGAATCTGATTAAATACTATATAGGAGCAAATCGATGATTCGATACTTACTAATTTTAATACTAGGACTAATGACTATGACTATTACAGCAAAATCGACAATACCAGATACTTATGCTACGTTTAAAACATCCTTAGGCGATATTGTTTGTCAGCTGTTCCCAGACAAAGCACCTGAAACAGTTGCTAATTTTGTTGGACTTGCTACAGGAAAAAAAGAATGGGTTGATTCAACAACTGGCGAAAAAACAATGCGACCCTTGTATACGAAAACGGTTTTTCATCGCATTATTCCGGATTTCATGATTCAAGGCGGAGATCCATTGGGTAATGGAACGGGTGGTCCTGGATATTTGTTTAAGGATGAATTTTCTTCAGAGCTTTCTCATGATCGAGCTGGGCGTTTGTCTATGGCTAATCGAGGCCCAGGTACAAATGGAAGCCAGTTCTTTATTACATTAGGCGCAACACCATGGTTGAACAATCATCACACTGTTTTTGGGCAGGTTATGAAGGGACAAGATATTGTTGCCAAAATTGTTAGTGTGAAGCGTGATGGGCATGATCGTCCAATTGAACCCATTGTGTTAGAAGAAGTTATTATTACTACAGGAAAAATGCCATAACAGTCATAACTAATGAAAATTAATGAGCATTTCCTGCAGTTAAAAAAAAATTATCTTTTTGTTGAAATTGGGCGTCGGATTGCTGCTTATCAGAATTTAAATCCGAATACGCAGTTGTATCGTTTGGGTATTGGTGATGTTGTTTTGCCTTTATCTAAGTCTGTCATTTCGGCATTGCATTATAGTGTTGATGAAATGGCTGATTGTTCTACATTTAAGGGATATGGTCCAGAACAGGGTTATCGATTTTTAACGGAACGTATTGCAGCTGTTGATTTTAAGCAGCGAGGTATGACGATTGATCCTTCTGAAATTTTTATGAGTGATGGGGCTAAAAGTGATATTGGAAATTTTCAGGATATTTTGGATAGTCAGGCTGTAATCGCAGTTACAGATCCAGTATATCCGGTTTATGTTGATACGAATCTTATGGCAGGACGAAAGATTCTATATTTGCCGTGTAATGTTGAAAATGATTTTGTTCCAGATTTTCCTAAAGAGCCAATAGATATTATTTATTTGTGTTATCCAAATAATCCTACGGGTGCCACAATTTCAGCAACTCAATTACAGCGTTGGGTAGATTTTGCGATTGAGAAACAAGTATTAATTTTATATGATGCTGCTTATGAAGCTTATATTTCTGATGTGACGATTCCTCATAGTATTTTTGAAATTGAAGGTGCGCAGCAATGTGCTGTTGAATTTCGTAGCTTTTCGAAAAATGCTGGATTTACAGGTACACGATTGGGGTATACGGTAGTTCCTAAGGCAATTAAATGTTGGGATGGGTATAGTAAAAATGTAAGTTTGAATGAATTGTGGAATCGGCGACAGTCAACTAAATTTAATGGTGTACCGTATATTATTCAAAAAGCAGGCGAAGCCTTGTATACTGAATCTGGACAACAAGAAATCCGTGAATTGGTTAGCTATTATATGGAAAATGCTAGAGTTATTCGGGAACGGTTAACTCAATTGGGTTTTACGGTTTATGGAGGCATTAATGCTCCATATATTTGGCTAAAAACACCTGAAGGAACCAGTAGCTGGGATTTTTTTGATCAGTTGCTAAGTCAAAGCCATGTTATTGGAACGCCGGGTGAAGGTTTTGGTATGTGTGGAAAAGAGTATTTTCGTTTAAGTGCATTTGGTTTTCATGATCAGGTGAAGAACGCTATGGATAGCATCGCAGCTTCATTTCCCTTCGTTTAAGGAGGCTGTTATTCGCGTTATTGTTGCTAGACACGCTGGATATTGTTCAGGAGTAAAGCGTGCAATTGATACAGCTTTTGGTATTGTTCATACTAACAAAGGTCAATTGCCTGTTTATAGTTTGGGGCATTTGGTTCATAATAGTTATGTTGTTAATCAATTTAAAGATGCGGGTGTTCATATTGTTGGAGACGTAGAGTCTATTTTAACCCCTGGTTATTTGATTATTTCTGCACATGGAGTTGCTCAGGCAATTATTGATCGAGCTTGTGAAAAAGGTTTGATGGTTGTTGATACAACGTGTGGTCAAGTAAAGCGCGTTCAGGAAATTGTTGGGAAACTTAAAGAGCAGCATTACACCATTATCATTATTGGAGACAAAGAGCATCCGGAAGTTAAAGGCTTAAAAGAACGCGCAGGTAATGCAAGTTTTGTTGTTTCGGATGTGCTTGAGCTTGAAAATGCAATACTGCCGCCTAAAGTTGGTATTGTTGCTCAAACTACGCAATCACGTGCTAATGTGACTGCAGTGATTGATTATTTGCGTAGTCAAAAAAGCATTATCGAGTTACAAGTGTATGATACAATATGTGGCGCAACAACGTCTCGGCAAAATGCAGTGATGGAGCTTGCGCGGGATGTTGACGTGATGCTTGTGATTGGAGATACGAAAAGTGCGAATACGCGACGTTTAACTGAACTAAGTCGACAGTTTTTGGCAGATACATATCAAATTCAGGATGTACACGAATTGCAGAGTTCGTGGTTGAATCATAAAAAACGAATTGGCATTACAGCAGGGGCATCAACCCCTGATTTTATTATTGAGGAGGTGGTAACCTATGTTACGCGATATCAGTCCTGAACGGTTAAGCTTGCTTCAAAATTGTCAACGTATTTTAGCCTGTGATTTTGAAAATATTGCTTTACTAGATCGAGCATTAACACATAGTTCATATATTAATGAAAATCGTTTAAAACATCTGAGTGACAATGAGCGATTAGAGTTTTTAGGGGATGCAGTGCTTAAATTAGTGATCAGCGAATTTTTATATTTTAATTTCCCGGGTCATCACGAAGGCGAATTAACCAAGATTCGCTCAGTTGTTATTAGTGATTATATTTTGGCACAAGAAGCCAAACGTCTGGATATCGGAACGTTTGTTTTGTTGGGAGATAATGAACGCAAGAACTCAGGACAACTCAAAGAACGAACCCTGGGAAATGCTATGGAAGCTATTTTTGGCGCTTATTATTGTGACAGAGGCTTGGAGCAAGCTAAAGTTTTTATTTTGTCTATTCTTAAACCTATTCTTCATGAAATTGCCCATCATAAACGCATTACAGATTTCAAGTCGCATCTTCAGGAGTTTTCACAAAAAGAAGGGTTAGAACTTCCTAAATATACGGTAGTTCAAGAGCTTGGGCCAGATCACAGTAAATTATTTAAATATGAGGCGAGATTGGCTGTAGACAATACGGTTCATCGAGCAGTTGGCCAAGCAACGTCTAAAAAAGGTGCAGAGCAAGAAGCTGCGAAAAATTTATTAAAAGAGTTACAGCTAATTTAATTTATTTAATTGTGGTTATTTATAAACTTTATTAGGATTTCTGATACGCGTGAAGAATATTTCATGAGCTTATAATGAGTAAT
>CAYUBI010000036.1:0-20407 GCA_964443005.1 uncultured Candidatus Marinamargulisbacteria bacterium
AGAATACAAAAAATAGCCTATTAGAATATGTAAAAAAACGGTATACTTCTTTTTGAGGAGCCTTAAGTATGTCTGAATTTATTATATTAAATTTATTTTTCTTTTCAGTTTATGCAACGATCCATGCTTTTTTAGGTTCACTGCAATTTAAACGGTATCTTGCATCAAAATTTGGAGATATTTTTGCAAAAGCATTTTATCGAATTGTTTATATTATGCTAAGTATAATTGCATTTTATCCAATTATTTTAAGCTTTAACCTCATACCAGAAGATGTTATTTTTTATGACTTCTCAGGAACAATGACTTATTTAATTCTTGATACAGTTCGTTTTTTTGCTGCATTTTTAATTCTCGATGCGTTATTTTTGTATGATTATGCTTGGGAATTTTGGGGACTAAAACAAATTTGGATCTATTTCAAAGAAAAAAATGTCAAGGGTTTAACTCTTCAAGGAATAAAGGGAACTTTTGCGCCAACAGGTCTTTACAATTACACTCGACACCCGATTTATATGTCAGTTATTCTCTTTTTTATATGTAATCCAGTCATGAACTTACGAAATCTCATGTTCTTAATCACATTTAGCATTTATTTTATTATTTCTTCGTATTTAGAAGAAACGAGACTCATCACCCTTTATGGTGATGATTACCGCCACTACCAAAAACTAGTACCTCGCTACTGGGTTACATGGAAAAATTATCGAAAACGTCTAGAAAAATTAAAAAACTAAGGTTAGCTACTACAAGAAAATAGACTTTCGCGTTTCAATTCAAAACTATACTGCATCGCGAAAAAGATGTTGATATATTTCTTGAATACGTTGATGACTAATCAATGACGACGTACGAATAATATGATCATTCAAAATCAATGAATCTTGTTTTAAATCATGGTAAGTAGTTGCACCAATCCATTCCCGATCTCGAGAAATATCATACACATCAAAAGGACGTCGTTCATTTTCATAGATCATCTCCAACTCCGAAATATGACTAATCGGATAAATAATCCCTAAGCCAAGAAACGCTCCGACACCATATCCCTGAAGACTTATTCCTTGAAAATAATGAGGATTTAGCGCTTTAAAATCAGCTGTTAAAAAAATATAATCCTGATTTTTATATAAAATACCTTTGGCACCTGAAACAAAAACATCCATCACTTTTTCCAAATTTGGCAACATACTCATCAGCTCAAAAAAACCATTGGTTCCATAATTAATTGTTAAACTATTCTGCTTCACAGGCCCAAACTCTGAATACAAATGACGACCAGATGTATTCACATAAGAATAGGCCTTTTTAGTAGTAGGAATTAATATCTTAAAAAACGCATCATGAAAATCAGACAATTTGACGTGAGACTGAATCATTTGCTTAGGGTGAACATCAGTAATATATCCAGACGCTACCAATTCAATCGATTCACGCTGAAGCAATGCTTCCATCAAATGTCCACTTCCATAACGAAACTCACCAGGATAATGCGAATTTAATGGATCATCATACTGTGGCAAATTAGAGCCTACCAAATAATTATCTGGACCTAATCCTAAATAAATAGGAATTTTATTAAGATAAAAACGATTTGGCATAATACCATCAAAATGACGATGAATAGAAAAATTTAAAGAGCAATTTAGTACAGACTGATATGTTGCAAGCAAAACTGCCTTAGTTTCTGCTGCTGCACTTTTAATTCCTTTTTCATTCACAAGGCAAATCAATTCATCATATGAAATTATTCGTTTCATGTTGACTCCATTTTCATTATCAATGCATTAACTGGACATAACCCAACACAAAAGCCACACGCAATACATTGATCAATTTGATAGCTAACCTGCCAAGAGCTACCTCGTTCAACAGACAAAGCACCTGACGGACACCCTCCCACACACAGAGCACAATTCATGCAACGATCTTGACTAAATGTTACTTTTTTTTCAAATTCATGAACCGAAATCTGCTGAATTTTTAGAAAATCAATAGCTGAATGAATATCACCTTCTTTGCCAGACACCTCGAGCACCATAGCCCCTGTTGCACGCTCTTGGTCAATATTAGCCTGAATAATATTAACAACTAAATTAAAATCTTTTACCAAATGGTAGGCAATTGGCTTGCTGCTGCTTCGAATAGGATATGAAATAGCAAATTTACGATTCATAATCTTTATTTTCTATCTTTTTTAAAAAATTGACAATCAGTCGATTCATGGGTTCAAAATCAATTAAAAAACTATCATGTCCATGATGAGAAATTACTTTATGATATTCATGAGGCTTTTTAAATTTAATCAAAACCTCCACCAAATCTTCAATTTCTCTTGGAGGGAATAACCAGTCTGACGAAAACGAAATATAACAGCCGGGAACAGCAAGATGCTGAATCGCCTCTTCAAACGATTCAAAATTTGCCGAAATATCAAAAAGATCAATTGCTTTCATCATGTACATATAGGAATTAGCATCAAATTTATCAACAAAGCTATCCCCTTTATAATGCAAATATGATTCAATTTCAAATTGACTTTCAAAATCAAAGGGATCTACATGGGGTTTTTGTTTTTTTCTACCAAATCGTTGATTTAATTTTTCATCACTTAAAAACGTGATATGCCCAACCATTCGTGCTAAAGCTAATCCTCTGCGAGGCGTTTGCTGATGATAATAATCTCCATGATTCCAATCCGGATCTGCCATAATACATTGACGCCCAATTTCATTAAAAGCAATACCCTGCGGTGACAAACGCCCTGAAACTGCCACAGGGATGATTGATTGAATAAAATCCGGATAAGTCAACCCCCACTGTAAAGCCTGCTGCCCTCCCATGGAACCTCCAGCTACAGCCACCAACGATTGAATACCCAAATATTCCATCAATTTCTTTTGTGCATGAATCATATCTTTAATTGTCACTATAGGAAACAACATTCCATAAGGTTTTCCAGTAATCGGGTAAATTGTACTCGGACCCGAACTACCTTTGCAGCTCCCTAATACATTACTACAAATAACGCAGTAACGGTTTGTATCAAAAGCTTTTTCTGCCCCAATCAATCCTTCCCACCAACCAGGATATTTGTCATCCGCAAGATACCGCCCAGCTGCATGAGAATCCGCAGACAAACCATGAGCAATCAAAATTACATTATCTTTATTATTATTCAATTGCCCATAGATTTCATAAGCTAATGTAACCGGACCAATCATCCTTCCACTTTCAAGCAAAAACTCTTCTGGGGGATATCCAAATGTAAAAAATTGTTTTTCAACAAGCGATTGCAACAACATTATTCGGCCCTTTCATTTCGATATTTTTGATTCAATCACACGAGCTATCGTTTCAAAATAATAAAAATTAATTATAACTGATTTTATCAGAAAACAAGAGCCCTAAACTTTCGCTTCTGCAATTTCTGTTCTTGTAGTAGAATATAAAATATATATGACGGTATGTTTTAATGGCGTCTTGAAATGTCTTGAGGAGAAATATCATGGAAAAAGCGGCAATATTTAACGAAGCTAGCACAGAATCAAATTTTATTTATACTGATGAAAATGTTATCCCTACTGAGGAAGGGACAATTCGTTCTGGAGGATTTAAAGCTTCAAAAATTGGAGAAAAATCAGATTTCGAAAAAAGCCTTGATCTTGAATTGAATTCGGAACCAGAAATTATCGCGGAACCAATAACAAAACAAGCTAACATTTCTGTTCCATCATCGTCATTAAATCAAAATTCAAGTACAATCATAACCTCTATGGAAACAATTTTTCCAGTAAAAAATACTCACAGCACAGGATCACCAACAAAAGCATTCGATAGTCAAACGGAAACAGATGCTGAAATTTACGATGCAGCACTCAAAAATTTTGAAGAAGGGCAACTCATCAGAGGCAACATTATTGATATTGATAAGTCAGGCATCTATATGGATATCAATTTTAAGTGTGAAGGTTTTATTTCTAATGAAGAACTCGGAATGGATGTTAACAAAATAAAATCAGAATACAAAATTGGGGACCCTGTATCAGCATGTATTATCAAAATTGAAACCAAAGAAGGTTATACTCTTCTATCAAAAAAGAAAGCTGATTATGAACAAAACTGGCTTGATGCACAAAATGCATTAAAAACAAAAGAAATTGTTACAATTGACGTTATTAATGCAGTAACCGGTGGATTAGTTGTTGCATTTAACCAATTAAAAGGATTTATTCCAGGCTCGCATATCATCAAAGATAAAACACAAGCGCTGAAAGATCTTGTTGGAACAAAAATGGAAGCACGGTTTATTGATGTTGATCGTAAACGTAAGAAAATTATTTTATCAAATAAATTAGCAAACAAAGCTGACAATGTTAAACGCGATGATTTATTCAATGAAATAGAAGCAGGCCAAGTGCGTAAAGGCAAAGTGACTAGCTTGAAAAGTTTTGGTGCATTTGTAAACCTCGGCGGTGTAGAAGGCCTCATCCATATTTCCGAGCTTTCATGGGATCGCATTGAATCGCCTGAAGATATTCTCAAAATAGGTGATATCATTGATGTTTTTATTCTTGGCGTAGATAAAGAAAGCAAAAAAGTCTCTCTTGGCCTAAAACAACTGCAACAAGATCCATAGAAAAATGTAGATCAATTATATCAAATCGGTGATATTATTCATGGAAAAATTAGTCGTATTGCTTCTTTTGGAGCGTTTGTAAAGTTAGAAAAAGGGCTCGAAGGATTAGTTCATATTTCGGAAATATCACCTAAACGAATCGAAAAAGTGGAAGACGAACTTGCCATTGGTGATCCCGTAAAAATAAAAATTCTACGCATAATTCCGGATGAACAAAAAATTGGATTAAGCATCAAACGTGTTAATGAAGAAATAATAGCTCCTGTAAGTAATGAAGAAAAACATAAATTACCAGCAATTGAAAAAGAAAGTAATGAATCATCATCCGCATATACTTCACCAAACTCCCCTCGAAATAAAACATCGATGGCTGATGCTTTTGACAAACTGTCTGACGCATCATAACTATATCAACGATAGTGATAGCATGAAATGCCACTTCTTTAGAAAAAACTAACGATTATGTCATTACCAGTTATCACTATTGTTGGGCGTCCTAATGTAGGAAAATCATCACTTCTAAATCGAGTTTTTGGTAGTCGATATGCAATTGTAAATGATGAACCCGGAGTCACTCGTGATCGGCTATATGCCCGCTGTCAATGGGAAGAAAAGCCGTTTATTCTCGTTGATACTGGAGGTATATTTTTACAACCAGATCCAATTATTGGAAAACCTTCATATCAAAATGCATTTTTTCAAGAACAAATCGAACGACAAGTAAATATTGCAATTGAAGAATCTGATTTGATCATTTTTTTGGCTGATGCTATTGATGGAGTTACCCCAATTGACGAACTAATCGCCAGAAAACTACAACGCATCAATAAACCAACGATGTTAGTCATCAATAAAGTCGATAATGATGAACGATCACTTAACAGTTCCGATTTTTACCGTTTAGGCCTAGGTGAACCGCTGATGATCAGCGTACTTCATGCGCATCAAATTGACAGCTTATTGGAAGCAGCCTTTAATCAATTAAAGAAAACAGTAGCATATTCAGGACCAGTTGACCATGACGCAGGCATTAAGGTAGCTGTTATCGGAAAACCAAATGTTGGCAAGTCATCACTTACAAACACATTGATTGGTAAAGAACGTGCTATTGTCAGTGATATTGCTGGAACAACCCGTGATGCATTGGATATTTATGTAAAAGTACATGGACAAGGCTATACATTCATTGATACTGCAGGGCTTCGAAAAAAAAGAAAAATTGAAACCGATGTTGATTTTTATAGTGTAGTACGAACTATCAAAGCAGTTGAAAGTGCAGACATTGTGCTCATGATGGTAGATGCGCAACAACCAGTTACTGACCAAGATAAACATATTGCTCAATTAGTTGAAAAAGCTGGAAAAGGTCTAATTTTACTCATTAATAAATGGGACATTATTCCTAAAACATCGACATCAATTCTTGATTATGAAGAATCATTAAAAAAAGAATATCGATTTATTGATTATGCACCTCGATTATACATTTCTGCAACAGAAAAAATACGGACCTTTGACATTTACGAAACCATTTTAAAAGTATACACAGAATACTCAAAACGAATTTCAACGTCTCATTTGAATAATTTCCTTCAAGACCTTCGACAAAACCAGCGAATGACGACTAAAGGAAAACCCTTAAAATTGTATTATATTACGCAAGTTGCAATTAAACCTCCAGTATTTATGTGTTCAGTTAACCAAGCAAAACTGATTAAAGAATCTCATCGACGTTTCGTAAAAAATCAAATTAGAAGTCAATTTGACTTTTCCGGATGTCCCTTACGAATTTCATTTAAGCAAGCGATACAACAAAAATAAAAGGATAATGGCACCACTCAATCGACGAAAAAGAATCGGTATCGCACTAGGTGGTGGATTTGCCCGAGGCTTTGCACATATCGGAGTATTAAGAGTCCTTGAAGAATATGGGATTCCCATTGATTATATTTCAGGAACAAGTAGTGGCAGTATAATCGCAGCCTTATACGCAGCCACTGGGTCAACGAAAAACATTCAAGCACTAAGCTTTCGAATCAACTTATATACGTTTACCGCGCTTCAACTCTCGTCAAAAGGGCTTACAAGCAGCAAATCAATTGAAAACTATATTCGAAAAAACATTCAAGAAGATGATTTCAAAAAAATGAAAATTCCTATAGCCATTCCTGCAACAGATCTCTTATCAGGAAAATCGTATATATTTAACAAAGGATCTGTAGCAAAAGCTGTTCGCTGCAGTTGTTCATTTCCAGGCATCTACATACCTGTAGATATTCCACCATTTTGTTTTGTTGACGGAGGGATAATGAATGTACTTCCGATTCAGCCACTAATCGATATGGGTGCAGAAATCATAATTGCAGTAGACGTTATTCCGAATACTATATTAGCAAACACACCTCACATGATTGTTGGCATAGCCGACCGCTGTATTGATTTACTTTTAAAACAACAAATTAATTCTATAAAAAACAAAATAGATATCTATATAGAACCGATTTCAGACAATATTATGTCATTTGATTTGCATCGAAAAAATGACCTTATTCAAATGGGTGAAAAGGCAACTAGAGCAATAATTGAAACTATTCGGGATAAATGCAGCGTCCGTTAGAATCAATTGCCACAATAACGGGAAAATCACGTATCTCGCACCGATGAATCGCCTCTGGGCCTAAATCCTGATAAGCAATAACGTCACAAGCCACGATTTTCGCAGAAAGCAAAGCACCTATTCCACCAATTGCAGCGAAGTAAACGGATTCATTCTTAATAATCGCTTCAATTACGCTTGATGACCGCCGACCTTTCCCGATCATCCCCTTAACACCTAAACCCAACAATTCAGGGGTGTAAACGTCCATTCTGCTACTCGTTGTAGGCCCAGCAGACCCACAAATTTGACCTGGACGGGTTGGTGTTGGACCTACATAATAAATAACCTGATCCAATAAATCAAACGGCATCTTATGCAGTTTTTTTATGTCCTCTTGCATTCGCTGATGTGCGGCATCTCTAGCAGTGTAAACAATTCCCGACAGGAACACTTTATCCCCAACACATAAAGTTCTGATCACATTTGAATCCAATGGACACATTACATGTTTTTCTTTAAGCTTCATATAAATTTCCAAAAACTCATAAAATAACGCGTCCATGGCGAGAACTATGGCACTGAATATTGATTGCAACAGGCAATGAGGCAATATGCGTAGCATGAACTTGAATCATAACTGCTAATGCAGTAGTGTCTCCACCAAGCCCCATAGGGCCTATACCCAATTTATTAATTTTAGATAACCACTCAAATTCTAATTGAGAATAAATTGGATCCGAATGTTTCGAATTTAATTGACGCAATAGGACTTCTTTGGCCATTAAAGCTGATTTTTCCATTGTTCCACCAATGCCAATGCCTACAATAATAGGAGGACACGCATTCGCACCAGCGTTTTTGACTGTTTCCATAACAAATTCTTCGATACCCTTAATTCCATGAGCAGGCGTTAACATTTTGACTACAGACGTATTTTCAGCGCCTCCGCCTTTTGCCAAAAATGAAACAGTCAAATTACTGCCGTCAACTATTTTCAGATATACAATCGCAGGAGTATTATCACACGTATTAATACGTTTCAACGGATCACTCACAATTGACTTTCGCAAATATCCATCTCTGTATCCCAACCGAACGCCTTCATTAATTACCTCATATAAATCAAAGGGTAAACAAAGTTCTCGTCCGAGTTCGACAAAAAAAACAGCTACTCCTGTATCCTGACACAAAGGACATTTATTCATTTTTGCAAAAACGGAATTATCTAAAATTTGAGATAAAATTTCTCGGCCTAACTCACTCTTTTCAGAAACAAGTGCAAGTTGTAAAGCATCAACCACATCTATCGGTAATGAAAAATTAGAATCTATACATAAATCTCTAACCTTTTCAACAACAATATCCCGAGATATGGTTCTCATAATCCTAATAATATGAGATTATCCTTAATTACCTTTGCTGATTTCTGTAATTGAAGACGGTCTTCTGAATTTAATTTAATTTCAATTATCCGTTCAATTCCATTGCAACCCAACACTACAGGAACTCCAACATAAACATTATGAATATCATACTGTCCAGTTAACAATGCGGACACAGGCAACAATCGTTTCTGATCTAATAAAATAGCATCAACCATTTGAACTACAGACGCTGACGGAGCATAATAAGCTGATCCTGTTTTTAACAAAGAAACTATTTCTCCCCCACCCTGCCGCGTACGCTGAATAATTTCAGCAATAGTATTCGCCGGAAGCAACTCACGAATAGGAATACCCGCAACAGTTGTACAATCCATCAGAGGAACCATGTCATCCCCATGTCCACCTAATACCATTGCCTGAATATCATTTACATTTACCCCTAAAACTTCAGATAAGAATGTCCGATATCGAGCACTATCCAAAACTCCAGCCATCCCCATTACTCGTTCAGGCTTAAAGCCTGTTACAGAAAACATCACATATGTCATAATATCCAATGGATTAGTAACAACAATAACAATTGATTCAGGCGCATATTTTTTTATTGCTTTGCCAATCTGAGATATAATTTTTGAATTAATTTGAACTAAGTCTTCCCGACTCATTCCGGGTTTTCTAGCAAGTCCGGCAGTAACGACAACAACATCAGACCCAAATATTTCTGACTCATCAGTCGAGCCAATAATTTTACTGCAAAACCCTTCAACAGGCCCTGACTCCAAAATATCAAGCGCTTTCCCTTGAGGGGGGCCATCTAGCACATCAATCAACACAACATCTGCTATGCCTTTTTCGACAATCCGTTGAGCTGTTGTTGATCCAACAAAACCAGCACCAAAAACTGCTACTTTTTTTCTCATCTATTTTCTCCCAAAAAATAACTATAAATTATTTATGATCGCTGATGAAAACCCGGATGATGATAACAACGATGCACCAATCATTCCGCGTTCTAAATCATACGTAACTAATTTTTGTTGAATTGTCTTTGCAAAAGCCACTTCAATTATTCGAGCAGCTTCGAACCAGCCGATGTAATCCAGCATCATTACACCAGACAAAATAAGCGACCCCGGATTAGCCATATCTTTCCCTGCGTACTTAGGCGCTGTTCCATGAGTTGCTTCAAATACAGCAGCATAATCGCCAATATTTGCTCCAGGTGCAATGCCAAGTCCACCAACCTGAGCAGCACAAGCATCGGACAAATAATCACCATTCAAATTCGTTGTAGCAATCACCTGAAAATCCTGAGTTCGAGTCAAAATTTGCTGAAACATATTATCAGCTATTCGATCATTAATCATAAACTTACCATCTGGAACGCGACCTGCATATTTTTCTTGAACATCTTTTTCTGAAATGACATAAGAACCAAATTCACTATTAGCCACCTCATAGCCCCAATCTTTAAAAGCGCCCTCTGTAAATTTCATAATATTACCTTTATGAACCAAGGTAACTACGCTTTTATGATGTTCTATAGCATACAGGATAGCTTGACGCACCAATCGTTTTGAGGCCATCTCACTAATCGGCTTAATGCCAATTCCGGCATCAGCTCTCAATTCAACACCCAAATCCTGTTTAAATACATTTCGAATTATTTTTGCTTGAGGTGAATGAGCCTTATACTCAATACCCGCATAGACATCCTCCGTATTTTCACGAAATATAACTATATCCATTAATTCTGGCTGTTTAACAGGACTGGGAACCCCTTGAAAATATTTAACTGGACGTATACATGCATACAAATCTAAAACCTGCCGAATAGTAACATTAATTGAACGAATTCCACCACCAACAGGTGTAGTCAATGGGCCTTTAATTGAAACAACATACTCTTTTAATACATTAAGCGTTTCTGGAGGAAGCCATTGACCTGTCCGAGAAAATGCTTTTTCACCTGCAAAAACCTCAAGCCATTGAATCACACGATTGCCAATATAAGCTTTTTTTAAAGCTGCATCAAATACCTGTTGTGAAGCGCGCCAAATATCAGGCCCAATCCCATCACCCTCGATATATGGAATAGTAACATAATCCGGAACAACAAGTGTGCCTTGATTAAAAGCTATTTTTTTCCCATCATACAACACAGTATTTTCATTTACCATACAACATCCTTACGCGAATAGTGCGTTCTGGCGGAGGATGAGGGATTCGAACCCCCGGTAGGTAAACCTACAACAGTTTTCAAGACTGCCGCTTTAAACCACTCAGCCAATCCTCCAAAAAAGATTTTCGCATATTTGCTGATGTTTATAAAGAGACAATTAGAAAATATTTTAATTACTAAAGAAAAATACCAAAACCAATTTTATGAATAACGGCTAAATCTTGATTAGAATTCGAAAAAAGATAATCTAATACAAAATTACCCATTTTTAAAGACGTACCCAAATAAAGCTGACTATCAAAACCATAATATCCCGCTTTTAATACTAGTATATTAAACAAAGTATAACTTGCACCTACGGACGAAAATGTCGTGTCAAAACGCTTGGAGTACCCACAATCATAATTTAACGAAAAACTTCTAACTTCCCAAGCAAGTCCCAATTTATAGACAGGCATAACCTCACTAATAAATTTTGACGTTTGATAGATATTTTGTCCAACTAAACCAACATGAAAATTTTCGCCTATTCGCAACTTATATCCAAGATCAAAGGAAAAATATGTTTGCGAATCTATTGCTTTTTGATTAATCTGTTTCGCAGTAATTCCAAAAGATTGATTACGCGCAAAACGATGGCCGTAGCTGAGAAGAATTGCTTCATCAACAAATTGGAAATTTGCTCCAGCAGTCGTTCCATTAGAGTTCGTATAGGGAACATCCGTTACCCCAGATCGAAGATAACCAACCCCAAATCCATCGTGATCAGACAAAACAAAATTAACAAGTCCAGAATACTGTAAACCATCAATAAACGAACCACAATAGCCTGTTGAAAATTCAATTTTATTCATAAAAGCAAGATTCGCTGGATTCCAGTAAACCGATTCGTTTCCTTTCGGATTCGCAGTGTATGCACCGCCCATCTGCATGCCTCGAATGCCAATCCCTTGATCCAAGAAAAAAGAAGACCAACAAAATTGACCAATCACAAATGTTAATGAAATATAAGTAAAAAAGAAAATACGGCTAATATTCATGGCTATATCCCTGGTGGCAACCCAGGAGGGGTTGACTTAAACAAGGCAATATTCGGCGAAATAATATAACTGGCACCCCCTGATAACGCATTAACCGTAATCGTTACAGATTCATAATTTGAACTAGCGGCGGTTAACTGATAAGAACCAACATCAACTACAACGCTAAAATTACCAGATGTATTAGTTAGTACAATAAGCGTACTACCATCACTTTTAGGAATAATCACACTAATGCCTGACAAGTTACTAGTAGCAGCATTTTCTAAAACACATGTACCAAGAATAATCGCCGTATTACCTACGGAACCTCCGGTTCCACCGGTAACACAGCCACACAGCAATAAGATAACAAAAGCTCCCGTCATATTTAAAATTAAAAACTTGATTATTTTTTCCATAATACAATTTTCCCTATTTGTTTTATATTGTTGCCGCCGGCATCTGTTATCTTAACAAGAAAATAATAGAGTTCATTTGGCAGCAACTGACCTAGATCATCTCGCCCATCCCAAGTAATTATGTTGGCAGCATTACTTCGGCCTCCATTACTTCCTGCCGAAATATCGAATGATTTTAACAAACGTCCAGTAATAGTATAAATTTTCAAACTTCCACTAGCATCAGCAGATAAATTATATTGAATTTTTGCAACCTCACCAACATTCGGATCAAACGGATTTGGGTAATTAACTAAACCGCTCATTATAAACCCAACGGAATTCGGATTATATGCCTCTAGCAAAAACGATGAAGCACCTTCATCAAGATTAATCAACAAAGGAACTGCACCCAAAGAATACTTCTGCCCACTAATTTTATTGGACAATCGATACACATAGTGAATGCCTGTATTATTTCGTTTTTCATTAAAAACCAATGAAACGATGGAAGCAGTAGATGATTGAAAAATAATATTCCACATCATTCTTCCCTCATTTATCGGAACCTGACATACCATAAAATTTTCATTAAATTTTTGCGCAAACATTTGCACTATTTGGTCAGGTGCAGGTGGAGGCGCTAGAACATCATTTATCCATGAATCACCATTCCCAGCTTTCACTGATAACCAATTAGTTTCAATATTTCCAATTTTCGCAGTCAATTCACCCTCAAATGAAGAAGCTAAATTAGCCTGAACCGATAACGGTGCTAAAACATTTTGTGATGGGAACCTAAGCATTAACGGTGTTTCAACTTTAATCCAATATCCATTCCATGGCTTTATTTGAGACACAAGAGAATAGCTTCCATTATATGCATAAACACCAGATCGAAGGTTATGATTGGCAATCGCAGTAGTCATAGATACGCTAACGCCATTAACTATAACCCCAACATTATTCCAATCTAAATCAACGAATTCAGGATTACTAATTTGTTGCCATCCTCGAGTTAGCGAAACAGACCGGTCACCTAAAATACTTCCAGATGGGATAGTAATCGTCAAGTCCTGAGTCAACCGAACCCATCCGGCTTGTCCCGGCTGTAATAAATTTCCAGATAATACAATATACTCACCGATACTCCCATAATAATCACTATCCCACATATAAACATTTAAACTCGAAGGTAATGTTCCAATGGGTAAGCCAATCATACGAACTTGAGTTACGGGGGCCAAAAACGTATACTGCCCACTCACGATCACCCCAGTATTGAATGTTAAGGGATAATTGACACCAGTTGCAGATGGTGGAACCGTGACGGACGAAGAAATAATGATTAATTGAGCAACATTTTGGGTATCGAATACAACAGTCCAGTTACCTGTCGTTACAATTAAAGAATATGTCCCATCTACGCTAGTCGTTGTTTTCGCATAATCGTAGGCATAGACAATAAAATTGTCACTGGTATGCATTGAAACAATGTTCGGCATTTCACTCCATAACGCTGAAGCAATGGGAATATTCGGTGATGGATACCCCTGACTATCAAAGATTATTCCTTGAATAGTATAAACGGCACGTGTAATTGGGATCTTCAAATTAACAAAATTTGAAGTTACTAGCATATGCTGATAACGGGATAAATAACTGGAAGTACCCATTATATTTATAACGACTGCGTAAGACTGAGTTACTGATATATTTAGTGTTATTTTTCCCAATACATCTGAAACTGATTGCGTTGAGACCAGCGAGTTATTCCTAGATACACCGTTATACACACTGATATTAACGGTCACACCAGAAACAGGGAGCAAGGTCAAACTATCGATTACCAACCATGACAATAAGTTTGACGTTGTCGGTATTGAAGGCGTTGAATAAATCACTTGCCCAACAGCAAAGTATGTCATGTGAGTAACTCCAAATTTTATGTAATTAGACGATACTTCTAGCAAGGTTATACCGGCAGTAGACCATGTATTACTACTGACGTTATAGAACATCGGCTGAATATTGTTTGTCATTGTCAATTGTGGTGTTACGAATATCGTCAGAACTACCATCCCATTAAAAGAAGCAAGGCTTTGACCAGCATCACTACCCGTTGGAACCAGACTAATATTGAGTCCAGCCAAGAAATTAAACGTAGCATTGGACGATATCCCAATCCCAACAATAGGCATATTCGTATACAACATCTCACCTCTCGCTAATGGCTGAGCAAAAACCGAAACTTGCTGTGTAAGCGCTCCTGTTGGGATATCAACCTGAATACCAATTCCACTGGTCGGATTGAAATAAGGTACGCCAGGTGGAATAAGAATTCCATCATGCGAAACAGACGAATTTTGTCCAACATTAAAAGTGACAACAGCAACGCCAGTACCATAAGTTCCGACGACAGATAATGTAACCGTATAGGAGCCTGTTACAAAATTATGAGACGTAGTTATACCCGAAACAAATACACCGTCACTAAATGCCCAATCGTATGAACTAATACTTCCTTGGGAAGCATAGGACTGGGTACCTGAAAAAAGTACAGTAGTATAAGCAGGCATTACGACTATGTTATAGGAAATTATAGCCACGGGAGGAATCCCAGCCGCCCCAATATTGATAGTCACGGATTGACTATGATTAATACTAACACTACTACTATAAAGTCGATTCATTGCATTGTTTGTTGCATTAACATACACTTTGTATACATCAAGTTGATAATCACCTGTTGGGAACATCCGGCTGAAATTTCCTGATACTACAAAACGATCATGCTGATTCGCATTTTGCCGAAGTGCTAATTGAGTGTCAACGACATCAGCAGTCACATATTTGCGAGTAAGAAAAAGCGTCACATTCTGTGACAATACAGACGAACCATTCACTACCGTGCCATTAATGGTTACCATTCGCGGATAAACCGTAGCTGTAATTCGAATTGCGTCAGCTCCAAATGGCGTCGTGTTAGTCCCCAGAAGCATACCTAACGTCAAAATATCTTTTCCATATACTTGAACTTTATAGGGCAACACTGATGTCGCCAGCGTTTTTAGTGATAGCATAAAATGCCCATTTACATCGGTCTTCGTCATTTGCTCAGAAGTAACAAGTATATCGGCTAATGAATTTATAGTTACCGGATCAAGAGAAATAAAGGACACACTCACACCTATAGCTGGGGAAAGAGATGGATACAGTACCGTACCAATAATATCTACTGTGACAGCATACGTTCCAAGCACATAATCAAGATTCGTTATAGACGGCGGAACAGAAACGGATGAACTAATGACCTCAGGAGGCCCAAACTGTTCATCATATTGTGCGCCAACCCACCAATTACCTGTATTCACGTAAAGAGTATATTGCCCCAAAGTGCTTGCAGTACAAACGCCTCCGTATAATTCATAACCGATTAGATTTTTTGTCGAAGTTGAATTGTAAATTTGTTGAACGTCAGAAGAAATCATAGAATACAACATAACGTCTCCATAGGTCTTAGCATTCCGCGATACGATACCGGAAATCGTTAAACTCGATAACGGCAAAGAAATCATTTTAGTTAATGGAGAAGACGTTACAGTCATAGCACCAGCATAAGTCATATACCCTGCTTTGATAGCAAACAACTCTACCCACAGTGTACCGTTGGAGGAAACAACAAGCGATGTTGTACCGTTGGCTGTAGTAGTTAACTTATATTCATTTTTATTATCCATTTTTTTATTATCGGAAACACTGGTAACCGAAATGTTAATCAAGACATCTGCGATTCCAATACTATATATATCTCGTACAGTAAAATTTAATACTACATTTCCTGAAACTGGAACTGGATCTGCGGAAACCAAAACACTGCTTTCGTAAGCGCCCACATCAATGATTGACCCCGCATAAATTCGAGGATTACCTTCGATATCAGAAGTTACATTTTGTGAACTTAAGTACCAAAGCATATTCGAACCCGAATTAATGCCTACGCTTCCAGATATCAAATGATAATCTCCACCGGTATAATTAACAAATTGAGCAGAAGAAAAACCAATAATTGGGTTGTTAACGCTAATTCGAATATTTAATGTCGGATCCGTACATACCGAATAATTTAATGTGGTTGTACTTCCATCCATAGCTGGTGACGTAGCAAGAATTCCATCAATTATAGAATTGTTAGCTAAAAATGATCCTGAACCGTTCTTGCTAAAAACCGGAGTATCCACATTATTGACTATAGTAACGTTAATTAGTTTATGGTCATTATTTAACCAAATCGCTGCTCCAGAGGAATTACCATCCAAAATACAATTGATGAAAGTATCCATCTGATTAGCAAAAATACCACTGGGGCTAGATCCATCAACATTGTTAGAAAAAATTGAATTCCTTGCAACCATTGAACCTCGCCATGAAACAGCACCAGACTGTCCAACTGAACTTCCAATAATTTTTGAACGATTAAGAGTTACTGTACAATTAGAAAAAACGCCACCAAATTGAGCACGACTACCGGTGACAATTGAGTCATACATCTCTACCGATGATAGATAAAATAGACCACCCTGGTCGCTCGCACCAGAATCAACAATCGTTGAATTAAAAATGCTAATTTTTCCAGTTGACATAATTGAACCAAAATACGTACTTGGATTGAGCCGAACCCCCATAAAATATCCTGCATGATCAAAATAGGAATTTTTAACAGTAACTACACCGCCAAAGAAAACACCACCATGAGTACCAGCTAAACAATTATTAAATGTCGAATTCAAAACTATCAACTGACTTGCGCTATTATCAGGCATGTAAACGGCTCCACCAACATTCGCAGAAGGAAAGAAAAAGTGACAAGAATCTATAGTCAATTGATGACCAATGTTTGCAGTCATAATCGCAATAGCACCGCCAAAATCTCCCCGCCCATAAGTGAACCGTATTCCTTGTAATAACCATCGACGTGCATTATTCTGCAATAAATGGCGCTGCCCTGCAGTACCTACAACCCAAGTCACGATTACCCCAGGCGAAGCCACTAGGGAAATATCATCTTTATCAGGCCAAATTACATCATGTTCATTAATCGATCCAGTAATAATTGAAATTATATTCCCAGTATTTGCAGCATTTAGCGCAGATTGTATAGTATCGTAGAATATTTGCGTTGTATCATTCATCGCTACGTAATTGTGAACTATCACTATACTTTGTGCAACATCTACTGTTATTTGTGAACTCCCATTGATCATCATTGAGCTTGTAGATGCAAGAGCATTGAGTGAGGCGTTAAGCCCAGCGTAAAAATCCTTCCAAATATTAAAGCTATACATCATGCCCGTTCCTGGAGTAGGCACACCACTATTTAATGGAATACTGAATGACCCATTTGAAGAAGCAAACGATACATAGTCAACTTGCTGTACCCCATTACCAGTTGCATAAAAGGTATTTGTTGAAGCCATGATCTTATAGGAACCTGTCAAAGGAATACTTGCCGAAACAATAAGCCCAGACATCGTCACATTTTGTGGAATTAACATCACGCCGTTATTAATTTTCATATCAAACGTAGTAGCCTGCGCCGGATTAAATTTAATGACGGTATACATATACTCTTTGTCGATCGTAACTGAGTATCCGCCTTTAAGGCCTTCAATATATGCCTTTGTTTTAATTCCTTTATGGATCAGAAGCATAAGATCGTTCGGTGTCGTCAAATCCGGTAACTGAAGATTAAAATTTCCATTTTGATCGGAGAGGGTATTCGTCGTGGTAAGGAGGTCTATTTCGTCATTAAACGTCGGGCTATTATGGAAATCTAACACAGAAACTAGAGCATCTTGTATGGCAATCCCGTTAGATCCGCTATTCTCATAGATATGGCCCGAAATTGTATACTTGGCTTTAATATAGTTGATACCACCGACTGATACAGGAACAGTAACATTCTTAGAAAGCCACATCGGACCGTTATTAGGATAGATTGACGAAAGGACATCCCAGTTTCCGGTGCTGACTTGCAACGAATAATCGCCAGAGCTATTCGTCGTCACCTGGGCCGCGTCAATCACTTCCAAATCGGAACGAGTTGCTGACCGTTGGTCATAGAAACTCATGATAGTTGCAGACTGACTGGTCTGTAGCGAGAAGACCTCTCGACCAACAAGCGGCGTCCCACCAATAATTGACAGATTGCCGCTAATCGTAAAAGGCGCTGGTACCAAACTAAAAGATTGAGAAATCGTCCGTGAACCGGTAATAACAAAGATACTAAACTTACCCAGATAATTTGACGTCCCCGTGATCAGCTGTAACGAATAATCATTACCATTGACATAGTTCAAAGTCAGAATCATCAGCCCTTGGGCATTAGCGAGATAGCCTGCTGACTTAAATTGATTGTTGTTGGTCAGAGAAGCAAACTGCGCCAATACGGGAATATAGCTAGCTGGGGCATCTGTATCTTTGTACGTGATCGTCAAGTAAATAGAAATATCGCCAGTTGGAAGAGATTGCGGTACATTTGCAGTTGCCAGCACTTCCTGAGACTCATAAGCTCCGATATCAATTGTAATAGCAACAAAACGGAGTTGCCCTGAGATATCCTTCGTCGAATTAGTGTACTCATTCCACCAAGCGAAGTTCCCAACATTAACAGCCACGCTTGTTGAAACAATCGAAAAATCATTAGCAGTATAATTTGTGAATTGGTTTGTCACAAAGCCAACAACATTTTTGGTAACGAGCATATTGGACGGTAATGTACCATCAGTAAAGATGCAATGGTTAGCAGAAGATGACGTTGAAAAAAATGAATCTGTTCCTCCGTTAAACGTCCCCTCAAAAATCGAATTGAAAGCACCGATTTTTGGCAGAGAAGCGCTATTGGCGTAAGCAATCGGACCTGCATTCTTCGCAACAGTTGTGTTCACTAACCTAAAATCTCCATCAGTAAAAACAGGGTAAGCGTTATTATTATCAATTAAACAATCAACAAAGTAACTACCAGCCGCAATTCCATAGAAATGCCCATCCTTTGAATCAGGAGCATTTGATTTATTATTTGTAAATCTAGTATCCCTTGCTTGTATCTTACTACCATTGGAAATCGACGCAAAACTGGCCGAGTTCCCTGAGACCAAGCAATTTGACAGTATGATAATGCCTACATAGAAAGCTCCACCATTACTAGCCCTGTCAGCATTATTTCTTTGTTGTTGGTTCCCCTCAATCAAACATTCTGTAAAATTATGGGTGCCGCCAGAAATCGCACCACCAACCCACCAAGCACTATTATTCTTTATCTCTGTTCGATAGTATATATTATCCCCACCGGCAATTGCACCAATATACCCGTATCCACTACCAGTAGCTATTGCAGAATTATTATTGATCTTGCTATTCATAAAAGACATCTTGGCATTTACCCCGTTGTATATGGCACCTGCTCCACAAGCTGCACTGTTGCCGCTAATGATGACACTGGCTAGAACAATATTTGATACCCCATTTGATGTTGTTATAAAAATGGAGCCACCGAAATTACTGGGATCACTAGTATTGCTGGGATCGATACCTTGAGCACGACCACGGATGAAACTAATATTCGTTAAACTAAAGTTGACCGGATAATTTACAACAATGTGTCGAGTCGCATTTTGAGCATCGAGAATGACATTGGAACTATTACCACTAGCATAACTATCACCCATTAGAATAATGCCATTGACACTCGGCCAAATTAACCCAACATTTCCATTGCCTGTAAGTACCCCAGGTTTAATGGAAATAAACGCATTAGCAGAAGCATTGTTTAAGGCATCTTGGATTGTCAAATAATACGTGCTTGGATTTGAAGGATTAGAATAGGAAATCCGACAAACGCCATTAAGTGATGTCACAATACTAGGAGTTGAGTATCCCGACAATACCACATCCTGCGCCTCGAATGCACCAATATCAATTGTAGTAGCGACAATACGGGGTTGCCCTTTATAATCAGATGTTGATGACGTATATGCGCCATAAAAAGTATTTGATCCAGCATTGACTGCTACGCTAGTCGAGATAATCGTGAAATCATTTACAGCATATCCAACGAATTGTGACGTGGTAAAAACATTACCAGTAATAATATTCGTAGCAATCCAATTATTCGGGAGCGATG
>CAYUBI010000037.1:0-12438 GCA_964443005.1 uncultured Candidatus Marinamargulisbacteria bacterium
CGATATCTATCCTGAATATTACATTTTGAAAGTGAACCAGTTTAACGACGTAGCCACGGATACGTTGGATGAATGGATTTATTTCCTTAAAAACGAAGAGATTAAGGAAGGATTTCATGCAAAGGGATTAGATGAAGCAAAAGAAAAATTAATGACGATGAAGTTGCCTGACAACGAACGAGCAGAATATTCCAGTTATTTGGAAGATCTCCATTATCAGGCCAGCATGGTTGAAACGTCATCCTATGGCGTAGGAAAAATCGATGGCAAGGCTGAGGGCAAAGCTGAAGGCAAGATTGAGGGAAAAGCTGAAGGCAAAATTGAGGGAAAACTCGAAGGAAAACTTGAAGAAAAGATTTTGGTTGCCAAAAAACTGCTTCTCGAAGGGCTAGATATGAAAATGATAGCCAAAGTAACGGGCCTAAGCCTAGACGAATTGCGAACACTATAAGTTTCTTAAGGTGAAAAATTTTTACCTTTTTACTCGGCTTTTCTGCTCAAATTTGCGTAGACAAAACTTATCAAAATTATAATCAGTAAAAATGATGTTTAGTTTAAGAATAGAGTGTTATACTTAGTATATACATAGTAAGGTTGGCGAATCAATGAAATTAGATGCCTACGAACAAGAAATCCTTGATAGTTATGAGAGCGGAAAAACAGTAAGCGATGGAGATGTTAACGAGTTTAACCGGAAAATGAAAGAATATTTAATGTTTACACAAAAGTCTAAAAAATCAATTTCAGTCAGAGTTTCGGAAAATGATTTACACGATATTAAAAGAAAAAGTATTGAAATCGGAATACCTTATCAGAATATAATTCAAAGTCTTATCCATAGCTTTAATCAGGGCAAGATAACGCTGTCTTAAATATTGTAGGTAGATTCGGAAAATAAGTAAGTTTAGCCGACCCAAATAAACGGGATGTTTAACCGAGTTTTTGGTGAAAATTTATTACCTTAAAACATCCAGCTGATAGCAAGTTTATAAAGAAAATCAAAAATAGGGCTTAGGATACCAAAATACATTAGACCTAAAAGAATGATGAAGCCAACAGTTTCCAGTCGTTGATATTTTTCTGCCCATTGTGATGGAAGTAATGAATAAATAACGCGTGAACCATCCAGCGGGGGAATAGGTAATAAATTAAAGATTCCTAAAATTAAGTTGGTGAGTACCAAATAAAAAGCTGTTGCCATAAGGAGTAAAATTAGGCCTAATTTCATAGATTGTGAAAACAATGTTAGCAGCGAAAGCTGTTGATTGAGTATAGCAATTAGCACATGTTGCAGTTCTAGTTTGTTAGGGACAATGATATAAATTAGTTTAAATATTAATAATCCAAGTAGCATTAAGGTTAAATTTGTTAGTGGTCCTGCAAGAGATACCCATAGAATATTACGTTTTGGATTATGAAGTTTTGAATAGGATATGGGAACAGGTTTTGCCCATCCAAACATAAAGCCAGCTTTGGAAAAATAAAGAAGTAATGGCAAAACTATTGAGCCTACTGGGTCAATGTGCTTGATTGGGTTTAAGGTTAGTCGTCCTTGGCTATGAGCTGTGTTATCGCCAAACAATAATGCAATCCATCCATGCATGATTTCGTGTAAAACAATGGATAAATATAACACAAATAAATTAATGAAGAGTATCATGATCTGGGGTGTGCCTTATTATAAGCGCGGCGAAGATGTGTATTTGTAACAGCTGTATAAATTTGTGTAGTCGAAATATCTGCATGGCCCAGCATTGCTTGTACATAACGCAAATCTACATCATGATTAAGTAAATGTGTGGCAAAACTATGGCGAAGTGTATGCGGTGAAATTGTTGGGTTTAGGGGTAGAAAACGAATATATTGTTTGATAATTAACCAAGCTGTTTGGCGAGAAAGTGCTTGTCCTTTGCGTCGCGAAAAAAGATAAACATCGTCTAAGTCTTCTTTCCATAGGGTGATATAGCGTTGTAAAAGCACTTTGCATCGCACATTAAATGGAATAATTCGTTCTTTGGAACCTTTCCCAAGTACACGTAAAAATTGCTTTTCAATGTAAATATTGGCGCGTTTCAAGGTTACAAGTTCTGTAACGCGTAATCCACACGCGTATAATAGATTGAGCAATAGTTCATCACGAAGGCCTGTTTTTGTGGAAGAATCCGGTTGCGTTAAAAGTGCCTTGATTTCATCTTCAGAAATCAATTTTGGCAATTTAGTAGAATATTTTGGGGTTTCTACATACGTGAGTGGGTTTGAGGCAAGCAGTTTTTCTCGTAGCAGGTAATTAACAAATGTTTTGAGTGCAGATATTTTTCGATTCATTGTTGTTTTTTTGTATTCTCTTTTTTTCAGTGCAATAAATCCTTTTGAAACAGATTGTTGCGTTAGACCATCAATTTTTGTAAGGGCAATATCATTGCATAAAAGTGAAATGTCTGACAGATAAGCTGCAACAGTTTTGGGTGAATAGCCTTTTTCTGCAGTTAAGAAGCCTTTGAATTGAAGGAGTGCTTTGTCTATGTTCATATTGATCATTTTATATTAAAATGTAGACTTGTGAAATAACCCAAAGGAGAATTCTGATGGAAGAGATGATAAAGTGCAAACATGGTTTGTTTAAAACTTGTTGTGTGACGTGTGATAAGTTGTCTGATGAAAAAGTAATGCAAGAAAAAGACGTTCATGCTGTATTCTTTAATACAAAAACATTTGCAGATAATACAGCTTTTGTAGGAACAGAAGATGCTGCTTATGATGTTGATGATACGGAATCTGATTCAGATTTTGACGAGTAATTTCGTTGTCGGAGTGCTTCGTAGAGCGTAATTCCTACTGCTGTGGATAGGTTGAGTGAGTCCATTTTTCCAAGCATGGGGATTGTAATTTGTTGTTGAATGGGTTGATTCCAAAATGACGATAATCCGTTGGCTTCGTTCCCAAAAAGTATTGCGGTTTTTCCTTTAAAATTTGCTTGATATAACGAATTTTTTGCATGAGGAGTAGCTGCAAAAAGAATAATGTTGTTGTGTTGCGCCCATTGAAGAGCTGCTGTATTCGATGTTACAGCAATAGGTACTGTGAACAAAGCCCCTTGGCTTGCACGAATGACATTAGGGTTAAATATGTCGATATCTGTAGTTGTGATAAGGACTCCATTAATGCCAGCGCCATCTGCAGATCGTAGAATTGCACCTAGGTTTCCTGGTTTTTCAATATGTTCGAGTATTACAAATAGCGATGATTCTGGAACTTGTTGTGTAGTGAGTGTTGTTGAAAAGCAATCGGCTATAGCAAGTATGCCGTCTTCCCTGTTGCCATAGCTAACTTTTTTGAAAAGATCAATAGATAGAGAAAAACAAGGAATATTTGCTTTTTGATTAAGCATCTGTATCCAGTTCAATTTGTTTTTTGGAATAAGTGATTCGCAAAAAAAAAGTGCATTTGCCTTGTGCGTATGATCGAGTAGGCGAGTGGTTTCACGTAATCCATCTATAATATATTGGCCATATGTTAAACGGCCCTTGTGCGAACGAAGCGTTTGTAATAGTTTGATTTTTGTATTGTGTGAGCTTGAAATTGATTCGATCATGTATGTTAGTATACATGGAAAACTCCGCATTTGAAAATGAGCATGACTGTAGTATTATGTTGATAAATAATCTTTCTTTTTTAGAGGAAGGGCAGATTTTGAAGGAGGCAGTTATGAAAGACTTAAAAGGTTCGCAAACTGAAAAAAATTTGTGGGATGCATTTGCTGGTGAATCTAAAGCGCGAGTCAAGTATTCGTTTTTTGCTTCTATAGCAGAAAAGGAAGGGTTTGTGCATATTGGTCAACTTTTCCAGGAAACGTCGGAAAATGAACGGGAGCATGCAAAAGTACATTTCAAGAATTTGAAAGGTAGTGGTACAACGCTTGAAAATTTAAAAGAAGCAGCAGAAGGTGAATATTATGAATTCACTGAAATGTATCCTGAATTTGCTAAAATAGCTCGCAAAGAGGGCTTTGATGAGATTGCAAAATCGTTTGATGAAATTGCTGAAGTCGAAGCAAAACATCATGAGCGATATCAGAAATTAATTAAAAATATTACAGAGAAAACTGTATTTAAACGCGATACTGAAGAACAATGGAAGTGTCTGAATTGTGGGTATATCCATACAGGAAAAGAAGCACCTGATTTGTGTCCAGCATGTAAACATGCAAAAAAGTTTTTTGCTATACGCGAAGTTAATTACTAGTAAGCTGATTCGCTTGCTTTAAATGAAAGGAGATTATGATGGCTAATTATCAATGTGATGTATGTGGTTATATTTATACGCCAATAGAAAATGAGAATATTGCATTTGAGGACCTTCCAGCTGATTGGGTTTGTCCTGAGTGTGGAGTTGGTAAGGATCAGTTTAAAAAGTTATAAGTAGCATGAAGCCATTTGCAATAACCCAACATATTCAATGGGTCGGTAGTTTAGCGCCAGATCTTCGCAGGTTTGATATTTTGTTGAGCACAGAAGAGGGCACTACGTTTAATTCTTATTTAGTTGAAGGTGCAGCGTGTAGTGCTTTAATTGATACAACATCGCACGGGTATGAAACCGAATTTGTTGCTAATTTGAAAATAGCATGTTTGGATTTAGAAAAAATTCGTTATATTGTTGTTAATCATACGGAACCTGATCATTCGGGTGCAATGATTGCATTATTAGAGTTGTTGCCCAATGTTACAGTTGTTGCTACAAAAACCGCGATCCGTTTTTTGAGTGAATTAGTGAATCTGCCGTTTAAAAGTTTGGAAATTACAGAAAAACTTCGGTTAGATTTGGGTGGAGAATGTTTGCGATTTTTTAGTGTACCCTTGTTACATTGGCCAGATACAATGATGACCTATACTGAAACTGCTATGGTTTTGTTTTCGTGTGATGTTTTTGGTGCTCATTTTTGTCATGAAGCTTTATGTGATGATTTGTGTCCTGATTTTTCAGAGAATACTCGATATTATTTTGATATGATTATGCGACCGTTTAAGCCAAAAGTGCTGCAAGCCTTAGATAAACTGGAAATTGCAGGTATCCCTATTTCGATTATTTGTCCAAGTCATGGTCCTGTTTTGCGTAAGGAACCTAAAGTTATTATGCAGCACTACAAGAATTGGTCGCAACCGTTGGTGCTTGATGAGGATCGAACTGTATTGATTCTTTATGTATCAGCTCATGGAAATACAAAAAAAATGGCGCAAGCATTGGGCGCGGCTTTTACAGGATTTCGCGTAGTCGTATATGATTTGATGGAATTGTCTTTAGCGCAATTACGTGATGAATACGAAAAAGCAAAGGTGCTTCTTTTGGGTAGTCCCACTGTTTTGGGCGATGCGCCAGCACCTGTTTGGACGGCATTAGGTTACTTGAATACTGTACCTCGGCAGATTCAGGTTGCGTCTGTATTTGGTTCGTTTGGCTGGAGCGGTGAAGCTGTTCCGCGATTAATGAATCGTTTAAAAGAATTGAAGATTCCTTTGGTTGAACCGCCTTTTTGGGTGAACTTTAGTCCTACATCTAACGACATGTGTGAATTAAACGAATTCGCGAAACGCATTCAAGCAAAAATTATAGTATGATTAATGGCAAAACACAGATTTATGGAATTATTGGTGATCCGATTAAGCATACGTTGTCACCTTTATTTCAAAATCAATTATTTAGTCACGGTTATTTAAATGCAGTATATGTTCCGTTTCATGTCAAAGCAGGTGATTTACGTGAAGCTATTATTGGGTTAAGAGCTTTAAATGTTGCAGGCTTTAATGTAACAGTTCCTCATAAAGAATCGATTATCCCGTTTCTTGATCAATTAACACCGCAGGCAAAAGCAATTGGAGCCGTTAATACAGTTAGTCGTATTGATGATCGATTTTTGGGGCATAATACTGATGGAGATGGCTTTTTGTTGTCATTACGTAATGATCTTTTATTTGAGCCTGCTGAAAAAAAAATTCTTATTTTAGGTGCAGGGGGTACAGCAAAAGCCATTGCTTATACTCTTAATAAACATGCAGCACAGCAGATTGATATATTTAATCGGACAGTTTCTACAGCTGAAAAATTGATCAATCAATTAAAGATTTTTGGGAAAGCCTTAACGCCTTCGGATTTGAAAACTAAGCTAGGAGATTATGATCTTATTATTAATGCTACTTCCTTAGGGATTTCTGATCCGATTGAATCTGCACTTAGTCAAGCGGAAATGGCTGGAGTCAAGGATTCCTGTTTGATTTATGATGTTGTATATTCTGCAACAGAAACATCTTTTATTCATTTTGCGAGTGAGCAAGCGCTACGGCACGCAAATGGTTTGGGAATGTTAGCTGGACAGGGTGCGCTTGCTTTTGAATATTGGACAGAACGACCTGCTGCGTATTCGTTGGTTAAAAAATTGTTGGATCGTGGATAATAATCCTGTTTTTATAGTCAATGAGCTTTTATCATCTGCTGTTAATGAAAAAGCGAGTGACTTGCATTGTCAACCTAATGAAAATTCTTATGATATATATTTGCGCGTTGAAGGGCAGCTTAGAAAAGTTGAGTCATTTACGCATGAACAAGCAACGTTAATGGTAAATCGTTTAAAGCTGATGGGCAGACTCAATTCATCAACTACGCATCTGCCGCAGGATGGGCATTTTAGCTTTGAAACTGTTGATAAAATTACGCAAGTCGAAATTCGTATCTCAACAATCCCAACGCCATATGGCGAATCTGTGGCTTTACGGTTTTTGAAACAAGCTTATCAAATTATTCCATTATATCAATTAGGGTTTTTGCAGTCACAACAAGAAGAATTAGCACAATTGCTGAAAAAACGAGAAGGCTTAATTATAGTTACGGGCCCAACAGGAAGCGGAAAAACAACAACGCTATATGCTGCGATTCAGGAAAAAATGAAAGATGCCTTACGAATTATTACGATTGAAGATCCCATTGAATATAAATTGTCGGGAATTACACAAACTGAAGTTAATTCAGATGCTGGATATACCTTTGCTATAGGACTCAAAGCTATTTTGCGGCATGATCCGGACGTGATTTTGATTGGCGAAATTCGCGATGAAGAAACAGCTGGAATTGCGATTAAAGCAGCGTTGACTGGGCATTTGGTTTTGGCGACATTACATACAAATGATGTTGTTTCTGCAATAACTCGGCTGTTAGATTTAGGGGTTCCTCCTTTATTTCTTGCTGATGCTTTAAAAGGCGTTGTTAATCAACGTTTAATTCCGTGTCAATGTTCGTTGTGTTTGGGTAAAGGGTGTTCTTTTTGTAGTCAAACAGGTAGAAAAGGGCGTCAAGCAGTTTTTGAAATTTTGACTTTAACTGAAAGTATTGCTGAAGCTGTTGTTTTACACCAATCTGTTTTAGACATTAAACGAATTTTGCAACAAAGTCAATTTGTATCGCTGGCTAATGCTGCAGCATGGTGGGTTCAGCAAAACCGGTTTCTTTGTCAGGATATTGAATGGATTCATCAGACGTAACACAATAAATTAGATGTTATCCTTCTTCTGTTAAGGGTCGCAATCTTGTGTTCATTTCATGTAGAATTGCATTGGTTGCTTCCATTAATAAACTGTTATGTAAGATTTTTTCCTCATCATTTAGCATTGGAATTTTTTTTTGATAGGCTAAAGCTTTTTTAAATTGAGGCGTCCCTGTTTTCCAGGGCTCTTTGATTCCAGCTGTTTGAATAAAATAATTTTTCACTTTTTCTAAATCATAAATAATTTGTTTAAATTGTTGATATTTGTCAAGAAATACTGAACGTAATTTTGTCTTGATATCTGGAAAACATGCCATGGGTACACTTAAGTAATTCGCACCCATGCCCATAAAATTAAATGCCCAATCTTGATTCTCGGCTAAGGATCCACAAACGCCTATGGGTATGTTGTTTTTGATGGCGGTTTTAATAATATGTTCATAAATTAGTAATTTATAAGGATTAAGTTCATGAAGATAGATGTCCGCTTCTTCTTCTTTACTCTGGTCAATAAATCGATTCTCATGAAAAACATAATGGCCCATATCATTGGTGCCAAGACTTGCAAAATTAATTTTTTGCATAACGTCTTCAAGATTGTCTAGAATTTCTTGGGTTTCTATCATGATGCCTAGATTAATTTTATCAGAAGTAAACATAATACCCTCTTGTTCTAAATGATTCAGTGCTTCATTAATAATTAATTTGAAAAAAGTAATATCTTCACTGTTTTTAATCATAGGAACTAAAACTGAAAGTTTGGGTATGCCTTTAATCTTTGCAGCAGTGATCATTGCTTTGAGTTGGTTAACATAAATTTGATAGTTTGCCGGACTGTTTTTGATTAAATCCAAGCCTCTGCCATGTCCTGTAAAGAATTTTAATTGTTTGTCGGGTGCTAAATCAAACATGCGAATGATTGCATTCGGAAACTTGCCAAGGATGTTTTTGTAGTCATCTACTTGTGTGCTAAAATTAGGTTCAATGGATGATTGATGGTAGAGTAATTCAGTTCTTACTAAACCAAGGTTTTCAATATAATTACTATATCGATGAAGCAAGCTTTCTCTACTGCTAAGATTCGCATATAAATGAAATGGTTTTCTTTCTGTGTCTGATAATCGATCTAAAGTAAGCGATCTTTTTGTTAAGACTCTATTTGCAACTAGTTGTGTTTGTTGATAGTTTTTAATTATTCTTTCACAACGTAATTTTTGTTCTGAAGACTGATTTGTCCATACAGTTGATTCATAAGGATTAATAAAAATGCTGGTTGCACCCATTAGATCAGCATTAAAAATTTTTGTTATAAAAGGTATTTCTTGTTCTCTGGCCATAATGCTTTGATGTTGATTGTGCTTGTTTTGTTCTGTAATGATTCCTTTTAGTTTGCCTTCATAAAGAAGATGAATATGATGTGCAGCAAAGTCATTAGTTACTAACAGACATTCTGTGTGTTTTGCGATTTTATCTGCTAAACTCTCGTCTTCTTCGATACATCCAAGGTGTTTAAGTAATAATTCGCCAAAACTTAAAATATCTGGAGCTCTAGCTTTTAAATAATCACTGGGCATATCTAAAAATTTTTTTTCTGTTTCTAATATCACGGTTTTGATAATAAATTCAATTGGTTTTTTAACGAGATTTAGTTTATTCTTTAAATCTTGTTCTGAAAAATGTCGATCGTTGAGTAAGGTAAGATAAAATTCATAGAATGCTTTTTGACTTTGATTCTCTTCACTATTCTTTGTTTTTTTTTCTAATTCCTCTTGTATGTTTTCTAATTCTTTTTGTACACTAATTTTTGCAGTTTTAAATCGTTGCATTTCTGCACTTAATTCCGGTTTTGTTAGGTCTTTATCAGATACTGGGATTTCTTTAAAAATAAGTTGCTTATGAAAGACAATATTTTCTGAAATTAGTGGAGAACCTAGTGCTAAAGTTTCTCCTTTAAAGCTAGCTGCACCTAATGAAATTGTCTTATTGTTTAACAAAGCCTTGCCCCTCTTTAACTTGGTTCTAGATAATATATCGTTCAGTATTCTGATAATTCCCACTTAATTTCAGAACTCTATGTGGTGAGTTGAAATACCTTTTGGCGAAAGGATTTTCTGTGGGTCAAATTTTCCGCTTTTTTTCGACGAATAGCGGTGCTATTAGCCTCAAAAAAATAGAAAATTTGCCTTTAATTGTTGTTATCCATAATTTTGCATTCCCACAATTTAGCCTTTAAAAGTTTTCAGCGTTGTTATTTTTTTGGTTTCCACTAGAATGGTGTAGAGGAGCTGACCTAATGAAAAAATTACCGATTGGTATTCAAACTTTTGAGAAATTAATTAATGATGATTGTTTATATATTGATAAAACAAAAATGATTTATCAGTTAATTCAGTCTGGTAGCGTCTACTTTCTCTCTTGTCCTCGCCGTTTTGGCAAGTCATTACTGCTATCAACGCTGGTGCAGCTGAAATAGCCTTGATTGCATCAACCGCCAATTACGCTACCGCAGCTGGTGCAGCTGATTTAGCAACAACAGCGAATGCTATAGGTGCTGCCTTTATTGTTGCGATATCTAATGGTGGGACAGGAACATCCAATATCGCTGGAGCACTTACCAGCTTTGGACTGAGAGGGTTCAATTCTAATTATACTGCAGACAATGCAATATTCGTTTCCTCAAATGGCTATGTTGGCATTGGCGCTACTATCGTCGTTGGCGACGACTGCGCTTGAAAGTCGGGGCGAATAATTATTCGCCCTTGCTATCGTCCTAGAATATCTGATGAGAATTTCTAAGAATTTGATTGAGTATAAGTAATTTTGGCTTTATACTTATTATAAATAAACCTAATTGTGTTTAGCGAGCATAAGGAGCTAATTTAATGAAAAAATTACCCATTGGCATTCAAACATTTTCTGAAATCATTGAAGAAGATTATCTTTATATTGATAAAACAGAAATAATTTACAAGTTAATTGCTTGTGGGAAAATTTATTTTCTCTCCCGCCCTCGCCGATTTGGAAAATCGTTACTGCTCTCTACGTTAGATGCAATTTTCAAAGGAAAGAAAGAGCTCTTCAAGGGGTTGTGGATTTATGACCAGCCTTTTGAATGGAAAGAGTATCCGGTTATTCGCATTGATTTTAGTAAAATTCAATTTGAATCTATAGTAGAATTAAAAACTGAAATAATTCGATTATTAGATAGCAATGCAAACGAATATGGCATTGAATTGCGTGAGGAAAAATACCATGCTCGGTTTGAAGAGCTTATAAAAAAATTAGGACAACGCGGAAAAGTCGTTGTCCTAATTGACGAATATGACAAACCAATTTTAGATCATATTACGGATACGGAAACAGCCAAGGAAATACAAGAAGCCTTAAAAGGATTTTATACAGTCATCAAAGGATCTGACGAATATTTGAAATTTATCTTTCTGACAGGTGTTAGTAAATTCAGCAAAGTCGGTGTGTTTTCGGGGCTCAATAATTTAGACGATATTACCATGTCTTTGGATTATGCATCAATTCTTGGCTATACACCACAGGAAGTCGAATCTTATTTTATTGATTATATAGATGCTTTAATAACAACAACACAAAAGAGCATCGAAACTATTCGAGAATTGATTAAACAGTGGTATAACGGTTATCGATTTACGCTAGCAGAAGCATATGTGTATAATCCATTTTCTACGTTATTGTTATTTAAGCATCGCCAGTTTAAAAACTACTGGTTTGAAACAGGCACTCCAACGTTTTTAATTGATTTAATTACAACCAGTCAATTTGATGTGCCCAGCCTACATCACTTAACTGTTGGTGAACAAGCTTTTGCAAGTTATGAAATTGGCAATTTATCGCCCATAGCGCTTTTATATCAAACAGGATATTTAACAATTAAAGAGTTCGTAGGGCGCTTGTACACCTTGGGTTTTCCGAATTTGGAAGTTGAAGATTCCTTTCTTAATTATTTGTCTGAAGCCTATAGCAACGTTCCCAAGGAACTGACTGAAAATTATTTAGACAAGCTGATTCGTGCGCTGGACAGCGCAAATATGCCTCTATTTTTTGAAACATTAAAAGTATTTTTTGCCAATATTCCATATACGTTGAATATTGAATTTGAAAAACATTATCAAACAATTTTTTATATTGTTTTTACGCTGCTGGGATTGCGCATTCAAGCAGAAGTCGTTACCAATCAAGGGCGAATTGATGCAGTGATTGAAACAGCTACTATTGTCTATATATTTGAGTTCAAGCTGAGTGGCACAAAAGAGCAAGCACTAGAACAGATCAAGCAAAATGACTATGCACGGAAGTATCAGGGCACAAACAAAAAGATTGTTTTAGTAGGCGTAGAATTTGATTCGGTAAAGCGGAATGTGGGGCAGTGGATAACGGACCTCACTCCCCGGCCCCCTCTCCCTTTAACGGGAGAGGGCCGCGGCTAGGGAGTTGGTTGGCAATGTTACGGTTAATTTCGCGGGGTGAGGTATGCAAAGGAGAATAAATTAAACGTGGGAGATCCATCTTGAAAACTCTTTTTTTAATTGATGGTCACAGTTTGGCGTATCGGGCATTTTTCAGCTTGCCACCCACAATGAAAACGCAGGAAGGACAGCCGACGAATGCCATATATGGTTTTTTTGCGATGCTGTTTAAACTCATTGACGAGTATAAGCCTTTTGCTATGGCTGTAGCTTTTGATCTTAAAGAACCTACGTTTCGGCATATTGAATATCCGGATTATAAGGCACATCGAGCAAAAACGCCGGATGATTTTATCTCTCAAATCCCGATTATTCAGACATGCTTGGATGCATTGAATATCAAGCAAATTACGTGCGAAGGATTTGAAGCTGATGACATTCTGGCTACTCTGACCGAAAAATTCAAAGC
>CAYUBI010000037.1:12448-20393 GCA_964443005.1 uncultured Candidatus Marinamargulisbacteria bacterium
ATCTCTGGAGAACAACAAGGATTCCATGTTTATATTGTTACTGGGGATTTAGATGAATTACAACTTGTCAATTCGCATATTACTGTGATTGCTAATAAAAAAGGAATTTCGGATATTATGATGTATGAGGCAGCTGATGTTGTAGCGAAATATGGTGTGACTCCTGAACAAATTGTTGATTATAAAGCTTTGCGTGGTGATACGTCAGATAATATTCCCGGAGTTCCCGGAATTGGGGAAAAAGGCGCAGCCAAATTATTGCAACAGTTTTATTCATTAGAAGGTATTTATGCGAATTTAGATTTGGTTGTGCCTGCGAGTCTTCAGCAGAAATTACGCACGCATCAGCAATTAGCTAGGATTAGTCAGCGATTGGCACGAATTATTACGCATGTTCCGTTGAATGTGAATTGGGATGATTTGACTGTTGCGCCCTTGTGGGAGAAGGCTTTGCCAGTTTTCGTGCATTATGAATTTCATCAGTTGATTAAACGCTATTTCCCAGAGGTATTAGTTCAAACACTTACAACAATTATTCAGAAACCGTTAAAGAATTATATTCTTGTAAATACTCAGGAATCATGGGAAGCATTTTTGAAACGTTTAAATGCAGCAACTGAGGTTGCTATTGATACAGAAACGGATTCGCAAAACGATTTGATCGCACATCTTATTGGTATGAGTTTTGCGTTTGAACCTAACCAAGCATATTATATTCCTTTAGCTCATCAAGAAGGAAATCTGGTGTTAGGACAGGCTTTGCCAACGCCAGCTAAAGTCATAGATTGGGGCCCATTATTTGCTTCTGCAGAAACTGTTGAGGTACCCGTGTTATCGATTGAGCCCTTGTTGGCTTTGGTGAAAGCTGCATTAGAAAACCCTGAACTTACCAAAATTGCGCATCATGCTAAATTTGATATGACTGTCTTTGCCAATTATGGAATTCATATTCGTGGACTTAGATATGATACATTTTTAATGGATTATTTGTTAGATCCATCTAAAACTAGTCATGGATTAAAGAATTTGTGCTCGGAGTATTTTGGATATCCCATGACTTCGTTTAAAGAAATTACTAAAGAAAAAGGGTATGCGCTGTTTTCGGATGTTCCTGTTATAGACGCTTTGGATTATGCTGCTGCAGATGCAGACATTACCTTGCAACTGTGTCGTGTTTTGCAGCCAAAAATGGAAACCGAGCAACTGAATAAAATTTATGAGGAATTGGAGTTGCCCTTAGTTAAGGTGTTAATGGATATGGAACGAACCGGAATCTTGTTGGATACGGATTATTTGGAAAAGCTGAGTTATGAATTTAGAGGTCGTCAAAAAAAATTGGAGTCTGAAATTTTTACAGTAGTTGGAGAACCGTTTAATATCAATTCGCCAAAACAATTAGGCGTTATTTTGTTTGAAAAACTTCATTTGCCAATTCAGAAAAAAACAGCGACTGGCCCAAGTACAGATCATTCAGTTTTGGAAAAATTGGCACTTGATTTTGAAATTGCGCGATTAATTATTGATTATCGCGAAATGACCAAGCTGTTGAATACGTATATTGATACGTTGCCAACATTGATTAATTCTCAAACTGGGCGGATTCATACCTCGTTTAATCAAGCAGTAGCTGCAACTGGCCGCTTAAGTAGTAGTAATCCAAATTTGCAAAACATTCCTATTCGTACTGTAGATGGAGAGCTTATTCGAAAGGCTTTTATTCCAAAGCCAGGTTGTGTGTTGTTGTCTGTAGATTATTCGCAAATTGAGTTGCGATTGTTAGCCATTATTACGCAAGAGCCTAATTTAATTCGTGCTTTTCAAGCAGGAGAAGATATTCATGCGCATACTGCTGCTGAATTGTTTGGTATACAGCAGGATCAAGTAACTAAAGCGCAGCGGAGTAAAGCCAAGGAAATCAATTTTGGAATTGCATATGGCATGGGTGTGTTTGGTTTGTCTGAACGTCTTCATATTTCTCGTACGGAAGCTAAAGAATATTGGGATATTTACTTTCAACGGTATCCAAAAGTTAAGGAATATATGGATTATATTGTTGCGTTTGCACAGGAAAAAGGTTATGTTGAAACCTTGTGGGGGCGTCGACGATATTTTCGAGATTTGGCTAGGTTAGGTCCACAAGATAAAAAAAGTGCAGAACGCACGATTATTAACACTCCTGTTCAAGGAAGTGCAGCAGATATCATTAAAAAAGCAATGATTACAGTATGGCATCATCTGAATGCGCAGTTTACTGCTAAATTATTATTACAAGTTCATGATGAATTAGTGTTGGAAGTTCCTTTAGAAGAACTGGAGGCTGTACAAAAAATGGTTATTCATGACATGGAATCTGTTTTAGATTCCATAGTGCCTTTAACAGTTAATTGTGCAATAGGAAAAAACTGGCAAGAAGCAAAGTAATGAAGGGTTTTTTTGTAACAGGAACAGACACGAATATTGGGAAAACGATTACTTCTGCAGTTATTATTGTTGGGTTGCAGCAACGTGGTTATAAGGTTGGGTATTTTAAACCGTTGCAAAGTGGAGCTGTAGTTTGTGATGATGTTCTTGTATCTCCGGATGTTGAAATGGTGCGGCAATTAACCGGATTATCTCCTGAGTTTTCTGTTAGTTCGTATTGTTTTACTGCTTCTTTAGCACCGTATGAAGCTGCACGTTGTGAAAATAAAATAATTAATGAAAATAAAATCATGCAACAATATCAGCAATTGGTTGCTACCTGCGATGTTGTCATTGTAGAAGGTGCAGGTGGCATCAAAGTTCCCTATTATCATGATGTATGGGTTGATGATTTTATTGTTAAATTGGGGCTTCCTGCAATTATTGTTGGCCGTCCAGGACTGGGAACCATTAATCATACGTTGTTAACGATTGATGCTTTGTTGCAACGAAATGTTGTTATTGCAGGATTTCTTTTTTGTGATACGCACTTATCTGTGGATGTTTCAGACAGTTTGCGTAATCATGAGATTATTTCTGAAAAATCGGCAGTTGCATTTTTAGGCGAAATACCAGTATTTAGTTTAGTTAATGGAATTTCTGCTGCAGTATTAAATGCTGTTGATTGGGAAAAGGTTTCTTCTATGTTATACTAATGACTAATCCCAATTTTTCTTCTGGAGTTAATTATGGAAAAATCCTATAAAGATACATTGAATTTGCCTCAAACGAATATGCCGATGCGCGCAGGTTTAGCGCAAAAAGAGCTCGAAATTCTTGAGAAATGGACAGAAATGGACATTTATCATAAAGTCTTGGAAAAAAATAAAAAAAATCCATCGTATATTTTGCATGATGGTCCGCCTTACCCCAATGGAAATATTCATTTAGGCCATGCATTAAATAAAACGCTGAAAGATATTGTGATAAAATATCAGGCTTTAACTGGACATTTTGCGCCTTATATCCCAGGATGGGATTGTCATGGGCTGCCAATTGAAACTCAGCTTCAGAAAGAATTGAAAAAAAACAATCAAGAAGCAAAAAAGTCTGATATTCATTGGTTTCGTGAAGAATGCAAGCGGTATGCTTTGGCCTATGTTGAAACGCAGAAAGCTCAGTTTAAGCGTTTAGGAATTTTTGGAGATTTTGATAATCCCTATTTAACCTTGAATCCTTTGTACGAATCTAAAATAGTTGAATTATTTGGTTCCATGGCTGAAAAAGGATTGGTTTACAAAGGCATGAAGCCTATTCATTGGTGTGCCTCGTGTACAACAGCATTAGCTGAGGCAGAAATTGAATATGCTAATAAAAAATCAGCGTCTGTGTATGTACGATTTGCTATAAATCAGCACGCAGGAAAAACAGTTTTTCGCGAAAAAACGTCCATCGTTGTGTGGACAACTACTCCGTGGACATTGCCTGCGAATGTGGCTGTAGCCGTGCATCCGACCTTGGATTATGACCTTGTTAGCATTGATAATGGCAAGGAATATCTTATTGTATGTACGCAGCTGACGCATCAAGTAATGGCGAAAATTGGTATTGATAATTTTTCAGTAACACATACTGTTAAAGGAACGGATTTAGCTGAATTAACCTATTCGCATCCGTTTATGAATCGGACGTCTCCCATTGTAACTGCAAATTATGTGTCTCATGAAGATGGAAGTGGTGCTGTTCATATTGCACCAGGACATGGTCAGGAAGACTATATTGTAGGACAGCAATATCAGTTGCCTATTATAATGCCTGTTGATGCTCAGGGTGTATTTACTGCAGAAGCAGGTGTTTTTGAAGGACAAAAGATTTGGGATGCAAATAAAAGTATTGTTCAAGCTATGGAAGATAATCAGTCATTATTAAAAATGGAATGGATTGAGCATGCGTATCCTCATTGTTGGAGATGTCATAATCCAGTTATTTTTCGTGCTACTGAACAATGGTTTATTGCAATGGATAATGAGGTTATGTTGCGTCAACATGTATTAAATGAAATTAAAAAAGTTCGTTGGGTACCTGCTGGTGGTGAGAAACGTATTACCTCAATGGTTGCTGGCAGGCCAGATTGGTGTATTTCTCGACAGCGTAGTTGGGGAGTTCCTATTCCGGTTTTTTATTGTTCATCGTGTCGTGAACCGCATATGACTGGCACGTTTAATACTGCAATTGTGCAGCTTTTTGCTGCTGAAGGATCGAATGCGTGGTTTGTTAAAACTGCTCAAGAGATTTTGCCAAAAGGAACAATTTGTGTAAAATGTGGTCATTCTGATTTTGATAAAGAAACTGACATTATGGATGTGTGGCTGGAATCTGGTGCATCGCATCATGCTGTATTAAATACTTATCCGGAATTGTCGTATCCTGCTGACTTGTACTTGGAAGGTAGTGATCAACATCGTGGTTGGTTTCAATCGTCGTTACTAACAGCAGTAGGACAAAAAGGTATTGCGCCGTATAAAGCTGTATTAACGCATGGCTTTTTGATTGATGATGTGGGTGCAAAAATGAGCAAGTCTAAGGGTAATGTCATTGATCCAAGTTCAATAACTGCTGAATATGGAGCTGATATTCTGCGTTTATGGGTTGTGACTGAGGATTTTAAAAATGATTTGTCAATTTCTGAACCGCTATTAAAGCAAATTCAAACCGGATATATCAAAATTCGAAATACCTTACGCTATTTATTGAGTAATTGTTATGATTTTGATCCTAGACAACATATGCTTGAGTTTTCGCAGCTTAAGCTGGTAGATCAATGGATGCTGACTCGGCTGCATCGTTTGTTGGAGAAAGTAACAATTGCATATAATGATTTTGAATTTCATACCATTTATCATACAGTTCAAAATTTTTGTACAGTTGATTTATCTGCTATTTATATGGATATTCATAAGGATAATTTATATTGTAATGGTCAAAATTCTCTTGAACGACGATCAACCCAGACTGTTATGTATGAATGTGCAAAGTCATTAATGATGGTGTTGGCTCCAATATTGTCGTATACAGCTGAAGATGTATATAGTTTTATGCCAGGAATTCAAAAGGAAAGTGTTTTTCTTGAATTGTTCCCTCAAGCGAATCCAGCTTATTTTAATGTCGAGCTGGAAGCAAAATTTGAAACATTACTTGCGATTCGTGATGCGATTAATGTTCAATTGGAAGCTTTGCGTAATCAGAAAATCATTGGGAGTTCGTTGGATGCTAAAGTGACTGTGTTTTGTCCAGGGGATGTATCAGTTGCTGATGTATTTTCTGTGATTACTGTGAGTGAAGTTACGATTCAGAAAGCTTTGCAGCTTTCAGTTGTTGCTTCAAAAGCTGATGGAGAAAAATGCGAGAGATGTTGGAAATATGGAAAATTGATTAATGGCTTATGCTCGCGTTGTGCTGGAGTTGTATCCAAAGGGTGATTGAGCCTGTTGTTGTTGTTGGACTTGGGCTTGTTTCTCCTTTAGGTATTGGGGTTAGCCAAACATGGCGGAATATAGAATTAGGTATTGTTCCTGTTGATTATGTGGTAAAACTTGATACTTCACCAGCTGAAGATCGTTCGTTAGGTTTTGCGCGTATTGCATTGAATGAGGCATTACAGCATATTCCTTCAGAATTAATTTCGTCAGCTGCAATGATGATTAGTAATTCCAAATATGGGATGGATTATTTTTATAGGTATGTTGTGAAGCATGGATTAAGTTCACATGGATATCCTGTTGATTTTTTGCATCATGTATTGCCTGAGTTTGTTGGTCATCAATTAGCGGTTGAGCGACACATGACAGGGATTGTTAAGAATTATGCAGCTGCCTGCGCTACGGGATTGTTGTCAATTATCGAAGCGACTCGGTTGATTCAGTTCCAGGGAGCAGACTTAGTGATCGCAGGTGCTACGGAAGCTAGTAAAAATCCATTTATTGAAGCTGCATTCGCTAAAATGGGGGTGCTCACAGCCGACAAAATTCGGCCATTTAGTCTGGCCAGATCTGGATTTCGGATTGGCGAAGGCTGTGGAGTTGTTGTGCTTGCTAGCTATCAATTTGCTAAAAAACAGGGGCTTCCTAGGTTGGCTCGCATAGTTAGTTATCATCTGAATAATCAGCTCCATCATTTTACTGCTTTTGAATCCAGTGGTCATGCCATTGCGACGAACATTCGTATGAATCTTCAAAAAGCTGGAGTTAGTTGTGTTGATTTTATTAATTGTCATGGAACTGCTACTTTGCAAAATGATTTGGCTGAAACCTTAGCTATTAAGTCTGTTTTTGGAAATAGGGCCTATGATGTGCCAATCAGCGCAACCAAACCCATGACTGGACATTTGTTGGGTGCGACGAGTGCAGTTGAATTTATCTTGTCTGTTTTGGCTTTACAACATCAAACACTGTTGCCTACGTGGAATCTTGAGGAATCTGATCCAGCGTTAGATTTAGATTATATTCCCCACTTAAGACGCGCACGAATAAGCCGATTTTTAACTAATAATTATGGCTTTGGTGGGCATATTGTAGGTGCAATTGTTGAAAAGGTAGAGGATTTATCGAGTGATTAATTAACTTGTTTTTCCCGTGATTGCAATGATAATGGTTTTTCTTCAAAAAATTCACAACGCATTCCAGAAGCTAAATAAACTTCGTGACTAGGTAATCGAGAGGTCTTGAAATTCATAGCGCGACAGCCTTTGGGAAAACGTTGATCCCACGTGACATGAAAATGCACACAGGTAAAGCAATTGATATAGGATGGGTGGCGAGAATAATCGCTTTCTACTTTTTCCATTTTGAAGTATATTTATACCATAATTTGGTGTTGTGACCAAGAGGGGAGATGTTTTGTTGTACTATGAAGAAAATGAAGGATAACTTGCTATTCTTGAAAAGATCGATGTTTTTTGAGATTTACTTCATGCGAGTTGTTATTTTTTGTGGTATCTACTAGAATGTAGTAGAGGAGCTGCTTTCATGAAAAAATTACCCATTGCTATTCAGACTTTTGAGAAATTAATTAACGATGATTGTTTATATATTGATAAAACAAAGCTGATTTATCAGTTTTATTATACCAAGCCTGCAGAACTTGACTGTTGGGGAACAAGCTTTTGCGAGTTATGAAATTGGAAATTTATCGCCTATAGCGTTTTTATATCAAACGGGATATCTGACGATTAAAGAGTTGGCAGGACGATTGTACACGGTGGACACAGGCAAGCAACTTGTTTTAGTGGGTGTAGAGTTAAAAAAAAACGCGCACTATTGGGAAATGGGCAGCGGTCGAGGGAGTGGATTAGAATAATGCGCTTTATTCCGCTGGGTGAGGTAACCAAGCTGCTAAATAATAAAAAAAGGAGAAATGTGATGGGCTTAACTACTGTAACTGTGAATATATCCAATTTGTCAAAATCAACAAAAGGCTACGAAGCATCTTTTCTTGTAGATACTGGCGCAATAGATTGTATGGCTCCTACGAGTGAGCTTGAAAAAGC
>CAYUBI010000038.1:0-18259 GCA_964443005.1 uncultured Candidatus Marinamargulisbacteria bacterium
CTGTTGGGTCGAATTTTAATCATTTTTGTTTTATAATATAAACATGAATAGTTCCTTTATTAAACGTGATCGTATTATTAATTCATTTCTTGATTTAGTTCGGATTGACAGCGAATCTGGACATGAATCTGCATTACGGGATTACTTAATTCAACAGTTTGTGGCTTTAGGCCTTGGGGTTCGTGTTGATAAAAAGGGTAATCTGATTGCTATTAAAAAAGGGACGATTCCGTCGACAATTTTGTTGTCAACGCACATGGATACTGTTGCACCTGGTTGTAGTATTAAACCAGTTGTAACTAAGTTTGTTATTCGATCTGATGGAACGACTATTTTGGGCAGTGATGACAAATCTGGGATTGCAGAAGTTCTTGAAGTGCTAGCTATCCTTCAGGAGCAAAATATGGCGTATCCTACCTTGAAAATTGTTTGTACTGTTGAAGAAGAAATTGGCGTTAAAGGCGCTCGAGCGCTTCATGGAATCACAGCTGATTATGGATTTGTTTTAGATGTAGATGGCCCGATTGGCCGTGTTGTGAATGCTGCGCCTTCGCATGAACGGTTTGAAATCTCAATTATAGGGAAAGCTGCTCATGCTGGGATCGCACCCGAAAAGGGTATTCATGCAATTCAGGTTGCCTCACGTGCTATTGCTACACTTGATATGGGAAGATTGAATGCAGACACTACCATGAATATTGGAATCATTCACGGTGGGCGAGCAACCAATATTGTGCCTGATATGGTAACAATTGAAGGTGAAGTACGTAGTCATCGCGAAGATGAACTGAATAAGGTTATAAAAACAATTCATCATGTTTTTGAGCAAGAAGCAAATCGAGGCCATGCGAAATTGGTCTTTCGTCATTGTCGTGAGTACAATTCATTTTATGTGCCAGTTGATCATAAGGTTGTTGTTGCTTGTCAACAAGCTGCAAAAAGTTGCAAATTACCTTTTTTGTTGGAGTCTTCGAACGGGGGTAGTGATGCTAATTTTATTAATACTTGCGGCATTCCTACAGTTGTTTTAAGTACTGGAATGCGAAATGTTCATTCTGTTAACGAAAGTATTCGTATTGTTGATATGCTGAATGCTACTAGATTTTTACTGACGTTAGTAACGCAGTAAAAATCTAGTAGTCAGAGGGCTTAAATCTTAAATCTTGCGATTTCTTCTTTGGTTGTATTTGCCATTGAAACAAGATCTGCAGCTACTGCAGAAATTTCTTCTGCTGCTGCTGCATTATTTTCTGCTGTTTTATCTAAGTCACCAACATGCTTATTCACTTCTTTGATGAGTAAACGTTGTTGTTCCATTTCACTGACAATTTTTGTTAACATAACTTCATTTTCTTTGGAAACTCCAGTGATGACATCCATGTTTTTGTCAACATCTCCAGATTTACCAACAGCTTGGTTAACAAGGCGCACAGTTTCTTCAATTAATTTACTGATTTCACCGACTGATTCAGATGAGTTTTCTGCCAGTTTTCGTACTTCATCTGCAACTACTGCAAATCCTTTGCCTAATTCTCCTGCTCGAGCAGCTTCAATCGCTGCATTCAGTGCTAGCAGATTCGTTTGTTTTGCAATGCCGCCAATGACTTCAGTAATTGCATTAACGCTTTGGCTACTAGTAGATACTGCCTGAATGATTGCAAGCATTTCTCCCATTTGTCGTTTGCCATCCATCGTAACTGAAACAGATTTTCGTGCTAATTCAGTTGCATGCAATGTATTAACTGTAACTTCCGAAATTCCTTTATCTGATTCATTAATTGCTTTCACGACTTCTGAAATTGCATTGACTTGATTTTGGGAACCATCTGCAACCTGAGTGACTGCTGTGCTTGTTTGTGTTGCAGAATCTGCAACATGAAGCACATTATCCATTACATTTCGTAACGTATTTGTAATGGCATCTAACGATTTATTAATACTATCTTTTAGCACGTGTAATGAACCCGTTGTTTCTACATTGACTCTGCCAGTTAAATTGCTATTTGCTACGCTATTCATGACATCACTAATATTTCCGATGATTTTTGACAATGAGCTCATGACAGTATTGATTCGGTTTTTTAGTTCATTAAATGAACCTTTCATTTCGCCTTCAATATGATCGCCAAATTCACCTTTTGCCATTGCATCCATTATTTTGATTACACTACCAACTGCCTGGTTAATGCTGGAAATAGATGTATTAATATAGGTTTTTAATGTGTTCATATCTCCTTTCATTGTTGCCTGAATTTGAATGTTGAAATTTCCTTCTGATAATCCAGCCATAGCTTGATTGATTTGAGTGATTGCAATTTCAATTGTATCAATTAGTCCGTTAAAAGCACGAGAGATTTGTCCGATTTCGTCTTCAGTCGTAACGTCAATACGTTTCGAAAAATCTCCATTTTCTTCGACTGCTCTTACAAACTGCGTTAATCGTGTGATTGGCGAAATGATATTTCGTGCGATAAATACAGTGATAATTATTGCTAAAACCACGGAAATTAAAAAACACGAAACAAAAATCATATTAATAATGAGATACCTTTGATTAGATGCTGTTAGTTCTTCAATACGTAGTTTTTCTTCAAGTTGTTGTAGTGAGGTGAGTGTCATGTTTAATTTATCAAAGGCCATTCGTGTATTTCCCAAAAATGTTAAGGCTGAATTTGTATCTGTTGCAAGCATTTCAAGAACATCTTTAAGGCTTTTTTGATAATCAAGGAATTGCTTTGATATTTGTTCACTAATGTTTTTTTCTTCTTTATTTAGATTGGGAAGTTGAATTAAACCTGTAACAATTGATTCGCAAACTTTAACCTTTTTATTTAACTCGCTAATTGATTTGCTTTGTTCTGTTTCATCATATCCAGCAAAACCTTGTGTAATAGTTTTATACATGTCTCGATTGCTTCGTTCTAACATAGTTTGTAAACTAGCAGCTGTAGCATGATGTTCGAATCGTATTGAAATATCTTTAGTTGCTTGATTTACTTGATTTAAACTGACATACGATACTGCTGAAATAATAAATAGAAAAACTAATACAATAGTTGGAGGAATTAATATTTTTTTAAATAATGTCCAACGAGATAAAATATTACTTAGTGTGAACGTTGAACCCGATGCCATGATTTCCCCCTAATAATTTAGTCGTAATAATAAATTACGTTGCATAGTAACTGTGCTATGCAACGTAATTGTTTCAATTTAACCTGACTTATTCTTCTGTCATGTACGCGCCACAACCGATAAAACTATCGTTATTGATGCGTTTGATAAAAGCTGCTTTTTGAGCCATCTTTTTGGTTGTTGGGTGGGTCCAATAATATACAACCCAACCTTCTCCAGACTTTGACATTGCTGTTTTAACAAATTCTCGTGTAAAGAAATTGCCTTTGTGGTCAGGAATATCTGTCATATCTTTGCCAACTAATTTTGGATTAATGGCATGAACTGTGATAACGCCACGTTTTTCTGCTTTTCCATCTTTATCTTTTCCATCAGCAAGTTCATATGCAAATATATAGTCATCGCCGCGGACAAATTTCCCATCTTTTTTTTGCATTTCTATATAAGTAGCATCTTTGCCATTCTTTTGAATAGCAGCAAATGCTTCCATAATTAAACTTTTAACTTCAACTTTTTTCGCTTCAATTGCTTTTTCATCAACAGCAGCGAATGTTAAAACAGATGCAAACATCATTAATGTTAAGATTGCAATTTTTTTCATAATATCTCCTTGGGTATATTTTTTTCAAACCTTTTTCTCTATTTAATCAATCATTTCCGTATTTATTGAAATCTAAACTCATCACCCCCCCCTTTTCTATTAATGTTTTTTTTATCACATATTTATAATATATTAAATTAATGTTTTTTCGTCAATAGATTTGACATATATTCTAATTTTGTATTAAAGTAGATTGATGAACCGATATTTTTTATGTTTAATAATTTTGTTTTCGTTTGCTTGGGCAACAAATAGTTACCATGGAGAAACAGAAATTTATACGTTTGATGTGACAAGTTCGGAATATGTAGCTCATGGTACGTTGAAAAGTATTATTCATTATGATCAGGCGCATAATCCACGTCAAGCAGTTCTTTATCATACACGTGAGTCTTGTCAAAAGGATGGAATTTATATGACAGTGATTTATTATACAATTGAGGGCAAAAAGAAGAAAGGCGTGCTTTACCATACAAAAGAAAATTCGCAGCGAACCAATATTATTCAGGAAACAATTGTATATTTTTCAAATGGAACGAAAAAAAAGGTTGAAATCATACGTAAGAATAAATTGGGACAACTTTTTAGTGAAGTTAGTGCGAATTAGGTCATTTGACGTTTAATTAGGAGTCTTGATTTTGAGTCTTTTGTTCGTTGCATAAGCGCTTCAGCTTTGCGTCAAAGGTATGCAATGGAATGTTTTGAATGATGGATGTCGCATATAACATACAATCCACAAAATCGAGTTGATGTGAGCTCCATGTGTCCAAAGCAAGAAAAAGATGATCTTTCTGTGGACATATAATCCCTTTATAAAGTAATAGGCCTTTTAGTGAAGAGGCTACATCAGATTTCGCAATGTCATAACCATGCGATAAAACATAGACGCATTCAGCAATAACGGCATCTAAAACAATAGCGTGTTGATCTCCTGTTCTTATCAGATCAAAAAAAACTTGAACAATTGAGTTGAATTTTGGATCATTCAGAAGTAGATAGCGTAAAATGTAGTTGGTATCAATTAAAAACGATTTACTGTTTGTCACTGGCGACAGTTTCCCACGCTTTTTTTCTTGCCTGATCAAATGGGATGTTTTTTGCTAATTTTTTTAGTGATCCGCCAACATTGTCTATCGGGTTCAAAATTATTCCTTGTTTCGTAAGATGAATTTGAATAATGTTCGATGTCATTTGTTTGCGAATATTGTGCGGAATCGTGATTTGTCCTTTTTGTGTCATTTTAATTGTTTTTATCATATTTTATTCTCCATACGTATTTCAATTATGCCATCATGATTGATTTGTTATCCAATTATATTTTATCATACTTTTTTTGAAAGGCAAAATTGGTTGATAAACTCATTATACAATAGTTGCATGCCGGTAATGCCGCGCGAATTGGTTCCAGATCGCTACAAATAAGGATGCGATCACTGGGCCAAGGATAAAACCAACAACCCCTAAACTGGCGAGTCCACCAATTGTAGAAAGTAATACAATCGCTGGATGAAGTCCTCCTTTGCGGCCAACTAGGTAAGGTTTAAGATAATGCTGAGTAATAAACGTTCCGCAGTATCCAATGATGATAATCGCTAGTCCTGGCATCGTTTTTCCAGATGCAATCAAAATGACCCCTGTAGGCAAAAAAACGGAATTAATTCCGATTAATGGAAGCAAGGATAACATTGACATCATAACACCCCAGAACACTGGATGAGGAAGATGGAAAATGATAAATAGAATACCGCCAAATATGCCTTCAATTGCGCCAATAATAACGGTTCCCAATAATGTAGCATCAACAATTTTTGTGATTTCAGCAAATAATTCTTTAGCATCATGTTCTTTGATGGGCGAAACTTTTAAAATATGTGTAATAAATTTATCTGCATCAATCAGTAAAAAAAACATTAAAATAATGGTAATGAAAACGTGAAAAACAACGAGTGAAATATTGAGTACAATTTGCCGAATGACATGAAAACTAACGCTCGTTACTTTTGAAAATAGTGTTGGTAAGCGGCTTTTTAATTCAAGATTATCTAAAGCAGGTAAGTAGCTTTGTAAAAAACTGTATCGTTCCAAATAATGTTGCCATTTGTTGATTGAGAGTAGTTGATGCAGTGCTGGAACATGTGCTTTGACTGTGAGGTATAAGAGCGTTAATTCACGTGATAATAATATTGAAATAATGACTAACGGAATAATAATGAAAAATAAAGCAAAAAAAATGGATGTAAATGAGGCAAGGCTGGTTGGGAAATGCCATTTTTCATTTAGAAATTTATAAAGTCCACTGAACAAATGTGCAAGAATGGCTGCAAGAATTATATCGACTACGAAATATGAAATAACTTTATAAAAAGCTAGAGATAAGACAATAAGTAGAATAAAAAATGCATAATCAGCAATATCAAATTCTCTTTTCATCATTTGTGAGATTTTCCTTTGTTTTCGTGAAAAATAATGGCTTCGAATACTGTAAACGAAGCGCCTTGTTGCCAGTCATTTGGATTAAGACCTGCTTTTTGTGCTAAATTAGATAATGTTTCCTCTAAAGTCCATTGTTGTTCACTAGCAACTTGTGGAAGGAACACTGCGCTGTGATTATTTTTTTGTAGCACTATACCATGGTGACCTAAAATGATATCGTTGTACGATTTAACCGGATGGGGCATTGTTAATGCAGAAATTTCGATTTCAATATCCATCATTTCTTGCTGTTGGACTGTGGGAAAACGATCATCATTTACTGCTGCATTGATTGCTTGTTCCATGACTGCTTGAATCAATGGCCGTCGCGGAAAAATTTCGCCAATGCATCCGCGTAATTTATCTTGTTTTTTTAAGGTGACAAATGCCCCCATTGTTACATTCATTCCCGTAGATACTGTAATCCCAAGTTCGTTGATTAACAGTATTTTTTTGTATTTGAAGTAGTAGTCAATTGTTTGTCTTGCAATGGCCAGTAATGTTCGTTGATCATCTACAGATAATGGTGATTCATTGATTAAAGGATTGCTACGTTTTAGTGGCGTATTGCTTTTTAATGACCAAGTTCCTGTGAATGCTGCAGCCAAATAGCTAACTGAATTGTCCCATTGTTGGGTAATTTCTCCAGATGTTATGTAATGCAGCAAATGGGCTGTGGCTGCACTGGGTAGCATGTGTATAAGTAAATTGATTGGATGTCGCCCGCAAATTGTGATGCCAGTTGTATCGCAATAATGATTAAATCCATTCGCATCTTTTTTATTAATATATTCATACGCTGCTTTATCTGCATCGTTGATATGTTTTGCGATTGTATGGGTGAAAGGGACATAGTTATAAGCTGAACCATAATGCATAAAATCAGAACTAATAACAATGAGGGTGTTTTCGTCAATCAGACTTAAGAGGATATCTGCCATTATTTTGGCTGTTTCAGCGTCTAAGGAGCCAATGACAATGGGTACGAGTTTGAATGCGCCAATTGTTTGTTGTAAAAAGGGGATTTCTGCAAATATGCTATGTTCGGATTCATTTGCATTGGAAATTGAGGTAAAGCAGCTGTGTTTTTTTAATGCTTGAATAAAGTCTTGATCTAGGTGAATCGTTCCTAGATCTGTAACATAGGTTGTTACAGTGGGCACACTGGCTTTATTGGGTAAATACATTTTGTGACTAGGGCCAATTACAAGAACTCGTTGATATGTATGCCCAATAAGAGGTTTAACGCCGAAAGCTGCGGTTTGACCAGAATATGCATATCCTGCATGAGGTAAAATTAGCGCGATGATGTTTTCTGTTAATACTGGTGACGTCGCAGTTTCAATGAATGCGTTGATTTGCGCACTCAGTTGTTGCTGGCCTGCAGCATGCCATCCTTTTTCCCCAAGCGGTGATGTATAGGTTGTGTTCATTATCTTAGTGCATGGTAGGCTTCTGTAAGATCTTTCATTTTTTGTTCATTGGCTTTTCGAAAAGATTCCCCCAGTGTATTAACTACATCTGGATGAAAACGTTTTGCCAGTGTTTTATAGGCTTTTTTTATTTCTTCTTTACTAGCTCCTGGCTCAAGACCCAATGTTCGGAAGTAACGATCTTCGCTCGTTGTTTCTTTTATTTTGACATACCGTTTGCGAATTAGTTCTGCATCTGTTGATTGAATACCTGCAATTTTAATATATTCGTCAATTACAGCTTGTTCTTCGTGATGAAATTCAAAATCTGATACTGCTATTTGATATAGCATATCCAGCATGATGAGTTTAATGTCATAATTAAAGTTTTGGTTTATTTCTGCGCCCAGTTCTTGCATATTATGTTTTTCTTTTAATTCGGCATTGAGAATATCATTAACCCAACGTAAAGCTTCTTCGCTAAAATTAAATTGCAGCATAAAAAAGTTTTTTACGATTTGTAGTTCAACAGGATTAACAACCTTGTCTGCCATAATAATATGAGCAGCTAAGCGACAAAGGAGCTCAATAAATTGATTATGAGATTCGGAATGTGAAAACATAAACTGACTGACTGAGGCATTTTTAGAAATTGATCGATACATTAGGTAAAAAATAAATCCAAAAATGATGAGAGGCATCAATATGAAAATTAAGCCAAATAAAGCTAAGATAAAACGTAAACCGCCAAAGAAAAAAAGAATAATAAAAAACAAAACTAGGTAATTTAATGTGTTATTATATGAACGATATTTCATCAGTGTCTCCTAAAAAATTATTGAGGTGTACGCATCTAACGAGTACCCATAGCCATTATACGTATATTCAGCTTGTGCAGGGCCAAAAAATCCACTCAGTGTTAACCCAAGTGTAAAGTTATTAATGGGTGTAAACATCAGCCCTGTTGATATTATCCCTGAACCATCTGCTAAATTACTCATGATATTTGTATTGAACGTCATATCATTAATAGGAAATTTACTAATGGATGTTAGTATAGCACCATAATATTTACCATAGTAATTCATGATATACAAGTTATTTGCTAAAAGAGCAGCTTTAAGTGAAGGATTTTGGAAAATATTTTCCGAATATCCAGAGTCATTATAAAAAAATTCTGTGATGATGCTGATTCTGTCTTTAAATACCCATTCAAAATATTTACTAAAGCCTAAACTGATTTTTGGCACCCACGTATTTGTAATTTGATACACATTAGTTGTGCCATTTTGTTCGCGGACTTTAGCCAAATTATCACCGTAAGATAAACTTAATTCACCTTTAATGTCGATATCTCCGCTACGCGTTGAAAAATCAAATCCATAAACAGGCATATACCCTTTTTTGCTCCATGCTGAAAAAGCTATTTCTGAGCCACTTAGAACTATTTCGTATTTTGCTGCAATGCCTACTTCATCAATGTTAGTTACATTTGTGAAATCAGCAAATGAATAAAAGTTGGCTGCTGTAGTAAATGGAATATGCATTTTTGCACCATAAGCACCTTCACGATATTGCATTTGATTGAGTAGTGAAAAACTTCGTTTTTCTACATTAATTAAGTCTGTTGGATTCCATAAATATGTGCGGCCCCATTGAAGCACTTGTTTTCCAGTTCTAAAATAGATTGATTTGTTAATATTCATATCCATAAAAACCTCTTTTAATGAGATGGCTAAAGCATTGTTGGTTGCTGTTGCACTTTGTGCTAGGTTAGCTATATTTAGATTGAGAAATGTTTTATAGCCTTTGGTTAAGCGTACATCAAGAAACAGATTGGCTTGAGTGTAGGGGATTAAGCGATTATTGGAAAAAGAAGCTGTGCCTTCTAACCATTTTCGATTTAGATAATAAGATGCTTGTGACAAAAAACTTCCTGAAAATGTGGTTGATTCTTTTTCAAAGAAGGTAGATAGGGTTGTTGTCGTGATTGTTGACGACGAAACAATAGATTGGTTGTCTGAAAATAATACTGATTCATCTGCAGATTCATCTGGAAATCCTAGTGAAAAAACAGATAAAATCAGGAGCAAGCTAACTGTATAACGCAGTTTCACTTACTCAGATTTTCCAAGTAGGCTTTTGTGAAGATCGATGCGTCTAATTTCTGTGTAGAAATACTTGAAATTTCCACAATTGTTTTATTTCCTTTTTCGAATTCATCAATAAACATTTGTTTAATGGCTACATATTTACCGTCAATCGTCGTATATTTAAGAAAATAATTCGTTTCCATTAATGTTCCGGATGCAGAATATGATTGAGATTTTAAGGGTAGAAAATTATCTTGCCGAACCCAGTAGGTTCGGGTAGGATATTTTACGTCGTTGACTTGTGCAGTTATTTTTATTTTATAAACTGGGATATTGCCAAGTTTTTCTTCGAAAATGATTTCTTGTCCTTTGGCATCCAGCAGTGGTTGATATAATTCGGATAGTTTTCGTTTTTCAAAATCTTCAGCATTTGCATCACTGCCACCAATACTTTCATCTCGATTGATATGTTGGAATGTACGTGTATTTCTGCGGTACATCCAGAAATTCTCTCCTGTTTTCAAATATCCATTTCCTCTTTCAACTTCTGGAGCTATCATGTGCATTAAAAATGCATCGTCCTTATCGCGTCTATAATAAATCAGTTCGATTTGCTTAATTCCTTGACTCACTTTTTGCTGTGTTAGTGATACTTTTGCTGTGAAGTCAGATTTCATGTCCATAAAATCGTCCAAGCTTTTTAAAATAGGAATAATTCTAGAATCCGCACTTGAAAAAATCAATGTTCCAATTAAAAAAAGTTGCAAGATTAAGCGAATTATTTTTGTCATAGTTTATCCTTTTTTTGTTGGTTATTCATAATGTCGTAAGGCAGCTGAAGCAGATAAATTTGCAGCACGGTTGGCAGGAAAGAACGCTGTTACAATTGCAATTAGAAAAATAATAACAATATTGAAAATAATTGCTGTAGCGCTGGGTACAAAGTGAAGATGATTGTTGACCAACAAAATATTCATAGGGCCTTCAGCATGAAGGGTGATGAGCGATAATCCAGCTATGATGAGTAAGCCTACCATAACGCCAACAATGGAAGATAGTAATGCGAGTAAGCCGGTTTCAATAATGAATATATTGCGTACAGTATTGCGTTGCATTCCAATTGCACGAATCGTTCCAATTTCACGAGTACGTTCACGAATTGACATTCGTAGCGTATTGATTACTCCAATTAAGATAATGAAAAAGAGAATCATGACTGCAATAAATGTCATAAGATTGAGTGCTTTTTCAAGAGACAACACACTGCTAGCTGTTTCGTACATAGAGGTAACATCTAAACCTGAAATGGGGGATTTAATACGTGAAAAATCTTTTATTTTCTTTTGATAAGTTTCAGATGTTTGGGTGCGAAAATAACGATTCCATTCTGGACCAATTGCTTGATAAATTGCATATGTGGTATCTGTAGAGGCAATAGGATATATGTTTGCATTCATAGGTAAATAGCTGTAATACGTTTTATAAAATAGTTGATCACTGAGCAGCACCCATTTGTCTGAACTGTTGACCTTATTGCGTAGCGTAAAAAAGCCGTTAATCGTATATGTTACAGTTGTTGTTCCAGGCTCGAATTTATTCGTATATACCATTGTAAAATTATTTCCGATATTTAGACTGAGTGCACGTGCTAAGTTTTCATGCAGCATAACGCCTTCTTTACTGGTGATTTCTTGCAGGTTTCCTGATACGATGATCATGTTTTGAGTTAGTATTCCTATTGAAATAGGATCGCGTTTAAATGAAAGAAAGGTTGCTGGATAACTAGTATTTGCAGTACACGCAAATCCTTCGATTATAGCTAAGTTGGGTGTTAACACGCGATGGAGTGTTGTAGCTTGCTGAATAGCAGTTAATGGTTTTTTTAAAATCATTTGAAGGGAGCTGGACTCGTAAGCGCGATATCCCAATAAGCTTTTAATATGTTGAAGTTCAACAAAAGCAGCCATATCCATGAACATGTTTTGCGATTTAGAAATCCCAATAATTTTAAGTGCTGCAGTTTGTTCTTGGCCAAAAATATTTCGAAAGCGAATGCGTAGAGTATCGTGTAATTGAACATTTAGGTATTTAGCTTTTGTTTCGCTCAGAATTATTGGGTTCTCAATTGTTTGTCGTGTAAAATCGTCAGCGTTTCCGCTTTTTAGTTTGACCCAGTCAAAAAATGATTGATTGGGTTTGATTCCAACTAAGGCAATATTGTCACTTTTCCCATTCCCAATAGCGCGACAAAAGGTGGATGCATTTTCACGAAGTTCAATAATTCCCTGAATATTCTGCGTAACTAATGCTTCCATTCGACTGCGATCGCGAATAACAGTTTTCCATTTGCTGCCATTTTCTGCCATAGTTAGATCAATATGTCCGGTTAAATTAACAATAATTTTGTTAAGAAGTGTGTCTGAAATTCCGCGAGCAAATGAGTTGGAAATAACTAATATAATAACACCAAAAGCCATTGCAATTCCAAGAAGAATATTTCGCCGTTTTTGTCGAATTAAATTGCGAAAAGCTATGCGAATCGTGATGTTCATTTTGCTTCTCCTTAATCGCGTGCTATAGCTTGCAACGGTGTAATATTTCGCGCAATAATAATCGGATAAATCATGGAGATTAGTGCAACAATCACTAAGAAAATTATTCCAATAAAAATATCTTGCATTTGCATGATGGGGTGAAAAACATCTCCACCATAAAATAATTGAAGCATTTCATTCGTAGTTGTTAGTTTTAAGGAAGCTAAGCCTTTGATCCCAATTATTCCGGTAACCATGCCAAGTAGTCCAAACGCAAATGTCAACAGTAATGTTTCACATAAAAACATCCATGTAATAAATCCTTTTCTTGCACCAACTGCGCGCATCATGCCTATTTCAGTATAACGTTCCAATGCAGCCATACTCAGTGTATTCATAATAATAATTACAGCAACAAAAAAGATGAATCCAACGAATAAATATAACGCGCCTTTCATAAAAAGAGCTGTTTGAGCAATGGAACCTAATGCCTGATTCCATGTAACTGCCCGAGCTGGAATTTTTTGCTGTTGAAAGTGTGTATTTAGAGTTCGAACTGCTGCGTCTATTTTGATTCCTGGTTTGAGTCGGATAAATACTTGGTTGTAAACTCCGGTATCAACGTCAATAGCTATGGCCTGCGTTGTTGTTTTTGGAGTCATTATTTGTTGATCTGTTTGTGTTGTAATCATTGATTTTGTTATCATAGCTTCGCTAAGAAATAGGTTATCTAAATTTGTGTTATCCATTGTTAGTAATGTTTTTTTCTGTTCATCAACAGTTGTTTTTTGTTCGCTGGCTGTTAAATATCCCGAACATTCGCGAAAGGATTCAATATCCAAAATGTTGAAATGTCCCCAAAACGTGTTTAATGCAGAATATTTGACAATGCCTTTAATTGAGCTGCGGATGTCTACTGCGCTATTTTTATCGCTAAATCCCATGAATACAATCGAATCTTTTGTTGTAAGTGTTGCGATATTTGTTTTTGCTTCGTTACTTAGATTTTGGGTGACTAACTGGCTATTTTCAGGTACATACCAATTTAGATAATTATTTTCAAATAAATCATTTCGACTTTTGACAGTTAACAATATTCCGCGTTCATTTTGTTTGAGTAAACGCCCTTCAACTAAGGTTAGATTATGAAACATATCATGATATTCGTTGAAGTTTACCCCCAGCAATAATTGAAAACCTGGGTCTCCTTCTTCGTCTAATACCATCACAAAACCTGAGGCAGCTGGAGTAAATTTTGCTATCATGGGTTCTGCAGTTAATGCTTTTTTTACTTTAGGATAATCTGTAATCATTTCTATTGAACGGCCACCCATACCAAACCAAATAGTGTCAGAAATTTGTTGATCTGAAAGAATAACCACATCGCCTGTAAAACCATTAACTATATTTTTTTGAAATCCTTGGTTTAAGCCTGCAATTATGCCGCAGCCAAGCGTCATAATAAATACACCGAAGAATAGAATAAATCCTATAATCAGGCTTTTCCCTTTGTGTCTAAGAATGTTACGCCATGCAATTGTTAGTATTAGCGCCATAATTAAGCGTGTATTTTATTGCTTTTCGTGGGTTCTTTGGATGCTAAACTAAAGCTAGTATCTTCTTTATCTGCAACAATTAGTCCATCTTTTAATTGTACAATTCGTTTAGCATATTGAATGACATTGTGATCATGTGTCGAAAAAATAAACGTAGTTTTTTGATGTTCATTGAGTGTTTTCATGAGTTGAAGAATTTGTTCTCCAGTTTCAGAGTCCAAATTTGCTGTGGGTTCATCAGCTAAAACAATACTTGGTTTTGTAACTAGTGCGCGTGCGATGGCAACTCGTTGACGTTGCCCACCTGACAGTTCAGCAGGTTTATGTTTGATATAGGGCGTTAATCCAACGTCATCAATAACTTTTTCTGCTTGAGTTCGTGTTTCTTTTGCTGAAAAATTATGCATGAGCATTAAGGGGAATTCAACATTTTCAAGAATATTTAATACTGGAATTAAATTGAATGTTTGAAAAATAAATCCTAATTTATATAATCGAAGATCTGTTATTTCTTTGTCAGTAAGGAAGCTAATATCTTTGCCTGCAATTTCGGCTCTTCCTTCAGAAGGAACATCAATACATCCAATAATATTAAGTAGCGTTGTTTTTCCGCTTCCAGAAGGTCCAACTATTGCTAATAGTTCCCCTTCTTCAACTGAAAAATCAATGCCTCTTAATGCATGAACTGTTGTTTTTCCAAGAGGATAATTCTTTTTGACTTGCTGGAGCGAAATAATTGGCATCAATGCTCCTTTATTTAATGAATTCTACATCTAGCATATGACACGAACATGAAATACAGGGGTCATATGCTCGAACCAGCATTTCAAGTAACAATGTAATTTCCATTTCAGACTTTTCGTTTAGCATTTGGGGCACAAAGGCTTTCATGTCATTTTCAATATTTTCAAGATTTTGTCCAGTAGGAATGATACAGTTTGCTTTTGTAATGTATCCCTGATCATTGTAGGTATATTCGTGAAAGAGTATACCTCGAGGCACTTCAACTGCACCCACTCCTGTACATGCTTTGAGTATAACGGGTGTTGGTTTTTCATGTTGAATACCTGTCGTTAATAACTGATCAATCAGTTTAATGCATTCATCATTAATATGCACAAGTTCAACCATTTGTGCAACAGTATTCATGTAAGGATTGTAACAGGGCGCTTTGAGTCCTAATTCAGCTGCTACGTGTTGTGCGCTTTCTGATAACCATTCATGATTATTGTTAAAGCGGGCTAAGGCACCTACCATATACGACGATCTAGCATGTTTGGCACGTTTTGCTGTTGAATGGTTGAGTAAATATTCATTAGTAACTTGTTTGTAATCTTTGTAGGATATTTCGCCTTTATCACTTGAGTAAATGTTTCCAAGAAGAAAGGCATATTCACCTTTTTTGTATACAGAAATATATTCAGTTTCTCGTTCATAAGCAGGAATGGATAGTGTTTTAAGAATTTTAATTCCATCAGCTAAATCCTGACGTGCATCTAACAAACGAGCCTTAATTGTTTCTAATTTTTCAGGTGTAGGTAACATGGTAAATCCACCTACTTGTGCAGAAATAGGATGAATTAGTCTGCCAGCTAACATGTCTCCAATATCATGGCCAAGTTTTTTTAATTTTAGTGCAGAAACTACTACATCTTTATGCGTTTTTACTAAGGGAAGTACGGATTTAGCGCCAACAAAATCCGGAACTGCTAAAAAATAGATATGCAATACATGAGATTCGTAATATTGGCCACAGTCCAGCAAGGTTTTAAGGATTTTGTTTTGAGGACTAATTTCAAGTTCAAATGCGTCTTCAGTTGCAGCTAAGGATGCTAATTGATGCCCGACTGAGCAAATCCCACAAATTCGCGAGGTAATAATCGCTGCTTCTGTGTAGTGACGCCCTTTGAGCATAGCTTCGAAAAATCTAGGGGATTCGACAATGTCCAGTCTACATTCCAAAATTTCGCCATTGGTTACCTTAACTTTAATGTTTCCATGTCCTTCGACACGGGTAATGTGATGAACATCAATTGTTACATTTTTAGACATCGGCTTGAACCTCCTTGGCTTCAGTTAAAAATAAGGTAAACTGTTTTTTTATTTTTTCCATAGTTAATCCATAATTCGCAAATACATCTTTTTGTGCATTAACATTAGGGTCAAAACAATAGCCTCCACTGCTTGGACAAATGGCATTACACCCAGCGCGAGTTACAGGTCCTAAACAGGTTAGCCCTTTTTCATATACACAACTGTTTTCGCGTTTTTTACATTCAACGCATACAGGCCAAGTTGGCAAATTGGTGTTTTTTCCTAACAGCATGTTTTTCACAACATGTACAAATTCATTAACATCAATGGGGCAACCTGGAACAAAACCATCAATGGGAATACATGCTGAAATAGGTAATGCTTTTTCATTGGTTTGGTAAAGGGTAGGGTTGTCTGGATAAACTTCAGCTTGAACTGCTTCAGCTGTTTGACTGTTTCGAATAGCATTAACGCCGCCAATATGCGCACAAGCTCCAATAGCAATGACAAGTTTCGCACGAGAGCGAATGTCTTTAAGCCGAATTTCATCTCGCTGGGTTGAATAGCTTCCTTCAATAAAGGCGATATCATAATTTTCAGATTTTTCGCTAATAGCTTCACGAAATTCAACAATATCTACCAGATCCATAAGCCCAAGAAAAACATCAGGGCCCATATTGAGGACAGATAGTTGGCACCCTTCGCAGCTAGTAAAATCAAAAAAAGCAACTGTGGGTTTTGCCATTATAGTGCCTCCTCATTATTTTTGATGTCAGCATAATTGAATACTGGACCTTCTTGGCAAACATAGATTCCTTCCATTTGACAATGGCCACATTTACCTACGCCGCATTTCATTCGACGTTCAAGTGACATATAAATATGCTCAGGTGGAATTTTTCGATCAGATAGCGCAACGACTGCAAATCGGTAAATAACAGGGGGGCCAATGATAATAACGCGGGTATTGACTGGATCCATTGTAACTAAGGGAATTGCCTTTGTAATGATTCCTTGATGTCCATGCCAACCTGGCTCTACGTTGTCAACAATTTCTATGAGTTCAACATTGTTTCCGATTTTTGCAATTTCAGCTAGTTCATCCGGATACATTCGCATGGAGGGTGTTTTACACCCATAGATAATGGATATTTTTTCATACTCAGTGGCCGTATTAATAACGTGATTGATTAATGAACGAGCTGGAACATATCCGAGTCCGCCAACTAAAAATACGAGATGTTTATGTAAAAAGGATTGGCATATTTCAGGCGTAAATCCATGGCCAAAGGGTCCGCGTATGAAAAATTCATCTCCAACAGTTAATGCATGAAGATGATTCGTAACATCTCCAACTGCTCGAACACAAATTTCAAAAGTTGAATTTCTTGCAGGAACTGAGGTGATAGATATTGGTGCTTCACCAATTCCTAAAATAGATAGCTGGATAAACTGTCCTGGATCATAATCAAAGCGTTGACCGCTAACTAATTCAAGCTTAAAAAACTTTTCTTTAGATGTAAATTCTTTTGTTTCAATAATCTTAACTTTTTCAGGAACATATAGTGTGGGGTTTTCATTTTTCAACGTAAGCGTTGTATTCATTCTGCAACCTCCTTAGGCTATTTCACCGACTATTTTTTGAGCTATTTGTTTGGGGCTAATTTTGGCGAGACAGGCTTTAACGCATCGCCCACAGCCTACGCAAACAGATTGTCCGTGTTTTTTCATTAAATAATTGAATTTTCGGTGAATGCGATGTTTAAGTCTTTCTGTAGCTTTTTTTCTGAAATTTTCTCCACCAGATACTGTTGAGAATGCATGTAGCATGCAAGCATCCCATCTACGTAAACGTTCGCCAGTTTTTAGATTAAGAGCTAGCTCGTCTGCTACATCAAAACAATAACAGGTAGGACATACTAAAATGCATGAGCCGCAGCTCAAGCATCGGCTGCCTTCTTCTTCCCATATTGGATGATGTTTGTTTTCTTCAAAACATTTAGGCAGGGAATCTAAGTTTTTTAACGGATAATGTCCGTAAAATCCTTTTGCTTTAATATCGTCTGCTTCTTGTTCGAGGTTGCTATCACCTGGGTTGACTTTGATATATTGTAGTACAAAGTCTTTACCTTTGACTGTTATGGGAAGAATAACAAATTGATTGTGAATAGGTTTGAGCATAATATCATAACCACCATTGGCATGATTGGCGCCAACTTTATAACAAAAGGCATTGCTATCGCATATTGTGTGACAATCAATTGCGATAATTACAGTTTTTTCTTTTTTTGCTAAATAATTAGGGTCACCATTACTTTCGCCAAAAGCTTCATCTACCGCCCACCGGGCATTGACTTAAGGAAGCGCTGATCAAGTTTCGACTATGCACAACGCCGTCGGCGCTCCCCTCTGAAGTGGGGAT
>CAYUBI010000038.1:18269-20339 GCA_964443005.1 uncultured Candidatus Marinamargulisbacteria bacterium
ACCATTACTTTCGCCAAAAGCTTCATCCAAAATTTTTATTCCATTTGCATCACACGGTCGAATGCCAAACAAAACTAAGGGACGTGCCTCAATTTTTGAGGTAACTGTTTGTCCATCTGTAGTATATTCTAAAAGCACTTCATCTTGAGGAAAAAAGAACTTTTTGGGTGAAAGAATAGACGGTTGATAATCCCATAAAATATCGGCTTCATCTGTAATAATATCAAAAAGGACTCGATCGTGTTGTTGGGTGAGTGCTGCAATATCGTAGTTGCGTCGAGCAGACTGTAGACCGGCTATTATCTCATCTTTTGTAGTAGTCAAAATGGTTTCCATGAAGTTCCTACCTTTCTTAGATAATGGATGTTAAATGTATTCGCATTATTTTTCATTATAGGATATAACAAAAGAAAATAAAATACTTAGTTGGATTTATTTTTCGGTTAGGGTTTTTGTCATATTTTTATACCAGTTTTAGAAAATTAGAAATAGACTACTTTGGGCTATGGGTGCAGCAAATATCTCTAATTCCGCAATATAGGGATCGTATTGGCCTACAGTTTTAATAAATTTAAAATACCTATATGCTGTTGTGTTTGACCAGTTATATTGCCGCATCTCACTATCAGAGAACGCAGCAACATTTGTCAAAGATAATAAATTTGTCCAGTTAGCGTTGTCGTTAGACCCTTGAAAAGCAAATGAACCATCTAATCTTACAGAGTTTCCGCCACTCCATGCTGAAAGGTTACAGCCAATAAAAATTTTTTCGTTTCCTGCTCCAAAATCAACTACAATCCATCCCGGCATGGTGTCTCCATTAAGGGATGCCCAGCCGCCAAAACTATTACCCACATGATCAAAAATGTAGTAAGGGTAATATGCCGTGTGAGTAGAAGAAGCACTCACATTCAGTGGAGAATTAGAAGTTTGTACTGCTGTTATATCATTAACGTTATGTGTATATGTAACAGCTATTGCTATATGGATACAAATTAAAAGAGTTACACCTACAAGCTTTGCCAAACCTAGCTGTTTATTCCTCACGATTTTTTGTTTTCGCATGTTAAAAGTTTAAACCTGCAGCTACGCCATCATATTTAGAATCAACACCATTATAAATAAATCCGATATAGTCAGTCTTACTGTTGGTTGCAGTTAAAGTAGGTGCAGTGGCGCCAGACCATCTCACAGTAGCTGGATACGTAACTGTTCCTGCTGCGCCACTTGCTGGTTGTTTTAAAATTAAGGTATATTTCCCGCCATCCTGTCCATTACTAAACGTTAACGTATTTCCTCCACTCACCAACGTGAGTGACTGAGTATTGCCATTATTCCAATCTATCGCTGTTGTTGCCGCATACCGTCGGCTATACATAGAGCCAACAACATCTAATTTATGATTAGGGACCGTTGTGCCAATACCTACATTGCCGCTTCCCCCTGCAATATATAATGACCTCAAGCCAATCACACCGAATGACATGCCCGCACTTAAACCTGACATGTCTGCCCAAATACTTCCATAAGCGGCTGGATAATTCGCCGGCGCAAAACGAAAAGCCTCCGAAACCCATGCGCCCCCTGCCGTCGCGTCTGGCGCAAGTACATGCAACTTCGCCCCCGGACTCGTTGTCCCAATGCCAACATTGCCGTTTATTGCTAATTTCGCTGTCCCTGGGTCCGCATAACCAATTCCAACATTTCCAGCTTTGAAATAAGTGCTATAATCTGTCCCATCATAAATTCGAGTCATTGCTCCATTCGCTGTATTCAACCTTTGAATAAAGAAACGCCCCCCGTTTGTAGAATCTGTTAATTGTAACACAGGCTCAGTAGCATAAATATCCAACTTCACCACTGGATTCGTTGTCCCAATGCCGACATTTCCAGTCCTAATAACAACATTCCCATTCGGACTAATAACAACGCCACCCGTTGCATTAATCGTTAGTGACCCCCCCGCACCAACGCTGAAATCAACGTAATTGTTGACATCATACGCTAGGCGAAGTGGCGATTTGCTTTGCGTACGAATTTCCAGTTTGATACCATTGGAATATTGTGGAT
>CAYUBI010000039.1:0-20329 GCA_964443005.1 uncultured Candidatus Marinamargulisbacteria bacterium
CTGTCATGATTTTCTCCTTAGATTTGGTGGTTTAGTCGCTGCCTATTTCCTCATTTATTGGACGTTTTTTTGAACATTTTTTTGGCAGTTTTGGTGGGGAAAAGATTTGCACTGATGCTCCACTGCCATTTAGTAAATTTATCAATGCACCAGGAACAAATGTCTGCGGCATGACAATCATCGATCGGTAGATGATTAAACGCGGGAGCATAATTTTCGATGGGCTTTTTACAGAGGGTGCAGTTCATCGTGAAAGGCGCCTTGAAGGGTTCACCTACCTGTAAAGGTAGTTGCCGACCGACATAAGCAAAACCAGCCCCTAGTTCTAAAAGGAATTTTGTTACATGCTGAATGAGTGCATCTTCCAATTCTCGTTCGTCATGCTTTTCGCGGATCGTTAGAAAATCAAAACTATAAGGATCTTTTAGGATTTGCTGCGCAAGATCAGATTGAGGGCTAGGTAAAGTTTTTGTAAAATTAGCGATTGATTTCCCTTCGCGGTGATAGAGTTCGCTTTCTATTTGATGAGTCAATACATTCCGACTCCAATTATTAGTGAGGGTTTTTTGCGCATAGTACTGGGCTTCACGTATATTTTTACATTTAGAGATGATGGCTATATTATGGCCCCAAGGAATCTTTGTAATTTGGCCAACAGCTTGTTGGCTAATTTGCTTTTCCTTAGAATAAAACAAAACCCATTGCCGAATATATTTGATATTACTAATCGAAAACCCTTTCATTTCAGGGAATTCCACAGTTAAGTCTTGGCTAAGCTTGGCAAGAAAACCTTCGCCCCATTTTGAGAGTGCCTGTTTTTTAATAATATCTGCCCCAAGTTCCCAGTAAAAATTCAATAACTCTTCATTCACTTTCAACGCCGCTTTTATCTGCGCGGAACGAATTTTGCTTTTTAACGCTTTAAGCCATTCCAAGTATTCTTTATTTGATGCCAATAAATCAGCCAAGGTTTACTCCTTTATGGAACTGATATTATTTCTAATTCTTTTAACTCTACAACTATTCCGATAATTATTATAACATAGGTAATTATTATTGTAGGAATCTTCATAACTTTAATAGGCTATTGACCACATTAATAGTAAGAATTATCTCATTTAACAAGCCTTTTTCCCTCCCCCTCCGCCCTTTGGCAAATCGCCCGCAGTATTATATACTAAACTCATGACAACCCAACTTGCCAGTGTTAATACGCTTCCAAACCCAGAGGAGCAACTGCTCATTGACACTATTCGCACTGAAATCGAGCAAGGAAAACAAAACGCCTATTATTCTGTACAAAACGAAAAGAAGACAACGTATTGGAAGGTTGGAAAACATCTCAAGAAACATCTTTTAATAAATAAAAATCGAGCAAATTATGGCGACTATTTGTTTGGATTATTAGCTGAAAATCTTGAAATTAATCAGCGTACATTGTACCAAAGTGCTCAGTTCTATGAGGAATATCCTCAAAAGATTTTGAACGCGCGTTCAAAATTGACATGGAGCCACTACCGAGAATTGATGGCGGTTTCAGATAAAGAAAAAAGAGTTTTATTAGAAGAAAAAGTGCTTGCAGAAAATTTAAGCACGCGTGACCTGATTAAATTGATTCATCCGCATAAACTAATGAATGGAAACAACTCCGATTTAATTCTCAATGTCCAGCGTACATCTCCCTATGTGTATAAGTACACGCAAATTAATGGCATTGATATGGTCGATTTGGGGTTTAATTTCAAAATCGAATTGCCAGTATGTAGCAAGAAGACCTCAGCTACAGCAGTTACTCACTTAGGAGCTGTGCCGCATTACACGTACAAAGCCTTTGTTGTTGAGGTTTTGGATGGCGATACTGTTTGGGTTCATATTGACTTGGGCATGAAAGGCTGGACAACTCAAAAACTTCGATTACGAGGTGTTAATTCTGCTGAAATAATAACATCCGAAGGGAAAACTGCCAAAGCTCATATGATAAGTGTGCTTAATCCTTGTCAGTTTGTCGCCATTAAAACGTATTGGAGAGACAAGTTTGCCCGCTACCTCGCAGACATTTTTTATGACACACATGAAACTGATTTAGCGCTACTTGTTCAAAATGGAAAATTCCTAAATCAAGAACTGTTGGATGAAGGCTATGCAGTCAGATATGAGTAGCGTACGCACGAAACAGCCCTTGCTGCCGAGTGGCCACGAAATGCCGACACTTCGAGAGCCTTAGTAGCCGTGTTTGTGAGCGATCTTGTTTTTGTTAGCTCGTTTTAAGGGCTCTTGCTGACAACAAGTCGTAAAATTCGTTCCACTTCTTTTCTATTAATAGCAGGTCTTCGCTAGGGTTGGTTGTTCTCAGTTGTGTTATTAATACTCGTGAGATGTTGGTTGTTGTGGGCTTAAAAATTTCCAAATCGTAATTTAATCCAACGGCTTGTTGGTTTTCTAGTTGTATCTTTTCTATTAATGCATTCAGTGATTCTGTTGCACCTTTAACATCATGCTCAAGTAAATTTAAAAAGACTTTATGCATGTTTGCGAAAAAAAAGACATAAGCTGCATTGATCTGGGATTCTTCCGTAGGGCGCTCTTGGGTTGAAACATCCTTGTAGTTTTCTACTAGCAAGGTTAGTCCTGCCTTAATCGTTTCTAAGTGTTGGAGAATAACGTTCGGTGTACTCGTCGTGGTTTTCGAGGAAAAGATCAGCGCACACAATTGCTGTTCAAATTCACGGCCCATAGTCAAAGCTTCGGGCGTTTCAGTTAAACGTGCTAAGCGTTGCCCTATTTCGAATGTTGTTGCATTTGCTACCATTTTAGTGTTCATTTTTATCCTCCGAATTTAGTGGGTCGCAAATATATCGGAGGAAAAATGAAAACATTTCAGATTGTTTTGTGAAACAGGCGAGCAATTGATAGAGGGTGTCATGGATTATTGATATTCGCCCCAATCACCTTGTCGTTGGCAGTGAAAATCGGGCTATTCTTCATAGGTATAGTAATTCTCCCCATGGTGATGAATATTGTTTCGGATTGTAAAGCTGCTGTCCTTTTCTTCTTCTTCCCGCCTATGAAAAAATATATCGTTTCTTACGTCTTTCCCTATGTGAGAAATAATGTGCTCCACCGTCAACACACTCATAGAACGAACAAAAGGCATTTGTTTTAGCTGATACTCAATGATTCTGTCCATTATTGATTCCTTTTGTGCTTATTCTACAATTGTATAATCTGCAGTTTTTGAATAAAAGGAAAGGGTCAATGTCTAGGCTCTCTGGTTATACGAGAGATCTTCTCACGCGTTCCCCTTTACCATACCAAGGAAATCGAGTTCAGCATATTGATCGTATTGTTGTAAAAATACGTACTAGAAATAAACCGGTTTTGGCCTGTTAAAAATAGGGTACCATTTACTTTAAAAGCTGGTTGAAAGTTCATGTATCGAAAATATGGATCATCGTCAATTCCATAATACAAAGCACATGTTCCTAGATTGCTAGATAAAATGGTTTTTTGTAAGCCATAGAGCAATCGTGGCATTTCTTTCCATTCCATGCTTAGTCCCAGATGTCCGCTAATGTCTGCAGTTGCATAATGAACTTCGGTTTCAACCAGGTAGCGATCTGGAAACGCTTTGTTAAGATCAAAATACCATACTAGCCCCATTGTCCAATTCAGGTCGCCTTTGGTCAGGTACCGAAATTGCCAAATGGTTTGATCATGAGTCGACACTGGCCCAGATACCTTGTCCAACCAATTATACTGCGCCAAAAGTGTTGAATTCGGGTCATCCAGTGCTAGCTCCAGTTGATGATCCCGCCGAAAAGCTTCGGTCGTGCCATTTCCAAAGTTGTTGTAAAAATTAAAATTGGTTTTGATATACGCAAAAGAATAGGTTGTTAGCAGTAATATTCCTATAAATGCCACGTTTTTGAATATATTCCCGTTTCCTTTTCTACGAAATTGGGAAATTTGCCCTGCGCTACACCCAGTAGCAGATGGAGGCATCTTACGCTTCCTGTTCATGGCGATATCGTAGTAAGGTGTCAACTTCCTTAGTGTCCAACAAAAGCAACCACTCGTCAGCATGATTGTGAAAGTAGCCTTGATAAGCGGATAGTAGTGATTGCATGGCTGTTTCCTCAGACGGATTATCTAACAAGTCAATGGGTTTTGTAAAATAGAAATTAAACCCTTTGGATGTGCGATACATAAAATACGGAAGAATAATTGTTTTAGCGCGTTGAGCCATTTTTAGCCAGGATATATTTAATGGAAAAAGTCCGCCTTCAATGGAAATGTCTCGCTTTTTTTTCCCAGCTTCTAAAGCGCCAGTATCAATAACTACACAAACAATAGAGTTTTTTTGAAGCAAGTCAATTGTTTTTGCAAAAAAATTAGTGCTCATAATGTCAATTCCTTTTAAGCCTGCTTGTTCCCGATAAGATGCCAATAAAGAGGTAATTGGACTTGTATCAATGCGTTTGTAAATCGATGTTGAGTCATAACCGTGAACAAATAATGACCGAGGAATCAGTTCGAAATTACTAGCATGCAGTACTGTAATCAACACGCCGCGTCCATTGGCTAATGCTGCATTAAGGCTTTCAATATTCTCAATAGTCATGAGCGGTACCAGGTTTTTAGCTTGGCTTAACAAGGGAAGTAATGGCACTTCTGCAATGGTTAGTGCTGCTTTTGAAATTGTTTGTTTGGCCATTTTCGGGATATTTTTTATTGGGATTAAAGGAAACAATTTTCGCAGATTATTTTCTACAGTTTGGCGAAACCCTAAAAGTGTTGCAACAAAAACAATAATATTGCCAAGAATTTTGGCTTGTACATAGGCAATTTGAAAGTGAATTTTTGCGCACCATCGAAAATAGGTTTCAAGCCACTGAATCAGTCGCGTTTTTTTCTCCTATTCTGCTTTTACTTCTGCTTAGTCTGTATATTACATAAATATTAGTGGCGTAAATCGATAAGCCGGGTTCTGTCGTGGACAGTCATCTTTCTAGGATGTCAGTTGCCTAACACCTCAAGCGACCTAACCCGGGAATCAAATGAGACGAGCAGCCTCTCTTCCCCTATTTGGTCTTGCTCCGCATAGAGTTTACCTGGTTTCACTACTGCGCCTCTAAAGGCCGTACTTGCTTTCTGTTGCACTTGTCCTCGCCTTGCGACGGGCGGGCGTTACCCGCTATGCTGCTCTGTGGAGCCCGGACTTTCCTCTAAGGATAAAAATCCTCAGCGACTGCCTGATTTACGCCATAAGTAGCATAAGGCAAGGGTGCGGAATTGACAATATGCAGCTGACCGTGTATAGTCGTTGAGGCTAAAAAAGGGTGATATAGAATATGCAACTTGAAGTCAATTCACTGTTCCATGAAATTGGGGCTACTGAAACATTTGAATCGTTGGTTACTTTGGATTATGATGATAGCGAAATCCGCATGGGTTTTCCCTTGGATGTTTGCGTCAAAGCAATGAATGTTGGGCAGACGATTCTTGTTTCAGGGGATATCATGGGGCATATTGAGGTTCAGTGTGGTTGTTGTTTGGAATTTTATTCGTTTCCAGTAGATATTGAAATTGAGGAAGAGTTTTTCAAATCAGCTGCTGATTGTGAAATTTCAGAAACACCTGTGACAGATGAAAATTTAGTCAATGATGATGGCATGATCGAATTAGATGATATTATTCGGCAAAATGTACTTGCGAGTGTACCATATAATCCAAAATGTCGTCCGGATTGCCCGGGTATTTTGTACAGTCCTAGACAAGCTTTGATTGACAATGAAACCGTAGATCCGCGATTAATTAAATTAAAAGAATGGCGAGAAAAACAATAGGAGGACGGTATGGCAGTACCCAAGAAAAAACGATCTAAATCCAAACGCAACATTAAGGTTGCAGCTAATTGGAAGGTAAAACTTCCTGAAATGACGATATGCCCGGAATGTAAGACTGTGATTTTAACGCATACAGCTTGTACAGCATGTGGTTTTTATCGTGGCCGTGCATTAGCTCCCTTAGTAGAGAAAATCGAAAAGAAAGAGAAAAAGCAACAAGAAAAAGCATCGAAAAAAGCCGAATCCTAATGATGATCGCTTTAGATGCAATGGGCGGTGATTTTGCGCCAATGCATGAAGTTCAAGGCGCATTACTAGCATTACAACAGGATTCAACGTTATCTATTTTGTTAGTAGGTCAAGAAGATCGGTTACGCCAGGAACTTGGCAAAAACTTGGATACGTATTCTGGCAGATTAATGATTCGGCATGCTTCTGAAATCGTAACCATGAATGATTCTCCAGTAGCTGTTGTTAAAGAAAAAAAAGATGCGTCCATTAATGTTGCTGTTCGAGCCGTGAAACACGGCGAAGCTGATGTAGTGGTTTCCGCAGGTAATACTGGCGCAGTAATGACTGCATCATTGTTTGGTTTTGGTCGCATTAAGGGCATTGATCGTCCACCCATTGTTGGTATATTCCCTTCGTATAAAAAGCCCTTTGCTATTTTAGATATTGGTGCAAATGTAGACTGTAAGCCGCATCATTTGGTTCAATTTGCGCATTTAGGCTCAATATATGCTGAAAAAATTCTACATTATTCCAAGCCTCGAGTTGCCTTAGTCAATATTGGCGAAGAACCTGAAAAAGGTAATGAACAAACTATTGTAACGCATGCGTTGCTTAAAAAAGAACCGTTAAATTTTGTTGGTAATGTTGAAGGCAAACACTTGTTGGATGGCGATATTGATGTTGCTGTATGTGATGGATTTTTAGGTAACATGATTCTTAAGTTTGGAGAAAGCGCAGTGAAGTTATTAATGACTGAAATTAAACAGGGCATTAAAAGTAGTTTGTTAAGTAGACTTGGCGGGCTGATGATTGTTCCGAGTTTGGTGCCCTTGAAAAAGAAAATTGATGTTGAAGAAAAAGGCGGAGCCTTGCTAATGGGCTTGAATAAAACAGTCATTATTACTCATGGATCAGCCAGTGCCCACGCTATAAAAAATGCGTTATTCGCAGCTCGAGATGCAGTTCAATCTGGCATGGTGGAACATATAAAAAAAACAATGGAGCAGCTTTATTAATACGATTGCTTCTGCTTTTTCATGTGGCATTCTTGGAATGGGCGCGTGTGTTCCTGAAAAGATTGTCACAAATAAAGATATTGAAGGTATGGGATTAGGCACAACAGATGAATGGATTCAATCCAGAACAGGCATTTCAGAACGTCGAATTTTAGAGCCAGGTCAGGGGGTTTCGTCCTTAGCTATTGAAGCTGCGAAACAAGCCATGCTTAATTCCAAAACAACTCCTGAAGAAATTGGGTTAGTCATTGTTGCAACAACGACTCCTGATTATTCATTATTCCCTTCAGTAGCTTGTTTAGTGCAGGCTGCTTTGGCTTTGCCACAGGCTGCTGCGTTTGATCTGAGTGCTGCTTGCTCAGGCTTTGCTTATGCTTTGGAAACTGGAGCGCAATTTATTCGCAGTGGTATGTACACTAAAGTGCTTGTGATTGGTGCTGATGCCTTATCCAGATACGTTGATTGGCAAGATCGTGGAGTCTGCATTTTGTTTGGTGATGGTGCAGGTGCTGCAGTACTGGGACGCGTCAAATCTGGCTATGGAATTTTAGCTTCAGAATTACGAGCTGAGGGTGCGGAATATCGTAGTTTGTATGTTCCAGTGGGTGGAACCAAAACGCCTTTGACTGCAGAAAATATGTCTGAGCGTAATCATTTTATTAAAATGGATGGCGCTAAAATTTTCAAATTTGCAGTTCGCGTAACAGCTGATACGATTGAAAAAATCCTAATGAAAGCAAATTTAAAAAAAGAAGATATTTCACTCTTGGTTATGCATCAAGCAAATATTCGAATTATCAATTATGCTGCTGAGAAATTTGGGTTGTCCAGTGACAAGGTGTATGTTAATATCTCCCGTTATGGCAACACATCTGCTGCGTCTATACCGTTGGTTTTAGATGAAGCAGTTAAAAATGGACGACTTAAACATGGCGACATTGTCGTCATTATGGGGTTTGGTGCTGGATTAACGTGGGGCGCTAGCGTGATCAAGTGGGTCTATTGACAATTCTGTTAATGACACCGTAAGGTAATAGCGGAACTATCTTGGTTTCCGATTAATCGTTTTGAAAAGGACAGGCGACGTGAATTATTTTTTAACTGATGAACAAAAAATGATTGTGGATTTGGCGCGTAAAATTACGACTGATTATATTATTCCGAATCGTGCAAAAATGGATCGAGAAGAAATATTTCCTAAAGATATTCTTGACAAAATTGCTGAAGCTGATTTGTTTGGGCTTTATATTCCCCAAGCTTATGGTGGATTTGGCGGTGGAGTCATGGAGTTTATTTTAGCAGTTGAAGAATTTAGTCGTGGATGTATTGGTACGTCTGTATCCTTTGCTGCAAATGCTCTGGGTTCGTATCCCATACTTGCTTTTGGAACTGAAGAACAAAAACAAAAATATTTGCCTCCAATAGCTGCAGGAAAGAAATATGCAGCTTTTGGCTTAACTGAAGCAAATGCAGGTTCTGATGCTGGCGGACTTGAAACAACAGCAATTAAAGATGGTAATTATTATCTTTTGAATGGAACTAAACAATGGATTACCAATGGTGGAGAAGCTGACATTTATACAATCATTGCACTCACAGATAAATTAAAAGGTGCCAGAGGTGCTTCTGCTTTTGTTATTGAAAAAGGCATGAAAGGTTTTTCGTTTGGTAAAAAAGAAGATAAATTAGGCATTCGTGCTTCTGCTACCCGAGAATTAATTTTTCAAGATGTTAAAGTGCCTAAAGAAAATTTGCTTGGAAAAGAAGGCTTAGGCTTTGTTGTTGCAATGCGTAATTTGGATCATTCTCGACCTGGAATTGCAGCACAGGGCGTTGGTTTAGCGCAAGGTGCTTTAGACGAAGCAGTTTCTTATTCACGGCAACGTGAACAATTTGGAAAACCAATATCAGCTATTCAAGCTATTCAACATAAATTAGCTAATATGGCAACTCAAACTGAAGCAGCACGAGCTTTAACCTATAGTGTTGCGCGTTATATTGATTTTCCAGATCATGGAGAGATTTCTAAAGGATCTGCAATGTCAAAACTATTTGCAACTGATACAGCAATGTACGTTGCAACTGAAGCACTTCAGGTCTTTGGTGGATACGGATATATGCGTGAGTATCCCATGGAGAAAATGTTTCGGGATGCTAAAATTCTCCAAATATATGAAGGTACTAACGAAATTCAACGCAATGTTATTGCTGCAGCGTTGATTAAGGAAAATTTAAAGAAAAAGGGGTAATCCTTTTATGAATATTATTGTATGTGTTAAACAGGTTCCGGATTCAGACAAGGTTACAATTGATCGCGAAACGAATCGCCTAAATCGTACAGGTGTGCCAAGCGTTATTAATCCCTTTGATGAAAATGCAATTGAAATGGCATTACAGCTTAAAGATCAACATGGCGGAAAAGTAACAGTAGTTACTATGGGGCCGCCGCAAGCAGAACAAGTATTACGTGACTGTATTGCTTTGGGAGTTGATGATGTTGTTTTAGTTTCTGATCGAAAATTTGGCGGTGCAGATACATGGGCTACCTCGTATACGCTTCAGTTAGCTATTAGAAAAATTGGGCTTTATGATTTAGTATTGTTTGGCAAACAAGCTATTGATGGTGATACAGCGCAAGTTGGACCAGGCGTAGCTTATTTTCTCGATCTTCCGTTAATGACTTTTGTGAAAGAAGTTGAAAAAACAGCTACAGGATTTTCAGCAAAATGTGTGACTGAAGATGGTTATGAAGTATGGGATATTCAATCTCCTGCAGCTATGACAGTTGTTAAAGAAGCGAATTCACTTCGAATGCAATCTTTACGTGGAAAAATGAAAGCAAAAACTGTGATAATTCCTGTGTGGGGTGTTACAGAATTAAATCCAGAAGACGAAAAAATTGGGCTTAAGGGCTCTCCAACACGCGTTACCAAAATCTTTTCACCTCCTGTTAAAATGAATCGTGAATTTATTATAGGAGATTCACCTGCTGATATGGTTCGTTCCTTAATTCATAAACTAAAGGAAAGGAAAGTCTTATGAGCACACATGAAATATGGGTGTTTGCTGAACAGCGTGAGGGCGTATTAGTGAATGCAGCTAAAGAATTGCTGAGCGAAGCGCAATTATTAGCCAAAAAGTCCGGATATTCTGTTTCTGCAGTTGTTTTAGCTGCTTCAGTAAAATCAATGATTTCGGAATGTTTTAATTATGGTGCTAAAAAGGTTTATACTTTCGAAGATCCAAAACTAGCGCATTTTCAAAATGATTATTATTCACAGGTTATTTCAAAATTAATTCAAGACAAAAAACCTGAAATTATGTTGTTTGGTGCAACAACAGTGGGTAGAACGTTAGCCCCAACAGTTGCAGTTATGGTTCATACAGGCTTAACTGCAGATTGTACTGAACTAGATTATGATGTTGAACAAAAACTGCTGCTTCAAACGCGTCCTGCATTTGGCGGCAATATTATGGCTACTATTTTATGTCCAGATCATCGACCGCAAATGGCAACTGTTCGGCCTAATGTGTTTAAAAAAACAAAAATAAGTGACACAGAAAAAGGTGAAATTATTTCTGTGAAATGCGATTTTTCAGCTATTAAGGAACGCATGAAGCGAACGCAAGTGATTCAAGAAGCTGCAGAAACAATTGATTTGTCTGCTGCTCAGTATATTGTATCTGGCGGGCGTGGCGTTGGCGGAGCAGAAAAGTTTGACATGATTCGTGACCTTGCTAGCGAACTAAAGGGCGCTGTGGGTGCTTCACGGGCAACTGTTGATGCTGGATGGATCCCTCATTTTCATCAGGTTGGTCAAACAGGCAAAACAGTGTGTCCAGTTGTGTATGTTGCTTGTGGCATTTCTGGCGCAATTCAACATTTGGCAGGAATGCAAAGCTCAGATGTGATTATTGCAATTAATAAAGATGCAGATGCACCTATTTTTAAAGTAGCAGACTATGGTTTAGTTGGGGATGTTAATGAGTTGGTGCCTGAATTTACCCGTCAAATTCGAATGATAAAGGGAAAATAGTTCATGAATAAAGTGGCTTTTGTTTTTCCAGGGCAGGGATCGCAAACTATTGGCATGGGCAAATCTTTTTTTGAAAGCGATCCTATTTTTCGAAAACAATTGGAAGCCGCCATAGATATTTTGGGATATTCGTTAACTCAACTGATTCTCGAAGGACCTGAAGAAACTCTACGTTTAACTGAACATACGCAGCCAGCGATTTTTGCAATATCTGCGTTAATTTGTGATCGACTTGATAGAGAAGGTGTTGTTATAGACGCTGTTGCAGGTCATAGTTTAGGCGAATATAGTGCACTTTTTGCAGCTAAAGCGTTTTCGTTTGAGCAAGGGTTAAAAATAGTTCAGCAACGAGGGTTGTTCATGAATGCTGCTGTGCCTGAAGGTCAGGGCGCAATGGCTGCAATTTTGGGTTTGAATCTGGATAAGATTGTTGCGGTTCTTCAGGATTGTGATGGAGTTGAACTTGCAAATATTAATTCGCCAGATCAGGTTGTTATTTCTGGAACAAAATTGGGCATTACAGCTGCAATGGAAAAATTAAAATCAGCTGGAGCTAAACGTGTGATTGCCTTAAATGTGAGTGGTCCATTTCATTCATCCTTAATGAAGTCAGCTAGTCAGCGCTTTGCTGCGTTTTTAAGCGAAATTCCTTTTCATCAGCTCACAGTTCCTCTTATTGCAAATGTTACTGCAAATTATGTTGACGCTTCACATGACGTTAAATCGCTACTGGTTCAACAATTGTTTTCTCCAGTACGATGGGTAGAAACTATTGAGCGCCTGTTAGCTAATGGCATCACAACATTTGTAGAAGTTGGCCCTGGAAAAGTCCTGACTGGACTCATTCGCCGGATTAATAATCAGGCAATCTGTGTTAATATTGATTCTGTAGATTCTATGAATACATATCTTAAAACAGCGAAGGTAGCAGCATGAAATTAAAAGGAAAAGTAGCCATTGTCACAGGTGGATCTCGGGGTATAGGTGCAGCAATTGTTTTAAAACTTGCAAGTGAAGGTGCAGATGTCGTGATTGTATATCGGGGAAATGAAAAAGCTGCTGCACTGACAGAACAAGAAGCACAGAAATTCGGTGTTAAAACATTAATATATCAAGCAGATGTTAGTCAAGCTAATGAAGTTGAAGCTATGGTTGAAAAAACTATTTCTTTTTTTGGTAAAATTGATATTTTAGTTAATAACGCAGGAATAACGGATGATAATTTAGTCATGAGAATGAAAGAAGCATCGTGGAATAATGTGATTCAAACCAATTTAACTTCAGTTTTTTTGCTAACTAAAGCAGTGAACCGACAGCTGTTTAAACAACGATCAGGACGCATTATCAATATCACTTCAGTTGTTGGATTAATGGGCAATATGGGACAAGCTAATTATGCTGCAGCAAAAGCAGGTCTTATTGGACTAACTAAATCCTGTGCTAGGGAATTTGCTTCACGAAATATTACGGTTAATGCAGTAGCACCTGGCTTTATTCATACAGATATGACAGATGGATTATCTGAGGATATCAAGACTGTAGCAGTACAAGCAATTCCTTTGAAAACTTTTGGACAACCCCAAGATATTGCTAATTGTGTTGCTTTTTTAGCGAGTGATGAAGCCAAATATATTACAGGTGAAGTTATTCGGGTTGATGGTGGGATGGCAATGTAATATTGGATTGTTTCTCATGGATTTTGTAGAACCGTTTAGAGCGTTTTCTATAGAATGCATGAAGGATAATTGATAATAAGGGAGGTGAATGGAGTGAATCGTAATGAGATCTTTGATAAAGTTAAAGCAGTCGTTGTTGAGCAGTTAGGTGTTAGTGAAGATCAAGTCACGCCGGATGCTTCATACATTGACGACTTAGGTGCCGACTCATTAGACACCGTTGAATTAGTCATGTCTTTGGAAGAAGAGTTTAATACTGAAATTCCAGATGATGACGCAGAAAAGTTGGTTACCATTAAATCAACAGTTGATTATATTGAAAAAATGATAAAAGAATAAATGTTTTTCCCTGATCAGCCTCCCTGGATTACGGGGAGGAAAAAGGGCTTATATAGGGGATTAATATGTTGCCATCATTAAAAATCGGAAAATATGTAGCGAAATATCCTATTATTCAAGGCGGTATGGCTGTGCGCATTTCAGGCGCAAGTTTAGCTGCAGCTGTTGCGAATTATGGTGGAGTTGGGATTATTGCTACTGCAGGATTAGGATTAAATTCGCCTTATTTTGAATTTAAACATCCAGAAAATTATTTTCAGGCTAATGAGTTCGCCTTAATTGATGAGCTTAAAAAAGCGCAGCGATTATCGCCCAACGGAATTATGGGTGTTAATTGTATGGTTGCTTTAACAGATTACGAAGCTGTTGTGCGAACTTCTGTTGAAAATGGCGCACAAATTGTTGTTTCCGGAGCTGGGCTTCCTTTAAAGTTGCCCTTATTTACTAAGGATTTTCCCAATGTGGCTTTAGTGCCCATTGTTTCGTCAGTTCGAGCAGCTAAGGTAATTTGTGCAAAATGGGACAAGGAACATCATCGATTACCTGATGCGATTATTGTTGAAAACCCAAATACAGCAGGCGGACATTTAGGTGCAAGCCGGCTAGAATTGGGTAAACCTGAATATGAACTCGAAAATATTATTCCGGCAATATTGGAATATTTAAAAAACGATTTAAAAGTAAATATTCCGGTTATTGCTGCAGGTGGAATATGGGATCGCACAGATATTGATCATATGCTGAGCTTAGGTTATGCTGGAGTTCAAATGGCAACTCGATTTGTCACTACCCACGAATGTGATGCACCAGATAATTACAAGAACTTGTACCTACAATCAACACCCGAAGATGTTATTATTGTTGATAGTCCAGTGGGTCTTCCAGGTCGAGCTTTGCGCAATAGTTTCGTTGACAAAGTCATACCTAATCCCAGCCAAAAAATGCCGTGTTTAGTAACGTGTTTACATAAATGCAGTTTTCGAACAGATCACCGTGATTTTTGTATTATGTTTGCATTAAATAGCGCGCAAAAAGGACAATTAGATCAAGGATTAGTATTTTGTGGAACCAATGCTTATCGATGTAAGGCAATTACTTCAGTTAAACAGGTTATGGATGAATTAACAAATGAGGAGCAATCTGCATGAAAAAAAGAGTCGTGATTACCGGAATGGGAACGATCAATCCACTGGGTAATAACAGTAATGAATTTCGTCGAAATTTAGCTGCTGGAGTATCGGGTATTCGGCCAATTACCCAATTTGATCCAACTCTTTTTGATACGCGTATTGCAGGTACGATTCTTAATTTTGATGCCTTAAGTTGCTTGGATGCAAAGGAAAAAAGACGTTTTAGTTTGTTTATTCAATATGCAGTTTATGCTGCCAAAGAAGCTGTTCTGATGAGCAAGCTTGACATTGCTGCAGAAGCTGAACAAATTGGTGTAATCATTGGTTCTGGAGTTGGCGGCATAGACATTATGGAAGAGCAAACTCGTATTTTATTTGAAAAAGGTCCCAGTCGATTGTCGCCGTTTACAGTACCCATGATGATTACGAATATGGCTGCTGGAATTGTTGCAATTAAAACCGGTGCTAAAGGACCTAATAGTTGTACAGTCACAGCATGTGCGTCTGGTACGCATAGTATTGGAGATGCATTTCGATGGATACAGAATGGGGAATCTATTGCAGTTATTGCAGGTGGAACTGAAGCACCTATTACGCAAGTCGGTGTGGGCGGTTTTTGCGCAGCTAAAACAATGACAACACGCAATCACGAACCAGAAAAAGCATCGCGGCCTTTTGACAAAGATCGAGATGGGTTTGTAATGGGCGAAGGCGCAGGCATGGTAGTTTTAGAAGAACTGGAACATGCCAAGGCCAGAGGTGCTACCATTTTTGCGGAAGTGATTGGGTATGGTCAAAGTGGAGATGCGTATCATATGACAGCACCTGCACCTAATGGTGAGGGCGGCGCTAGAGCCATGAAAGCAGCAATAGCTGATGCAGGAATTTCGCCAGAACAAGTTGATTATATTAATGCTCATGGAACTTCAACAGACCTAAATGACAGGCTGGAAACAGAAGCTATCAAAAGTGTTATGGGCAATCACGCTTATAACGTATCCATTAGTTCGACAAAATCCATGACTGGGCATTTGTTAGGCGCAGCTGGGGCAGTTGAAGCTTTAGCTATGGTTTATGCTATTTGCGATAATGTGATTCCCCCAACAATGAATTGTGATGAACCTAGCGAAGGGCTTGATCTGGACTATACGCCAAATCAAGCGAAAAATCGTATTGTAAATATTGCAATGTCCAATTCCTTTGGATTTGGTGGACATAATGCAGTACTTATTTTTAAAAAATATACTGAATAACGTTGGTGCGTTATCACTTTTGATGATGCAAATTAAGCCTTAACAAGGTGGCCTTATGAATGATTCCGTTATTCTTAGTTTAGGAAAAGAAGCCATTTATATTTCTTTCCTTTTGTCTGCGCCTACTATGGGACTGGCACTTGTTTTGGGTGTCGTTATTTCGTTACTGCAAGCTGTGACGCAAATTCAAGATATGACACTTACGTTTGTTCCAAAACTAATTGGAATTGGGTTAGTGCTTTTAGTTAGCGGTGGATGGATGCTAACTATTTTGCTTGATTTTACAAATCGAATTTTGTTAAATTTAGCATCTTTCAAATAGGGGGATATGATTCCTGATTTGCCAGTCGATCTTGTAGCCTTTAAGTTGTATCTCTTAATGGGCACACGTATGAGTGGTATTTTTATGTTTGCGCCTATTTTTGGTACTCGTTCAGTGCCTATGTTTATGAAAGTGGGCCTAGTTGCAGTTACAACCTATTTGTTTTTTGTAACTATTCCAATGTCAAAAAATGTTGCAGATGTTCATTTATTAGTTTACGCAATTTATATTTTAAAAGAACTTTCAATTGGCATTGCAATTGGATATGTTGCACAAATCCTTTTTGGTGCAATTCAATTTGCTGGAAAAATGATTGATATGATGATGGGCTTGCACGTTGCTTCGGTTTTTGATCCTATGACACATGAGCAGCAATCCTTAATGGGCCAATTATTATATATCATGGCTATTTTTTTCTTTTTGCAAGTAGATGGTCATCATATTGTTATTGAAGCTGTTGGCCGTAGTTTTTATACATTGCCAATTGGAGCCCTTAGTATTCATCATTCGCTAATTGATTTTTTTATTCAGATTGTAAATACTATATTTTTAGTGGGACTTCAAATTGCAGCTCCTATAGCCGCTATTTTGTTTTTGATTGATTTTTCTCTAGGATTAGTTGCCAAAGCTGTTCCACAAATGAATGTTTTTTTACTGGGAATGCCGTTAAAAATAATGATTGGTTTTATGTTTTTGATGGTAATGTTGATTTATATTTTGCCGGTGCTTAGCCAATTATTTGGTACGATCCGAGCAGATATTCAGAAAATGATTTTATTAATGTATCATGGCTGATCCTTCTAAAACCGAAGAAGCTACTCCGCGGCGACGCGATGAATTTCGTAAAAAGGGTAATATTGCAAAGTCTCCAGAAATTAGTGCAGCCTCAATTTTACTGGCTTGTGTTCTTTTACTCAATGCAACTGGCGCTTTTATTTGGCATTCATTTGAGGATATTATGACGTATTCGTTGCGGCATGTGATGTTAACGCCCTTAAATGATGCGAATGTTGGCAACCTTGGCGTATATTATATGTTCAAAGTTACTGTCATTATGGGGCCGCTGTTGCTGTTAGCTTTTGCAGTTGCTTATATTTCGAATCTTTTACAAGTTGGTTTTTTATATACGTTAGAGCCAATTTCGCCCAAGCTTTCTAAAATTGACCCTATTGCTGGATTTGGACGGCTTTTTTCAAAACGCTCCTTAGGGCAGTTGGTTAAGTCTATTGCAAAGGTTTTGGTTATTGGTTATTTAGCATATTCAATTGTTCAAAAAGATATTCCTCTATTTCTTAGTTATATATATATGCCGCTATCAGCTATCACTGTTTCATTAGCAGGTGTTATGATGGAAATTGCTTTAAAAGTAGCCTTATTATATATTGTCATTGCAATCATTGATTATTTTTTTCAGCGATATATGCTAAGTACGGATATGCGCATGACAAAACAAGAAATCAGAGATGAACATCGTAGACAAGAAGGCAGTCCTGAAATAAAAAATGAAATTCGGCGTCGTCAGCGGGAAATGGGTCAGCGCCGAATGATGCAAAAAGTTCCTCAAGCTGACGTTATTGTTACAAATCCATTTCATATTGCAATAGCTTTACAATATGATGCGCATACCATGTCTGTGCCCAAGGTTATTGCAAAGGGCGCACGCTTGATTGCTGAGCAAATCAAAGAACTGGGACGTACCCATAATATTCCAATTGTAGAAAACCCTGAAGTAGCTCGGGCCTTATATGCATCTACGCACGTTGATCATGATATACCTGGCGATTTGTTTAACGCTGTTGCAGAGATTTTAACGTATGTGTATAAATTAAGTGGCAAACGTTTTGGAATTAGCTAGTTTATAAGTCAATCACGCTGTCTGGTGCAATACCCACAACAGTCATTGTTGACTGTCGCTGTGTAATAATTGACTCACAATCAGTAATCATAGCATCAATTTCATGATCCCGACGATCTTGATTGTGATGAAATAGACCTAGCTGTTTAACTTTGGCTTGAAGCCCTAATTCAAGCGCATCTATATACGTCGAATGGCCCCAGGTACGACGTTTTTCATATTCTGCTGGTAAATATTCTGCATCATGAAATAAGAGGTCAACATTTTCGCAATCGCGAACATAATCCTTAAAGCAAAGCCCGCCTTCATGTTGATAGTGAAGTTCATTATCTGTTAGAAATACAAATGTTTTTCCATTTTCAATAAACTTATATCCAATGCCTTGATTTGGATGACTCAGATGAATCGGAACAATTTTCATGCTACCAATTTGAAAGGTACTGTATCTCACGTGAATAAAGTTTATTTTTGCAGAAATTGCATTAATATCTACTGGGAAATTAGGCGGTTGCATTGTGCCTGCAACCATATCTTTGACTGAATATCCAGTTACAAACGGACAACCATATAAATCTATTTCAAAATCCTTAATAAAAAGCGGTTTAAAAAAAGGGAATCCCATTAAGTGATCCCAATGAGCATGCGTAAAAATCATGCTAAAATGCTTAATAGTTTGAGCTTGAATTAAATCATTGCCCAGCCGGCGTGCACCTGTTCCTGCATCAACGATAATCAGATCTCCAGAATCAGAAGTCACAGTGATACAGGTAGTATCTCCACCATATTTAAGATAATCTTTTCCGCAAACAGGAATAGATCCACGCGAACCATAACATTTTATTTTCATAAGGTTATCATATCAGAGAATTAGTAAAAAAAGCAATTATACGTTATACTGAAAAAATTAAGATTTCTTAGGGAGAGCGCATGAGCATCCTTTTTATTATAGTGGCAAGCGTACTTGGTTTTTCTGCTATATGGATTGCGATCCTTTATCGGCGACTAACCTATTTCAAAACTCATTTACAACGAAAAGTCGATAAAGCTGCTCGCGATTTAGACATGGCGCGCAAAATTCAAACTGGATTATTAGCAAATAATTTTCTTCAGTATAAAAAATATGTGATTTCTGCTTTTTGTGAACCTGCAGAAAAAATAGGCGGCGATTTTTTCTTTATTGATCAAAAAACAAATTATTCCATTGGTAAAGAGTCGAGTCGGCCAGGGATTATCAAATATGATGGGCGTAAAGAAGATTTTGTGCATGTCATTATTGGCGATGTAGCTGGACATGGGGTTGCTTCTGCCTTAGTTATGGTGCTTGCACGAAATACGTTTGATGAATATTCTAAAAAATTTGACTCTCCTGCTGAAATTTTAACTCATATTAATAAAAAAATTATGGAATATACGGAAAATAGCGATATTAGTTTTGTTACAGCTTTTATGGGGCTAATTGATCCACAAAAGGAAGAGTTTATTTATGCTAAAGCTGGACATACTAATCCAGTTTTATTGCGAAGAGATGGCTCAATTGAAACATTAGATTGTGAAGGTGTATTTTTAGGCATGTTTGATAATCAGGAATACGAAGAAAAAAAAATAAAGCTAATGAGTGGAGATAAACTATTGTTGTATACAGACGGGTTAACAGAAACGCGTAATGCCAAAGGCGATATTTTAGGAACACAACGTTTCCACGAATTATTACGGCAGAGTTATTCATTTACGAAAATGGAATTCCTTAATCATGTTGTACGACAGATTCACGCGTATTCTGCAGAAGAAACGTTTCATGATGATGCAACAATGGTGCTAGTTGAGGTTTTGTAATCTGGCGAAAGGAATTGATTAAACTATTATGAATTATTCAAAAGTTTTATCTGAATTGCAAGAAGCTTCTCTTTTTGATTTATTTCGATTAAAATCAGCTATTGAGCGAGAATTAGATAACCCGGTTCGGTTAAATGATGTTCGCAAACGCATCCATGTTGGCCAGACAGTTCACTATTTTGAGAAAACAGAAAATAGGCTAGTTGAAGCCAAGGTGCTTGAATTAAATCGAACTCGCATTTTAGTTGAAAATATAGAGGACGGGCATCACTGGACCATGCCCTTTTATATGTTAAATCTAGATAACTGCGATACAGATGTTCAGGTAAAAACAAAAAAAGGAATTGATCGAAATTCCCTAAAATATGGCGATCTTGTGGGATTTCAAGATCGAAATAATAATGAATTATTTGGAAAAGTTATTCAATTAAACCCGAAGACAGTTGTTGTACTTGTTAATGATTCGCATAAATGGAAGCTGTCTTATTCCCTTTTGTATCCAATTATTGATGTTTCAGCACAGGAAGATGGAAAAGGACGCTGGGTTCTTGAATAATATTGATTGATTTCCGTTTGAAAGAGAAATGTACTATTCGTACTAATCATTTGCTGCAACATCGTGCTATTTGGCCACGTATAAATCGGTCCAGCCAGAGCAGACGAATCAATGCGGCAACCTTGGCATAGTTCGGATCCCCATGGGAAAGCTAGGGTAGTGAAAAGGAACAGTAGAATAAGAACGAATGATTTATATAATTTCATGAAACTGCCTCCCAAGATAAGCTAATTAG
>CAYUBI010000040.1:0-20145 GCA_964443005.1 uncultured Candidatus Marinamargulisbacteria bacterium
CATGGGGCTCTGAATTGTGCCAAGGTTGCCGTATTGATTCGTCTGCTTTAGCTGGGCCGATTTATACCTTCCCAAACAGTCAACTGTTCCAGCAGATGATTAGTACAAATGGGACGTTTTTGTTCCAAGATGCAATTGACCGGCTTCCTGCTTATTCTACTGGCGTTAAACTAGAAATTCGTACGCAAAGCAAATCGCCACTTCGGCTAGCGTATGACACCAACAACTACGTTGATTTCAGCGTTGGTTCCACAGGTTCGCTAACCATTAATGCTACGGGCGGCGTTGTTATTAGTTCGAACGGCAATGTGGTAATTAAGAACGGTAACTTGGGCATTGGCACGACAACCCCTATAGCAACTCTACACGTAAGCAGCAATGTAGTAGGAACGCCTATCATGCAAATTGGTAATGCTACAGTACCAAATGCATTGGTTGTACATAAGACTGGCAACGTAGGCATCGGAACTGTCACGCCGGGGGCGAATCTCGATGTATCAACTTCGGCAGCTAATATGGTTGCATATATTCGAGCAAATGGTACCGGGGATATTAACGCCTCAGGTTTCAGCTTGAGGGATGCTGACAATACCAAGGAATGGCAATTGACCATACGTTCAGATTCTAATGATGATTTGTGGTTTGCTGGATATAATGGGTCATCATGGGGTTCATCAATGGCTATAACGCAAAGCGGCAACGTAGGTATAGGCACAACAACTCCAACAGCTAGGTTGCATGTTAACGGCAGCATTAAACAAAGCGATGGCGGGACTGGAACCACGCGTATTGACAGTATTAGTGTTGGGCCTAATAGTACCTTGGAGTATGATATTCCTGTTTCAATGGACTATATGATCTCTATTGATTTGGCAATGTATGGAAATGCAGGCACAGGTAATTTAGTTGGTTCATATTTAGTTGGAGGATACCATGAATCCGTAGACAGCGTGGTAATTCGTGGCACCCCAGTTCAGAATGGGGGAAGTATCACGATCATTACTTCAGTGAGTGGAAAAATTAGAGTTTCTCTTGTGAATTCATCGTTAAGCCAGGCTAAATCAGGCTTTATTAGATATACGGTTTGCGATTAATTTATGGTTTGCGAACTAAAAGGCTTGATTGAAAATACAGCTTAATTGAATCGTTGTAACCATAAATTTGGAAGAACATAATCCAGTTAGCAATAGCTAATTTAATAATTTGGTTTTCAAACTACGGGATCGATGGTATATTCCAGATTATAAAAAAAGAGCGGTCTACGCTTTGAATTATTGTAAATCAGGAGGAAAATTATGGTAGTTAAAGTTGGAATTAATGGTTTTGGGCGAATTGGTCGAATTGTATTTCGTGCAGCACAAGCCAATAAAAACATAGAAATTGTTGGCATTAATGATTTAACAGATGCTAAAACTTTGGCACATCTTTTGAAATATGATTCAGTTCATGGCCGGTTCAAGGGTACTGTTGAGTCTGCGGATAATGCGATTATTGTGAATGGTAAGAAAATTATGATTATGGCTGAACGAGATGCTTCAAAATTAAAATGGAAAGAGCTAGGCGTTGAAGTTGTTATTGAATCTACTGGATATTATCGTGATAAAGCAGGTGCACAATTGCATATTGATGCTGGTGCAAAAAAAGTGATTATTACGTCTCCAGCAAAAGATGAGGATATTACGATTGTGATGGGCGTAAACGAAAAAATGTATGATAAAGCCAAACATCATATTATTTCTAATGCATCGTGTACCACCAATTGTCTTGCACCTGTTGCAAAGGTGATCCATGAAAATTGGGGAATTAAAAGCGGACTCATGACAACGATTCATTCGTATACAAATGACCAACGTATTTTGGATTTACCTCATGAAGACCTTCGTCGTGCTCGTGCAGCTGCAGTTTCTATGATTCCAACAACAACCGGTGCAGCAAAAGCTGTTGCTTTGGTATTGCCAGAACTCAAAGGAAAACTTAATGGATTTGCGGTACGTGTGCCTACTACGGATGTATCCATGGTTGATTTTGTTTGTGAACTTGAAAAGTCAGCTACAGTAGCTGATGTGAATGCTGCACTGAAAGCAGCAGCAGAAGGGCCCATGAAAGGCATTTTGGATTATACTGAAGAGCAGCTTGTTTCTGTTGATTTTCTGGGTACGCAAGTATCTTCAACAGTTGATGCAAAATGTACAATGATGGTAGGTTCAACAATGTTAAAAGTAGTTGCTTGGTATGATAATGAAATGGGTTATTCTACTCGTGTAGTTGATTTGGTTGAATACATCGCCAAATAGGAGTTCGTGAGTTAGTTGTTATAAAAACATAAAAGTTCCCCGCTTCAGCGGGGAACTTTATTTTAGGAGAGGGAGCCGGAAATGACCAAAAAAACAGTCCGAGATATAGCAGATAGCGAATTAAATGGAAAGCGTGTATTAGTTCGTGTTGATTTCAATGTTCCGATGGATAAAGGCGTTGTTACAGATACTTCTCGAATTAAAGGTGCTATACCAACGATTTTATATTTGGTTTCTCATCATGCTAAGATTATTCTTGTTTCTCATTTAGGTCGTCCCAAAGCAGATAATAAAGATAGTTTGCGTATGGAACCTGTTGGGAAAAAATTGTCGGAAATGATCAATTTACCAGTTACGTGTTTGGCTGACTGTATTGGTGATTCGATTGAAGCTACAATTTCCAACATGAACCCTGGAGATATTGTATTATTGGAAAATGTTCGTTTTTATAAAGAAGAAGAAGCTAATGATCTTGGATTTGCAAAAAGTTTAGCCAGATTAGCAGATATTTATGTTAATGATGCGTTTGGAACAGCTCATCGGGCACATGCTTCCACTGAAGGTGTTGCGCATTTACTACCAGCCTATGCTGGTTTTTTGATTGAAAAAGAACTGAAATTTTTGGGTCATGCTGTTGAAAATCCAAAGCGGCCTTTTGTTGCGATTATTGGCGGAGCAAAAGTATCGTCCAAGATTTCCGTTTTAAAAAATTTGCTAAGTAAAGTGGATCAGCTTTTAATTGGAGGTGGCATGAGCTACACTTTTTTTAAAGCATTGGGCCATGAAGTAGGTAAATCTATTTTAGAGCCAGATTATATTCAAACAGCTAAAGATATTATGGCAATGGCTAAAGAGAAAAAAGTTGAACTCTGTTTGCCTAAAGATATATTAGTGGCTGATTCCTTTGAGGAAACTGCACATACTAAATATGTTAAAAACAATGAAATGCCTGTTGATATGGAAGGTGTTGATATTGGTCCTGAAACGATTAAGCAGTATAGTGAAATTATTAGTAAAGCAGGAACAGTTATGTGGAATGGGCCAATGGGCGTGTTTGAGATCAATATATTTGCTAAAGGAACTAATGCTATTGCTAAAGCTCTTGCTGCATCAGATGCGATTACTGTCATTGGTGGCGGTGATAGTGCTGCAGCTATTGCAAAAGCTGGATTAACGGATAAAATGACACATGTTTCTACAGGTGGAGGGGCTTCGCTAGAGTTTCTCGAGGGTATTGAGTTGCCTGGTATTGCTATTTTGCAAAATAAATAGATTGCTGCTTGGAGTTTTGTTGCGAAACACAGTTTGGCTTATTCTTGTTTGGGTGGGGCTAGATCAACTTAGCAAAACTGTGTTTCGATTATGGGTGCCAGTAGGGCATAGCTTAAAGCTGCTTTCTTTTTTTTCGTTGACGCATGTACAAAATTCTGGCGCAGCTTTTGGTATATTGTCGGAATATACGTATATTCTTGTATTAATTAGTGTAGTTGCAGTTATAGGCTTACTGCTGATGCGTCGTCATTTTTTTATTCAAACTGCATGGGTGCGTTGGGCTTTTATTTTTTTGGTTAGCGGAATTATCGGAAATCTTTTAGATCGTTTAATTTTTGGCGTAGTAACTGATTTTATAGAATTACCTCATTGGCCCGTGTTTAATTTTGCGGATATACTCATTGATGTTGGCGTAGTCTGCCTTTTGGTAGATTCAATTCGATTATCCAAACAACGGGAGCAATTATGATTTCAACGGATATAGCAAAAGAATGGGAAGTTGATGATGTGAGTGATAATCAGCGATTAGATACTGCTTTAGGCCTTTATACTGAGCGGTCTCGCAGTGTAATTCAAAAATGGATTAAAGAGGGTTTGGTTCAGGTGAATGGAAAAATTGCGAAATCTAGCCAACTCGTTCATGAAAATGATCATGTATTTTATCATGAAAAAGATGATTCGCCGTCTCCGTTACAGCCTGAGGATATTCCCATTACTATAATATACGAAGATGATGATATTCTTTTGGTTGATAAACCTGCAGGTTTGGTTGTTCATCCAGGTGCTGGAAATCTTACGGGAACGCTTGTAAATGCGTTGTTGTTTCAGCAAAAGGCATTATCAACATTTCAAGAAGCACTTCGGCCTGGGATTGTGCATCGATTAGATAAGGATACAACGGGTATTATGGTAATAGCAAAAAATAATCAAGCGCATGAGCGGCTTGCTAAGCAAATTCAGGATAGAAAAGTAACGAAAAAATACTATGCTTTGGTTGAAGGCTATGTGCCTGAAGATGAAGGAACCTTGGATTATCCAATTGGTCATGATGCTGTGCATTGGAAAAAACGCGCAGTTGTTGCTTTAGAAAAAGGCAAAGAGTGTATTACGCATTATCGTGTGATTTTTAGGGCTAATAACAAAACTTTGGTAGAAGTGACCCCACATACTGGGCGAACGCATCAAATTCGTGTACATTTTGATCATATTGGACATGCTGTTGTTGGAGATCCTTTATATGGCAAAGCTGATGGAAACCGCCAGCTGCTACATGCTCATTCGTTGGAGTTTAATCATCCAACTTCTGGGAAACGTGTGATGTTTAAGACAGAGTTGCCAAAATGGGCTAAAGCTTATATTCAGTTAGCGGAGGCGGCTCTAGCCAAAAACGAGACTGCATTATGACTGGAATTTCTTTGCGGCCATTTTTTTTGACATTAATGCTTGTTTTTATTTCGAATTTGGTATGGGCTGCTAATGTTATTCGTCAAGAAAGTGTGTGGGGATTAGCTGGAGCTAATGCTTTTACTGCATGTATTTCAGGTGAAGAAGCTATTTTTTATAATCCTGCAGCTTTGTATAATAATCACACGAGTTATTCTGAACAGAAAATCGATCAGAGTGACGGTGATTATCCTTCTTATTTTAATCGAATCGTAACTTTTAAAAATATAGCAGTTGCTCAAACTCAATATATGGTGTCAGGTAATCGTTTAAAACAAACAATGGTAGCTATTGGTAATCGAACGCAAAATTTTTTATGGGGAGTTACCTATAAAACGATTGAGCAAGGTTCTGCACGAGGCTGGGCAATTGATACTGGAATATTAGTGCCATTGAGTCAGGATACGTTGCTTGGAATTTCTGGGTTAAATCTGTTTCAGGAACAAACAATCTCTATTAATGGAACTGTGTCTGTTGGCGTGTCGAAAATATTATATAATCGTGCGCTGATTGTGTTTGGAAACTTGACGTATAGCCCATTTCAGCAATCATGGGCTCCTTCAATGGCTGCAGCTATTACCACAGATACAGCGCTGCATTTTCGATTTGGTGTGACGCCAGAACAGTATACAGGCGGCGTTGCATTTCAATTGTCATGGATAACTATTTATAACAGTATGGAAGTTCCGTTTAATTCAACTAAAAATACTCGATATGCTTTTGGTTTTATTCTGGGTCGATAAACTAATATTATTTTGTTTGTTCTATGAAATCTGGATGATGTTCAAGTTCATATAAAATAGAAAGCAAGGCTGGAACTGCTAAAATCAGACCTGCAATACCAAAAAGCGCTTCGCCAACAATTAAGGTAATGAGTGTTAAAAACATGGGGAATTTAATAATAGAGCCAATAATTTTACTATTTAAAAAATATTCTAGCTTATGAATGATAACTAAATAGACTAAACAAAAAACTGCCATTAGTGCACCATGATTAAGCAGTGCAGTGATGACAATAATGGTATTGGAAGCTAAATTTCCAAAAACTGGAATAAGCCCAAAAACAAATACTGTAGCAATTAACGCAACTTTATAGGGCAAATGTAGGAAAAAAATTACGCTAGTTGTAATGAGCGTGTTAATTAAGGAAATAATCACTTGTCCAAGCATGACTTGTTTGAAAAAATGATAAAATCGACAAATTCGTTTTTGTATAAATAAATAATAGTAACTTAATAAACTATCTTGTTTCCGCAGAAAAACGTGTTCAATGCGTTGCTGTTCATGAATAAATAGAAAACTTAATACTAAAGCAAAAATGTAATAAACAATACCTTTTGTTATATTATTGAAAATTTGAAGAAAATTGGAAACTGTATAGCTTGAAGAGCCTAATATTTTGTCGCGAATATACGAAAGATCAAGATTTAAATTAAAGCGTTGATTTAATACAGTTAATTGTTCATTGCCTTTGGAAAAAATTTGTCGAGAATATTGGACGCCTTCGCTAACAATATGCGGTGTTACGTGAATTAAAAATAACGATAATCCAGTAAAAACTAATGTGTATAAGATTAATAACAGAAGCTGGGATGGAAAAAATCGAAGAAAGCGGTTTCGGAATCTCATTACCAAATCCGTTAATAAATAAAGTAAAAGAAAAATCATTGAAAAGCCCAGAAGATGTGTTTGTACAATCAGCAGAAAAAGAAAAAATAATATTAAATAGCCGAATAACGGGCGTTTATATTTCTGGCTCATACGGATATTATAATGTGGATATAGTTTTGCGCCAATAGCAGTTGCATAATTGATTCTTAAATAAACAAATTAGTATCTGCTGTTTCTGTTGCACTTAAATAACTAGCAACACCGCCAATTTCGATCCCATTAAACAGCTCTTCTTTTTTGAGTCCCATTAAATCCATAGACATTTGACAAGCAATGATTCTAACGCCTGCTTCTTGTGCATTTTTAATCATTGTTTCTAAGGAATCAATACGCTTGGATTTCATTAAGCTTTTTATTAAGGTTGTGCCTATTCCTGCTATGTGAAGATTAGATAATTTTAATTGTGCTGGACCTTTGGGCATTATCCAGCTAAATAGTTTTTCAAGAAGATTTTTGTGTGCTGTAGATTTATCGCTCTTACGCAGAATGTTTAATCCCCAAAAAGTAAAAAATAACGTTGTTTTGCGACCCATTGCCATTGCCCCATTTGCTATGACAAAAGCTGCTAATGCTCGATCCAGATCCCCACTAAAAACAACAATAGTTTTGTCATGAGGAATTTCGCTTAATAAGGCTTTTGTAGTTGGCAGACTTGCTTTTTGAATTCGAGCAGTTATGATGCCGTGCGCTTGAGTTAAGGAAAGTAATTGATTGTTCGTTAGTTCGCACCAAGCGCTTACATCATTAAAAAAACCTGGGTCAGAAGCAAGAGCCTCAATGACGTCGCCACAATTTGCTTGCGATATTGTTTTAGCTAATTGGACAATAGGGCCTGGACATTGTAGTCCGCAAGCATCCATCTTAATAATTGTTCCTTCAGGCTGATGTACAGTTTGAAGGTTTTCTAGTTTGTCTAACTGTTGTCCTTGAAAAATGCCCACGTTTTCTTGAGGAAGTGCAGTTAGTTTGTATAGCGTATATCCACCGCTTAAATTCCATACATTTGTATATCCATTGTTTTTAAGTAAACAAATTGCAAAATAGGCTGTTTTTCCCTGATTGCAGTAAACAATTACTTTTCTATTAATTGGAATTTCGTTTAATCGTGAACGCATTTGTTCTAGCGGAATATTAATAGCGTTTTCAATATGGCCTAATTCATAGGATATGGGGCTTCTAGCATCAATAAAGAGTGTTTTTTCTTTGATTAATAACGGCATGTCTTCCCAATAAACCGTTGGATTCTTTCCCTGAATCTGATTAATTGCAATCATTCCAGCGAGGTTGACTGGATCTTTGGCAGACGCATAGGGTGGAGCATAAGCTAGTTCTAGGCTGGCTAGTTCGTAAACTGTGTGTTGATTCTGAATTAAAGCTGCACAAACATCAACTCGTTTATCAACGCCAGCTTGACCAATAATCTGGACACCAAGTACTCGACCATTATCTGATGAATATAGCAGCTTGAATATCATGGGAAAAGAACCAGGATAATAGGTGGCATGGGACGCTGGATTTAAATAAACCTTGTTATACTTAATTCCTTTTTTAAGTAATTGTTTTTCACTATTGCCAACAATGCCAACTGTTAAATCGAAAACTTTGGCTATAGCTGTTCCTGGAGTGCCTTTGTAACTTTCAGTATGTCCCATGATATTGTTTGCAACAATACGTGCTTGTTTGTTTGCAGCATTTGCAAGCGGAATTAGCGCAGGCGTTGTTGTTACACAGTCAATGATCTCGGTTGCATCGCCTAAAGCATAAATCGTAGCATCCGAGGTTTGCATATAAGCATTTACGCTAATGCCGCCTAAAGCACCGAGATAAATTCCACATTCGTTGGCTAAAGCAACTTCAGGGCGGATGCCAATGGATAAAATAGCTAAATCAGCTTCAATTGTTCGTCCACTTTGCAGCGTAATCAATAGCGAGTTGTTTGACTGTTCAGCAATTTCTTTAACGCCATCTTTAAGATATAACTCGACTTGTTTCGTTTTTAACTGTTGATGAATAGCTGTTGCCATTTCGAAATCAAGTAAATTCATAACTTGGCCAGCTAATTCAACAATTGATACGTGTAATCCTAAATGGCAAAGATTTTCTGCAACTTCTAACCCAATGAAGCCAGCGCCTACAACAATAGCGCGCATCGGTTTTTTGTCATGAATAAACCGGATAATAGCATCCATGTCTGTAAGATTGCGTAATGTAAAAATGCTAGAAAGGTTAATCCCTGGTATTGGTGGGCGAATGGGATTGCCGCCTGGTGAAAGTACTAACTTGTCATAGGTTTCTGTGTATGTATTTTCGTTGATTAAGTCTTTGATCGTAACGGTTTTCATTGCACGATTAATTGCAACAACTTCGCTGTGTATGCGAACGTCTAGATTAAACATAGATTCAAAATCCTGCTCATTAATAATAACTAATTTGTTTCGATCTTTTATAATTTGTCCGATATGATAGGGGATTCCACAGTTAGCATATGAAATATCGTTACCTCGTTCAATAACTAGAATTTCTGTTTTTTCTGATAAACGCCTGAGTCGCGCTGCAGTTCCTGCGCCTCCAGCAACACCTCCAATGATGATTACTTTCATAGTATTCGCCTCTTTCTTTTGTTAATATTTATTTGATATCAATTAAAACTTAAAAAGAGTTTAATCTGTCTCGATATATAATTCAATAACCAATTATAGATTAGCGAATTATTCAACTTTGCCAAATTAAAAAATTACGTTATAATGATTTTATTCCCGGAGGTCACCTGTATGAAAATATTAGCTGTTGATGATAAACAGGATATTTTAACTTTGGTGAAAGTTATTTTAGAGGGAGATGAACATACTGTTGCAACTGCAATTAGTGGCGAAGAAGCGCTAACATTAGCTAGACAAGCAGTTTTTGATTTGGTTTTATTAGATCTGATGATGAGTGGCATGAATGGGTTTGATACTCTGCTTGCACTTCGTGAAATTCCAAAATATGATAAAGTTCCAATTGTTGCTTTAACTGCAAAAGCACAAGAAGGTGATCGTTCGCAAGTTTTAGAAAGTGGCTTTACTGGATATATTTCTAAGCCGTTTAGGGCGCAGGAGTTGATTCACGAAGTTTCTCATTATTTAGAACCTTTATGAAGGTTTTTTCTACTGTTTTTTATCAATATCGTAAAATATGGAAAGGCATTAAGCTGTATTTGTTGCTATCTGGGCCAGGCATTATTGTTATGGTTGCAGATAATGATGCAGGTGGTATTACAACGTATTCTGCAACAGGTGCGCAATATGGTTATCACTTGATTTGGTTTTTATTAATTTTAGTTCCTGTAGCCTATTATGTGCAAGAAATGACCGTGCGGTTGGGCGCTGTTACTAAGCGCGGACATGCAGAAGCTATTTTCGATGGGTTTGGTGCTTTTTGGGGTTGGTTTTCTTTGTTAGACCTTATTTTGGTTAATTGGTTAACGTTAATTACGGAATTTATTGGAATGACAGCAGCTTTCAAAATTTTTGGGGTTCCTCCTTATTTGACTGTTATAGGTGTTTGCGTACTTATGGGTATTATGGTGATCAATGGTAGATATTGGACGTGGGAAAAAATAGCACTTGTCTTTTGTGCTTTTAATTTAATCTATATTCCAGGTGCATTTATGGTGCATCCTTCTGTAACTGCGATTGTTCATGAAGGGCTGATTCCGCACTTGCCGCCTGGATCCTTAAGTTTACTGTTTTTTTATATTATGGCAAATATAGGAACGACTATTGCTCCTTGGATGTTATTTTTTCAGCAAAGTGCAGTTGTAGATAAAGGCATGAAGGAAAAAGATATTCCATGGGGCAAGCTGGATACATTGTTAGGGTCGTTTTTGACAGTGATGGTTGCGGTTTTTATTGTGATTGTCACTGGAACAGTTTTAAAAGGGATGGATGTTGAAAGTGCAGCGCAAGCATCTCAGCTGTTAATGGGTTTTAATTCTCATTTGGGTACTTTTTTGGCTATTGGACTTTTTAATGCTGGATTATTGGGCGCTATTTGCATTTCTCTAGCCAGTTCATGGGCTTTTGGCGAGATTTTTGGATGGGCACATTCGCTTAATAATAAAATTAAAGAAGCCTCATGGTTTTATGCTAATTTTTTTATTACATTGATTTCTGCTGGATTGGTTGTGTTAATTCCTAAAGCCCCGCTCATTTTAATTACCTTGTTTGTGCAAGTTATTGCTGTAACCTTATTGCCTGCAGCTTTGGTTTTTTTATTATTGTTACTGAATGATAAGCGAACTATGGGAAAATATTCGAATAATTGGTTTCAAAATTTGATAGGAATTTCAATCATTATGGTTATAATTGTGTTGTCAACGCTATATGGGATTAGCACTGTATTCCCCGGAATGTTTCAGTAAAAACGTGGGTGGATTAATCACTAAATTTGAAAGGAATACATTAATCGATGTTTAGACTTTTTCATGTGAGTAGTAAGCGAACAATTGAATTTCTTAAAGAAAACGTAGAGAAAATTAGCGAAATTAATGCACGGTATTCAACGCCGCGGATTCAGATGTCCTTTAGTGTTAAATTGGCTCTATTATGTCTTCGGCTTTATTTGCTGTTTTTGGTGGGTTTACTTGTATTCAAGTTTTTTACATTAGTCATTAAATAAGAGGGTCATTATGGGGAAAACATTACATGATTTAGATTTAGATCGCGTCTTTTTTTTAAGCGAGTTTATTGGTGCTAAGGTTTTTTGGGGAAAGAAAAAAATTGGCCATTTATCAGATATTATTATTCAGGAAAGCGGCCGAATTCCAGAAGTTACGGATTTTATTGTTAGGAGACCTTTTGGTTACCAGTCATTATTGGTTCCATGGAAAAATATTGAGGATATTACGCATAATCGCGTAATAATTGATGTTGAGGCTATTCTACCTTTTGAAAAAGAACCTGCGGATTCCGAGATTTTGCTACGTGATTATGTTTTGGACAAAAAAGTGCTAGATTTGGCTGGCAATGAGGTTGAAGTAGTATATGATGTCAAATTGATTTTGCGGAAAAACCGAATGTATGTGAGTGATGTGGATTTTAGTAAGTATGGGTTGTTACGGCGAATGGGATTAAAATGGCTGGCAAATTTTATTTATAATTTAGCAGATAAAATAAAAGAAGAAACGTTGTCCTGGGATTATATTCAGCCTTTGGAGCAATTAAGTAGTTTTAGTGGAACTGTAAAACTGAAAGTACTTAAAGAAAAACTACCAGACATTCATCCAGTAGATTTGGCTGATATGCTTGAAGAATTAGATCATGATCAGCGACTGGTTATTTTTAATCAGCTTGAAACTGAACAAGCAGCTGATACGCTTGAAGAAGTAGAGCCGCGGGTTCAACGGGATTTGATTTCCTCGATTGATGTTAATCGTGCAGCTGAATTAATTAATGATATGACTCCAGCACAAGCAGCAGATGTGTTGGCAATTTTGCCAGCTAATGATGCAGAAAACATTTTAAAACTTTTGGATCCGGATGCAGTTAAGAAAATAGATATTTTGCTAAAAAACCATGATGAAACAATATTAAACTATGCAACTTCGCATTTTTTAAGGTTTTCTCCTGAAACTAAAGTCAAGCATATTCTGAGCCAATTTCGGCATCTTGCAAAAAACAAAGATGTGATTATGTATATTTATGTAGTTGATGTACATGATACTTTGCAGGGGGTTGTTGATGTTAAGGAATTATTACAAGCTTCTGTTGAACAGAAATTAGGTGATATTATGATTACGCATGTTATTAGTGTACGTCCCAAAGATACGTTAAATCGGGTTGCTGCAATGTTTTCGCGTTATGGTTTTCGTGCGATTCCTGTAACTGACGAGTATGGTCATATTTTGGGGGTTCTTCCCTACCGAGATATCATGAATCTTAAACATCATTTTTTAAATTGAGTGAGAATAATCAGTCTTGCTTAGCCCAGCTTTTTCTTTCGCAAGTTAGTTCTGGAACACATGTAAATATTGTTCGTATTACTGCTACAGGAGAAATTCGGCGACGGTTGCTGGATATGGGATTAGTTAAGGATACTGCAGTCAAAGTCGTACGCAAAGCACCGCTTGGGGATCCCATTATTATTACAATTAAGGGTGTTGATATTTCGCTTCGATTATCTGAAGCTGCGACTATTGAGTGTGTCGTAAATGATTAAGGCTGTAAAGTTTCCTGTGATTCGTGTTGCATTAGCAGGCAATCCGAATAGTGGCAAAACATCATTATTTAATACGTTAACGCGTTCGCATCAAAAAGTTGGAAATTGGTCAGGTGTTACTATTGAAAAATGTGAAGGCATTGTTCGTCATCAAGGCTATCGGTTATTAATTGTAGATTTGCCTGGTACGTATTCCTTAACAGCTTATACACCTGAAGAAGTTATCGCACGAGAATTTTTGATTCAGGATAAGCCGGATGTTGTGATCAATGTTGTAGATGGAACAGCGTTGGAGCGGCATTTATACTTAACAACTCAGTTAATAGAATTAAATATCCCAATGATTATTGCATTAAATATGGCAGATGAAGTTGAAAAACAGCACATTAACATCAATATTTCTCAGCTAGTCCAGCTTTTGGGTATTGAAATAATTTCGACTCAAGCGACTCATCGAAAAGGGTTGATTCATTTGCTAGATCAGGTTGTTAAGACAGTTAACAACAAAAACCAGGTAATACCTAACAAGTTAATTTATCGCTTAGATATTGAAGAGCATTTACAGCATCTGGGAAAATTGTTGCAGGGTGATTCCGAATTAGCGAATCAATATCCCTTGTCGTGGTTGGCAGTCAAATTGATTGAAAAAGATCCTATGGTTTATCAATTAGTAAAGGATCGCATTGTTGGGTTGAAAATTAGTGCATTTTTGCAGCAACTTCCTGACGAAGTTGATGCAGCTATAGCTGAAGATCGTTATGCTTTTATTCGTGGTGCATTAGCAGAAACAATGATAATACCTGTACGATCTCGCAAATCAGTTACTGATATTTTGGATATGATTTTAATTAATCGAGTAGCAGGATTGCCGATATTTTTAGTAATTCTTTGGCTTTTATTTCAATTGACTTTTCGGTTGGGCGAACCTTTTACAGTTGGACTGCAATGGCTTTTTATGCAATTAGCAATGGGGGTTTCTACCCTTATTCCTGTGCCACTTATTCGATCGATTGTTGTAGATGGCATTATTTCTGGTGTAGGTGGTGTGCTAGGGTTTTTACCCAATGTTATGTTGCTATTTATGGGGCTTGCTTTTTTAGAAGGCTCTGGATATATGGCACGTGCTGCTTTTGTTGTAGATAAAATTATGCATATGATGGGGCTTCATGGAAAATCGTTTATTCCTATGATTACAGGTTTTGGTTGTTCGATTCCTGCAATTATGGCAACTCGAACGCTTAAAAATCGAAGTGATCGCTTGATTACTTTAATGATTATTCCGTTTATGAGTTGCGGTGCAAAATTACCGGTGTATATTTTATTAATTAGTGCCTTTTTTTCACCTAATCATGCAGCTAATATTTTGTTTTCTTTATATATGCTAGGTGTTTTTGTGGCTATTTTATCTGCAAAATTATTAAAAAGAACTGTGTTTAAAGGAGAAACAGAACCGTTTGTGATGGAATTGCCTCCGTATCGATGGCCAACAGTTAAAACTGTTTTATTTCAGGGATTTCTTAAGGCAAAAATGTACTTAAGAAAAGCAGGAACAACAATTTTGGTGGCTTCCTTACTCTTGTGGTTAGCTAGTAATTATCCAGGGTCAGCTGCTGATAATCAACAGCAACGCTTATCGCATTCGTTGGCTGGACGTATGGGGCATTGGCTAGAGCCAGTAACATTGCCGTTGGGTTTTGATTGGCGTGTGAATGTGGCATTAGTTAGTGGGCTTGCAGCTAAAGAACTGGTGGTTTCATCTTTGGGAACTATGAATGCCTTAAATTCAACGAATCAAGGTGAAAATCATTCTTTAATGCGTATTCTTAAAGAAGATCCTTTATGGAGTGCTCCCAAAGCATTGGCTTTGATGGTTTTTGTTTTGCTATATATTCCATGTATTTCCGCGTTAACTGTATTTCGACACGAAGCTGGACATAGCAAATGGGTATGGCTCTATTCCCTATATGCTTTAGGCGTTGCTTGGTTGATTACCTTTGTTGTTTATCGTTTTGCGCTTCTAGTCATTCATTAAACAATCGGTTAAGATAATCGTATGTTAGCGAAGCGAATTATTCCTTGTTTAGATGTCGATCAAGGCCGGGTGGTCAAAGGTACGAATTTTGTTCAAATTCGTGATGCTGGCGATCCTGTTTTACTTGCCAAAGTGTATGATGAACAACATGCTGACGAATTGATTTTTCTTGATATTACAGCTTCTGCACATCAGCGCGAGATTATGATTGATATGGTTCGTAAAGTTGCAGCTGAGGTCTTTATTCCTTTTACAGTTGGTGGGGGAATTTCGGATACAAATATTATTCAGCAAATTCTAAAAGCAGGCGCTGATAAAGTATCCATTAATACGGCTGCAGTGATGAATCCACGGTTAATTGCTGAAAGTGCTCATCTTTTTGGTAATCAATGCATTGTAACTGCAATTGATTCTCGGCAAATATCAGTAGAGCTGGCCAACATAGCTCGAACTGTGCGTATTCCGCGTGAACTTGCTGATTGCGCTATTGATGCTGCATCGCAATATGAAGTATATATTCATGGTGGGCGAACACCTACGGGTATTGATGTGATAAAGTGGGCGCAACGAACTGTAGCGCTGGGTTCAGGGGAAATTTTGTTAACGAGTATGGATGCAGATGGAACGAAAGCTGGATATGACGTGGGTGTTACTCAAGCAGTGAAATCCGTAGTATCTGTGCCTGTAATTGCCTCAGGCGGAGCCGGAACAATTGAGCATATTGCTCAGGCGTTGCATGTGTGTGATGCGGCGTTGCTAGCTTCTTTATTACATTTTCGGGAATTAACAATTCCAGAAATAAAACAAGCACTGATTCAGCAGGGCTTTGTGATACGGCCATGATTAAATCGCGCAGACACATGCGAATGTTCAATTAGAATTAAATCAAATTCACGAATTCCTGCACTTTTTGAAATATGCGGGCATTTGGATAATAATAAATAAAAGGTAGGTAGCAATAGGGGTTCTTCGCTTAGCGTTTCGAAGTTTCCTTGTCCTTTTGCAATAATGAGCGTGCATGTATTAAGGGCTTTATGAAATTGTGGTGAAGCTTCGGAAATTAATGTTCCTGCTGTGATTGATCCACTTTCAATAACTGGAACTAAATCTGTCATGCCTATAGCTATAGCGTCTTGCATTAAGGCATCATTTAGAACTGGCAAGCTTTTTACTGCAAAGGTTACGCTATGTCCGCCACAAAGCAATTCTGTGACGAGTAATTTATCAAATACAATTTCGCCGGCGTTATCTCCAATGTATAAAATATGTTGAGGTTGTTCAAGTAATTTTTTAAAGATAGCAAAATCATTAATCATAAATGGACGATGCATATAGTCGTCAAACATATCTTGTATATTAAAGCGTGATAATGCTCCATAATCGATTAGGTTTCCTGCAATTGCTATTTTTGTGGAAGCTTCTAGGGAATCAGCAGCAGTTTGTACAAACTTTTCAGCAATAGAATAGCTCTTTAGCGCTTCGGAATTACAAACTAGTTTTTCGTTTATATATAAATCAATAATTCCTAAATCTTTTTTAAGAATTTGATGCGCAATATGGGTGATTGACGGTGCTGTTTCATTTAAATAATTAATGGATGAAAGTGCAGTTAGCACATGATTCATCATGTTAACTTGCTTTGATGAATCAGGTTCACTTTTTTCGATAATGTGACATATTTGTTTAAGTATACATGGAATACATTCTAAAAAAGCTTTCATAAGCAAATGATAATATCAAGAAAGGTAGGGAAAGGAAAGTGTTAGTTATGAATCAAAGGAATAAAGCAGTTGCAGGTTATGCTATCTTTTTCTTTATCTTTTGCTTTTGAAAAATGTTTGAAGCATTTGTTTAGAGACTGCTTGCGGCAAATAGTCACTTGTTAGCGTGTGATTCCAAAGACCTGGCTGTGCAACTGACATTTTGGAAACAACAGCTCCAGCTTTGGGGTCATAAGCTCCATAAACCAAGCGAAGAATACGAGCTTGAAGAATTGCGCCAATACACATAACGCAGGGTTCGAGTGTTACAAAAAGGGTACATCCATATAAACGCCAATCGCCGATAACTTTTGCTGCGCGACGAATAGCTACAATTTCAGCATGAGCACATGGGTCATGATCGCGCTCCCTACGATTATATCCTTGACTAAGAATGCAGTGATCTCGAATAATGACAGCGCCAACAGGCACTTCATTGAGCGAATAGGCTTTGGCTGCTTGTTCAAGAGCCATATTCATATAAAATTCATCAGAAGAGCCTGTATTCATAATAAAGAGAGTATGCCATATTCAGTTAATTGAGGAAAGACATTGATTGCATATATTCACAGGCAAGCTTGCAGGGTAGCTTGCCTGTGAATGAAGGCTAACTGACTTCTTTTGCGCTAAGAAATCGAATGTTGTCTGCAATGATTTCGGTAAACCATTTTTTTTCATTATCCGATTCATAGCTGCTAATTTGGAGTTTTCCATCAACAAGAACTTTTTTCCCTTTTTTGAGGTAATCGTTGCAAACCTCACCTAGTTTTCCCCAGGCATTAACATGAATGAAGTCGCATTCGGTTTTTCCGTTACGCTTCATGTCGCGACTCACAGCAACTACAAAACTTGTTTTTGTGTGTTCGCCACATTTTTTTGCTTCTGGGTCGCGGGCTAAATTTCCTACTAATGTTACGTGATTATAATCTTTCATTTTCGCCTCCTTTAACGTCAAGATTAACTATGGCCATAGTTGCTTACGTAAAGAATTATATAAAACAAAATAGCGTACGTCAATATGGGGATTTTTGAGGTTTTAAGAGAAAAAAAAGCCTTGTTCAGAGAACAAGGCTTTTTGATGCGTTATTTAAATAAAATTTTAGTTAACCGCATCTTTCAGTTTTTTTCCAGCTGAAAAGCTAACGGTATTTTTGGCAGGGATATTGATGGCTTTTCCGGTTTGCGGATTTCTTCCAGCTCGAGCAGCTCTGGTTTTCTTTTTCCAAGTTCCAAAACCTACTAAGGATACTGCGTCGCCAGTTTTTAATGAGTCTTCAATAGTTTCAATCATCGCTTCTGTAACTTTTGCTATTAAAGATTTGTTAAGATCCGTTGATTCAGCGATAGCACTGATTAATTCACCTTTATTCATGTACTCACCTCCTTTTTTAATATTTCCTTATTAAACCCAGCAACTGTAAGGGTTACACGCTTATATCGGCTATAATAGCTTGGTTTTTAACAGAAAACAAGCAGAAAATTATCGAGTTTTATTAATTAATTAAATTTTGTGCTATAATGCCGTAGAATTTTGAAAGTATGATTTGATATTCGGTAAATATTAAGAAAGGGGTTAATCATGAGAGGTCTTGCATTATTTTTACAGTTTTCTTCAGCAGTGGCATTAATTGTGACAGTATTATTGCATTCTGCAAAAGGCGAAGGTTTAGGTGGGATTGGCGTACAAGCGCGTGTATTTGCAACACAAAAAGGACTTGAGGAAGGCCTGAATAAAATCACGACTATTTTAGCTGCAGTTTTTTTGATAACATCTGCATTATTAGGTTTTGTATTATAGAAAAGCTACAAGAAATTCTATTTTTTCTATTTGTTTTAAGGGATAATTCCTAAAGCATCTAGTTTCCATATTGCAATTGCAGTAGTTACAGGCGAAAAAGCAATTGCTTCTACAGCAGTTAGGTTTAATCCATTATTGGGTGCTTTGTCTGGCTGCCAATCTTGTCTACGATGAAAGCTTTTAAAGGGAATTTGAAACGCTTTCCAGCCTGAAAAATCGATTAAAATAATATTTTCAAAACGTTCGCCATCATCATCTGTTAATTCTACCCGCATTTTTGTGCTTTTTCCATCACCTTTTATTACAAAATAAAGAGCACTTGTGATATCAAATTTTTTGGGTTTAGCAAAACCTTTGCCAACGCCGACCCAATCATTGTTGGAAAATGAAAAAAGCAAGGATGCTGCACCTTCAATTTTGTCTTTTGTATCGCATTCTATTTTTACAGTTGATTTAGGTCCATTGTATACAAAGGTTCCCTTTGTTGTGTCAAAATTTTCTAATAATTGAAGCGTGGGCGGAAGGACAATGTTTGCAAAACTAATGGTAGTGTAGAAACTTGCCAAACCAACGAAGATGAGTAATTTTTTCATAATAATATACCTTTGTTTTAGTATGGGTTGGATTAAATAATCCACCTCATTTTGCATGATGCAATTATGGCTGAAATGATTGAGGAATACAAGTGATAGTCTTGTACAACGGGTTTTAACCGCTTACAGAAGAGGGGGACGGGAGGAGGTCCATTATCCACTGACCAATATTACGCCTTTCTTTATCAAACTCTACGCCTACTAAAATAATCTTTTGGTGAGTTCCTTGATACTTGTGAGCATAGTCATTTGCCTTAATCTGCTGCATCGCTTGCTCTTTTGTGCCATTTAGCTTAAATTCAAATACATAGATCGTATTTGTTAACGTAACAACTGCATCAATACGCCCTCGGTTCGTTGTAACCTCAACTTCAATTTGAAACCCCATTAATATAAAAATTAAATAAAAAATTGACTGATAATATTTTTCAGCTTTCAACTGGATTGTATATGGAATCGTTGCAAAAAAGATCTTCATAATCTCAAAAAATTCATCTAAATCACACATTTTTAAACATAGCATTAATTTACTTAAGTGCCCATTGACTGCTGTTTTTGACAACGTCGAATAAGCACTTAACAGCCATTTTTCAAAGGACTCAGCTACTTCTGTATTCGGATATGCCAACACATATTCCCGAGTTAGCGGATCGTAATCCTTAATTGTAATATAACCAGTTTGAAACAACAAAGGCTCTGGCTCTAAATTATCAACTTCATAACTTGAAAACGAATCTTCTTTAGTTACCATATGATTTAAGTCAACTATACCCATTTCTTTGTTTTTTATTAAATCAATTAAAAACGTCGGTGTGCCAGATTCAAACCAATAGTTTTTATATTCCATGTTGTCAAATAATAGTAATGTTGAAAACGGATTATAAACATAGCTCGATTTAATTGAAAACCGATATCCGTTATACCATTTCTTGATATCAACCAAAACATCGCTTTCTTTTTTCCCGAATTTATCCTCTAGTTGCTTGATTCGATCTGGAAAATATGTAATCAGTTCCTCTGCAGTATACCCTAGCAACTCACAGTAATTTTCATTCATTGTAATATCATTTAAATTATTAAGTCC
>CAYUBI010000041.1:0-1785 GCA_964443005.1 uncultured Candidatus Marinamargulisbacteria bacterium
CAAGTGCATTAATCGCAACTTCGGCTAATTACGCAATCACAGCAAACGTTATGAATTCACAAGGCTTGCTAGGAGCGATTACCGTTGCAACAGGCAATGCAGTTATGAATATTACAACTGCAGGCAATGTGGGTATTGGAACAATTAATCCGGGAGCAATATTGGACGTATCAGGGACAAGTGCAATTATAGGCAAATATACTTCAACTGCATCAGGTTCTTACCTTAAAATGACAGACCAATATGCCTATGGCTATTTAGGCGTGTCTGGCGGTCATTTATTATTACAAACAAGTAGCAATAAAGATATTCAATTTTGGAATTCAAGTACTCAATTAATGACAATACAACAAGGCGGCAACGTAGGCATCGGAACAACGAATCCACAGGCAAAGTTGGATATTTTTGGTGGTGGGATTTTTGGTAATGCAACATCTATTTTACGTAGTGGTGCAGGTGGAACAATTATTGGAACTAATGCTGCAGGTAATGATACCTATTTGACTTTATGGCAACAAGGTGTCTCTATGGGGAAAATAGGTGCTCTCTCAGGTAATACGAATTTATATATCACGAATGATTATTATGGAGGCGGACTAGGTACGGTCTCGAGTTCAATTACAATTACAGCAGCAGGCAAGGTTGGGATTGGTTTAACGGCCCCAATCGCAACACTACACGTTAGTAGCAATGTCATAGGCACACCTATTATGCAAATTGGTAATGCTGTGGTGCCGAATGCGTTGGTTGTTAGCACGAACGGTAATGTGGGCATTGGGACGATAAGTCCTGCGTATGCACTTTCCATAATCGGAACATTGTATGCGTCAGGTTCTGCAAGATTACCAGCTGGCTTTGCTGGAAGTTCATGGGGAACAGGCGCATTAGTTCCAGGTGATACGGGGTTTGTATTAACAAAAACCAGCGTAGATGCCTTTCCATCTTTTGTAATAAATCAGGCTGGAGTGGGTGCTACTGGTGATATTTTGGATTTACAAGCTGGAGGTGTGACAAAGGTGACATTTCAACAAGGTGGAAATGTAGGAATTGGAACGATAAGTCCCAATTCAAAACTCGAAGTAGTAGGCACAGTAAGCGCAACTGCCTTTGTGGGTGACGGTGCTCGGTTGACGAATTTGCCGACGGTTACGACTGCTAGTATAGCTGCTTCCATGAATGCTACTGGTCTTTTGGGTGCGATTAGCGTAACTACTGGCAATACTGTGATAAGTATAACTGCTGTAGGAAATGTAGGCATTGGCACCACAAATCCAACCGAGAAATTAGATATTGCAGGAAATATTAATATTGCGGGAAATATAAGGGTGACTGGTGGACATGGTATTTCAGGCTCAACTGTAATTGGATATTATTCTCCTGCTTCGGATTTGTACATGACTGCAGCTAATAATGCTGGAGCAATTGGAAATATGATTTTCAAGACAAATAATGCAGGTGTCTCTACTGAAAGAATGCGAATCGATAATAACGGTAACATCGGCATCGGGACTGCAGCACCGTCAACAGCGCTGGTAATTGGTAATACTGCAACTACAGGGAATTATGTTAAAGTCGTTGGCAGCAATAATGATAATACTTTTGATGTGTTTCGTGGTCAAAGAAAATATCCTCGATTTACACTTCAGGATACTGTTTCTGGCGGTTCTGAATTTTCATTTTGGAATTTAGGGGGCACGATGAGGTTTGGTACTGATAATGGCAATCAAGAAACTTCTGCCTTTGTAGTTATGCAAGGCATTGGTGGCGACTCGCTTTTTAATGGTA
>CAYUBI010000041.1:1796-17378 GCA_964443005.1 uncultured Candidatus Marinamargulisbacteria bacterium
TTAACTTTGGCTGGTTTTGGAGCAACGATTGGCTCTGCTGACTCTAATGGCGGTGTATTATCATTGTCTTCTGGTATAGCAACAGGTACAGGAAGCTCCTATATAACTTTTTTAACGGCAACGAGTACAACTTCTGGAACTGCTGAAGTAAATCCAACAGAAAAAATGAGAATTACAAGTTCCGGCAACATCGGCATCGGCACAACAGCCCCTTCAACAAAATTAGAAGTAGCTGGCACCGTTTCCGCCAACGCCTTCGTGGGTAATGGTGCGTGGCTTACCAATCTTCCACAAGTCGCAACCTCCAATCTAGCCGTATCTATGAACGCTCAAGGCTTGCTGGGAGCGATTACAGTCGCTACTGGCAATGCAGTAATGAGTATTACTGGTGCTGGAAATCTTGGCATTGGGACGACTAATCCGAATGTTAATTATAAACTTGATGTAAGAGGTTCTGTTCTCTCATCTAGCTGCTTTACTCTTGACGGTGGGACTTCGATGTTTAAAAATTCGCTTTATTCTCCTAGCGGATATGCTATGTCCTATTGGGATGGTTCGACAGTCATAAATGCTGTTCAATGGGACAATACGGGAAAGGTGGCATTTATGAACGGTAATGTGGGTATCGGTATTATAATGCCAGCAACAAAGCTCGAGGTTGCAGGTACGGTAAGTGCAAGCGCATTGGTAGTAAATGGAGCGGTGACTGCAAATGCTTTTGTTGGGAATGGTGCGGGGTTAACAAATTTGCTGACTGCTGCAACTGCGACAAATATTATAGGACTCACTGCAACAATTGCAAACTTAAATACTGTTAGTGCTGCGTTGGGAACAGCAGCTTTTACAACAAGTAGTGCGTACGCTACTGCAGCACAAGGAACATTAGCAACTAATGCTTTGGCTGCTACATCTTTTACAGATGCAGCAGTTACCGGCAAATTAATTACTGGTTATGTCTCTGGTGCCGGAACTGTAGCTGCAACGGATTCGGTATTAGGTGCAATTAACAAATTAAATGGAAATGTTAGTGTTAAAGCTCCGATTGCTTCTCCAGCATTTACTGGAACAGTTTCTGGAATTACTGCAACGATGGTAGGCCTAGGCAATGTTCCCAATTTATCTTTTAGTGGTTCTAACACAGGCGACAATGCAGTTAACACACTTTATAGTGCTTTAGTTACCAATGCCAATCATACAGGTGATGCGACTGGCTCTACAGCCTTAAGTGTTGTTCGAATTAATGGAACATCACTAGCAGGACTGGGTACAGGTATTTTAAAAAATACAACAGGAACTGGGATTCCAAGTATTGCAGTAGCTGGTGATTTTCCGATTTTAAATCAAAATACAGCTGGCAATGCAGCAACTGCAACCTATGCCACAACCGCTGGCAGTGCCCCAGCTAATGGAGGAACAGCATCTCAAGCCAGTTATTTGAATACTACGGGACTCTATTATCAAGGTGGTAACGTGGGTATCGGGACTACAAGTCCCACTAAAAAGTTACAAGTTGCTGGCAGTATAAGCGTTGTTGACGATATTTGGATAACTGGTTTGGGCCTATCGTATGTTATTGGGATGGATAGTACGGGTTTGATTATGGGTAGCTCAGATGCTGCCGCAAATACATATATTTATTTAGGCGATGGGAGCGGTCAATCGAACTTTGGTGTTTATAATTCTGGGGCTTATCCACTTTTATATGTTAGAAGCAATGGCAACGTTGGCATTGGGACAACGACACCTGCGAGGAAGCTTTCTGTTAATGGAGCTGCTGGTGGGACAACGGCTTGGTATAATGATTCTGATGAGAGATTGAAAAAAAATATTATGGCAATTCCGAATGCTTTGGACAAGGTGCTGCAGTTACGTGGAGTGAATTTTGAATGGAAAGACACGACTGAACATCCTACAGGCAATCAGATAGGATTTATCGCACAGGAAGCAAAGAATATTATTCCCGAGGTAGTCCAGGTTGGCGAATATTACAGTATGCAATATGCACCAATCACGGCTTTATTGGTTGAGTCCATTAAAGAACAGCAAAAGCAAATAGTAAGTCAAAACGAGACTATCAAAGAGTTGAAACAGGAAATATCCGAAATTAAACGATTATTAATCAAATAATTTATCCGCTTGATAAATCAGTCTTTATATGAGAACTGATTTATAGGCAGAAATGACGAATTACTTGAGGTCTTAATTTATGCTAGAATAAAACTAATCAATTTTTCAAAGGAGCATTATTATGAAAAAATGTTTTAGTTGTATAATTTTGATTGTTGGAATTCTTTTTATACTGACAGCAATCGGCTGTAATGGACCATCAGGCCTAAAGCTAGAAAGCACTTCTGATCATTATGTTGCGACTTTGCAAATGGAAAAAAATCCACCCTCTGTGGGTGATAATGTAGTAAAAATTACAATTAAAAATCAAACAAAAGAAATCGTAACTCCCAAAAGTGTTCTTATTGAATATGCTATGCCAGCCATGCCAGGAATGCCACCCATGAATGAGAAAACAAATACTGTATTACAAGGTTCAACCTATAAAGCAACGATAAATCTATCCATGAGCGGATCATGGTTAATTACACTTAAAATCACAACAACTAATACAGCGGAAGAATCTGTTGTGTTTAATATTGACGTGCGGTAATAGTATGCGACGAGGACAATGGATCGCCATTGTCCTTTTTCTTGTATCATCATTCAGTTATGCTATATCTACACGAGACATTTTAGATAGCTGGATTGAGATTGCTTTCCATACAAATCCCGATATTTTAGCCACACAAGCAAAATCTGCAGCCACTTATCAACGAATAAGGTCTGCGCAAAGTTTAACTGATCCGCTTATTGCGATTGGCTATCAAAATGAAGGTTTTAGCGATATTACCCTTGGGAAAATGCCTGGAACTCAATGGAATCTAGCACTGTCTCAAATGTATCCTGCAAACGGTGTATTGAAATTGCGTGGGGATATTGCTTCTGGCGATTATACAGAACAATCAAGTGAACTTATGATATTAAAATCTCAGATCGCAGGCAAAATTTCTGAATTATTTTTTGATTACATTTTTCTAGAAAAAACACGAATAACTTTGCATAAACAACAAGATTGGTTGTTGAAAATTAATCAATCAATCACTGCGCAATATGCAAGTCAACGTGCAGATCAGCGTGACCTTTTGCAACTGCAATTACAATCCTATATGCTAATTGAAAAAGAAGAAAATATTTCACAATCAATTCAAGCTAAGCATGCTCAAATTTATGGACTTTTGGGATATGTTCCGACAACATCAATCATGGATTCCTATGATGAAAATATTACCTCATTTAATTTTACTTTAGATCAGGTCATTACGCTGGCTTTACAAACTTCACCATGGTTACGTCAGCGCCGTATTGCATGGACACAAGCGCAAGCACAAGAAGCCTTAATTCAAAAAAGTTCATTGCCTGATATGACGTGGACTGCAGGAATTAGCCCGCGTGGAAATACGTATGAACCTATGTGGAATATTAGCGCTGCGTGGAATTGGCCATTGTATGCTGATCAAAAACAACAAACATTAATTTATGCAGCAAGTTTATCAACTCAGCAATCTGAATATATTTATGCTGGCATGGAGCTGGCGCTTCGTAGCGCCTTAAACGAAAACGTTTCTGTGATTCAATCCTCTAAAAAATTGATGGCGCTCTACCGCAATGCACTAATACCCAAGTCTATACAAATCATGGATTCCACACTTGCTTCTTATCAACAGGGCACTGTTTCGTTGTCAGCTGTATTAAATACCTTATCAGATCAACAAAATTATCAATTGGCATATTGGCAACAATGGGCAAACTATGAAAAAGCAATTTCAGCAGTAAAAGTATGGAGCGGAGAAAATATAAAATGATTCATCAATTACATACAGGGAAAAAATATACACTAGTAACAGCTTTTATGTTTTTCATATTAAATCTTTGGCTATCAGAAGCATCGACTGTTCGCTTAACTGCTGCAGAACAACAAATGATTGGACTTCGTTCTATTGCAGCTTTAAACCGACCCATGATGCTAACAGTTCGCGTACCTGGTCAAGTGCAAATCAATGAACAAACCCAATCAGTAGTTACGCTAAAATATGATGCATGGGTAGAAAAAAGTAATGCGAATTTCATAGGTAAATGGATTGAAAAAGGCACGAGTATTGCCGAACTATATAGCCCTGAAATTTTTGCACTTCAACAAGATTATTTGAATGCACTGATGTGGCAACAACAATTACCTAAGACAGAAACTAGCAATGTTAATACAATCATGCAAAACAATGAGTCCCAACTTGTTGCTGCAGCTAAACAAAAATTGCGTTTATTAGATATTTCGGAAGCTCAACTTAAGATAATTGCAAATAGCGGAAAACCAAAACGAACATTATCATTTATAAGCCCTACTTCGGGATATGTATTAAGTCAACCACTAATCACTGGAACTAAATTATCAATAGGCCAAGTTGCAATCGATCTTGCAGATATTTCAACTGTTTGGCTAATTGCTGACGTATATGAAGATATTATTTCTTATATTCGACCCAATCAATCAGCCTGGATTACGCTTTCAGCTTTTCCCAATGAGCCAATTCGTTCACAACTTGATTTTATTGCACCCATGGCGTCACTAGGTAACCGAGCAACGAAAGTTCGGTTTATACTTGCCAATTCTGGCCATCGTTATAAGCCAAATATGACAGCTACAGTCAAAATTGACATTAACCTTGGCACACGATTATCTATTCCACGCGAAGCTGTTTTGAACACTGGTGAACATCAATGGGTCTACCTAGATTTAGGCAACGGCGAATTTTCCCGGCGTGAAGTTTACATAGGCGCATCTACGGAAATGTGGACAGAAATTATTTCAGGTATAAAGATTGGTGACAAAGTCGTTAATTCCGGGCTTTTTTTACTGGATTCAGAAGCAAAATTAAAAGGAGTATTGTCCGAGTGATTGCTTGGATTATTTCGTATTGTGCGACTCATCGCTGGCAAGTAGTCATTACAACCCTATTTTTAGTAATTTGCGGCATAATTGCCATGAAAAATATGTCGTTAGATGCGCTGCCAGATCTGAGTGATACGCAGGTTATTATCTATACAGAGTGGGCTGGCCGAAGTCCAGACTTAATTGAAAACCAAATTACTTATCCCTTAACAACATCATTATTGTCTGCACCTAAAGTAAAAGCTGTACGTGGATTTTCTTTTTTAGGTAGTTCATTTATTTATGTTATTTTTACTGAAGGTACAGATATATATTGGGCACGCAGCCGAATTCTTGAATATATACAAACAATCAAACAAAAAATTCCTTCAGGCGTTAACCCGGTACTCGGACCAGATGCAACAAGTTTAGGCTGGGGATTTTCCTATGCTTTAGTCGATAAAACAGGGAAACATACACTGGCAGAGCTTCGTTCAATCCAGGATTATCAACTAAAACTAGGAATTGAAAGTGTTTCTGGAGTAGCTCAAGTGGCAAGTGTAGGTGGATTTGTTAAGCAATATAATGTCACAATTGATCCGCAAAAATTAGCAGCATTTCAATTGCCTCTGACTACAGTCATCAATGCAGTTCGACAAAGTAATATTGATATCGAAGGTCGTGTTTTAGAAGTTGCGGGAATAGAGTATATGATTCGAGGCAAGGGCTATATTAAAACACTTTCAGATATTGAAGATATTTCTGTAGGTAGCAGTGAAAAAGGAATAATAACTGTCAAAAATATCGCTACAGTTACACTAGGTCCAGATATGCGACGAGGTGTAGCAGAGTTAAATGGACACGGCGAAGTAGCTGGAGGGATTGTAATTGTTCGATTTGGCGAAAATGTACTTAACGTTATTCAACGGGTAAAAGAAAAAATCCGAACAGACATTTCACCCGTGTTGCCAACTGGCGTTGAAGTTGTTGTAACTTATGATCGATCGGACTTAATTCAACGATCAATTGTTACCTTGCAAAATGAACTCATTAAATTATCGCTTGCTGTTGGCATAGTTTGCTTTGTTTTTTTGTTACATCTTCCAAGTGCTTTAGTGATTATCATCACCTTGCCAGTTGCAATCATTTGTTCGTTTATTGTGATGCGATTCACAAATATGACAGCTAATATCATGAGCCTTAGCGGGATTGCAATTGCAATTGGGGCTATGGTTGATGCATCAATTATTATGGTTGAAAATACCCATAAACGGCTAGAAGATTGGACGCAATCAGGACAAAAAGGGAGCAGACTACAGGTGATGATTGAAGCTATGCAAGAAGTAGGGCCTTCCTTATTCTTTTCGTTGCTTGTAATTATGATTGGGTTTTTGCCAGTATTTGCATTAGAAGGCCAAGCAGGTCGGCTATTTAAACCCTTAGCTTTTACCAAAACATTTGCTATGTTATTTGCGTCTTTCCTTGCAATAACATTAACCCCCGCGTTAATTGTCTGGTTTTTGCGTGGAAAATTAAAATCAGAAAACATTAACCCAATGAATCGCATATTGAGTTATTGGTATGAACCTATTGTTAAAATAAGCCTTAAATTTCGAAAAACGATTATCTTCATGGCAATTGTTCTCATGACAGTTACATTATTTCCGATTAGTCAGCTAGGAACGGAATTCATGCCACCATTAAATGAAGGTTCATTTTTATTTATGCCTGTTACTGCACCAGCTATTTCGATTTCAGAAGCCAGTCGTATACTTCAGCTACAGGATCAACTTCTAAAACAAATCCCTGAAGTTGAAAGTGTATTTGGCAAAGTCGGCAGAGCTGAAACTGCAACAGATCCAGCGCCACCTGAAATGTTTGAAACAGTAATCACAGTAAAACCCGAAGCACAATGGCGAAAAGGAATAACTACAGAGAAACTATTAAATGAAATGAATCAGAAAGTTTCAATTCCTGGAGTAGCAAACTCGTTTACTATGCCAATAAAAGCACGAATTGACATGTTATCTACTGGGATTCGAACACCGCTAGGAATAAAAATATTTGGCCCAGACATTGCAACTATTCAAGCACTGGGGCAACATATTGAAGCCGTGTTACGAACACTTCCAAATACGCGAAGCGTTTATGCTGAACGCGTGAATACTGGATATTTTCTGGATATTACACTTAAACGCGATGTTATTGCGCGGTACGGCCTTCAAATTCAAGAGGTTCAGGAATTGTTGCAATCAATACTCGGAGGAACAACGCTAACAACTACAGTTGAAGGACGAGAACATTATGACGTCAATGTGCGCTATGCACGCGATTTTAGGGATAATGTATCCAAAATTAAATCAATATTAATTCCAATCATGTCTTTATCAAAAGAGGGTTCGATTGTTCATATTCCTTTAGGAATTCTGGCAGATATTCGCACAATTAAGGGGCCAACATCAATTAAAAGTGAAGGTGGTTTTCTAACAGCCTATGTATATATCACTACCCAAACTAGCGATATGTCAGGATATGTTAAGCAAGCAAAATTAGCACTCAATAAAATCCATATGCCTCAGGGATATCGGCTTCAATGGAGCGGTGAATTTGAAGTTATTCAATCTATGCATGAACGGCTTATTTTAATTATTCCTTTCACACTTTGCTTAATTGCTATATTGATTTATCTTAATACCAAAAGTCTGGTTAAAACAAGTATGGTTATGCTGGCAGTTCCTTTTTCATTAGTTGGGTCTTTTTGGTTATTATATTTACTCCACTATAATTTTAGTGTAGCTGTATGGATTGGGTTAATTGCTATGGCAGGACTTGATGCAGAAACAGGAATTGTGATGTTACTGTATTTAGACCTTGCTTATCAGGCAGCCAAACGTACGAAAAAGTCACTGTCTTCAGCTGATATTCACGCCGCGATTATGGAAGGAGCAGTCAAACGTATTCGACCCAAATTAATGACAGTCAGTGTGATTCTGGCTGGATTAGTGCCAATTTTATTTGCTAATGGGGCTGGAGCTGATGTCATGAAACGTATTGCTGCACCAATGGTAGGTGGCATTATTACTTCAACAATTTTGGAACTGGTAATTTATCCAGTTCTTTTTGCAATATGGAAGGAACGACGGCCCTAGTATTCTATTTATTAGCATGTTAAAGTAAAAGCGTTGATATATATTTTTTAAGGGGCATTTATGATTACAACGATTACCTTGAATCCTGCATTAGATACTACGTTATATGTAAAGAATTTAGTAGCTGACGATTCCAACCGAGTCATTAAAGTTCAAAAAGATCCAGGTGGAAAAGGGCTTAATGTGTCACGAATACTTAAAAAACTAGGCATTCGAGTAACTACTATTGCAATTTTTGGTGGACATACTGGTAGCGAAGTCGAAGATTTATTAAAAAAAGAAGGTATTTTTCCATTTACGATTCATATAGGCCATGACACTCGCAACAATGTTACAATTACTGAAACAGATGATTTTCGTCAAACTCGGTTTAATCAAATGGGGCCGGTTATTTCTGAAGATGAATACCAAACAATTTTGGATATGATTCATCAAGTTGGTGACAATGCAGATACCATTGTTTTGTCTGGAAGCCTTCCACCACACATGAAAGATAATGCATACGAAGACATTATTAATTTGCTAAAAAGTGTTAAACCATCGCTACGCATTATTCTGGATACTGATAACGAAGCCTTACTATGTGGTCTTAAAGCAAAACCTTATATGGTTAAACCCAATGTTCATGAAGCAGAAAGACTTCTTAACCGCAAGATTGTAACACTAGATGATCAAAAACAAGCGTTGATTGATATTCATAATTTAGGTGCTGAGATTGTAGTTATGTCGCGAGGTGGAAATGGAATTATTGGATATAATGGAATCCAAATATTCGAAGTAGCTGCAGTTCAAGTAGATGTCAAAAGTACGGTTGGTGCTGGAGATGCACTCGTTGCAGGCATGTGTTATGCCTTGGAAAAGAATCAATCGTTTGCAGAAATGCTAGAGTTTGGTGTATTAACAAGTGCAGCAAAAGTAATTACGCCAGGTACTGGAACGTGTGGCTGGGATGAAATCAACCTAATACAAGAACGCCCAAAAGTAAGAGAAGTATAATAATATTGCCCTGCCCTTTCATCGTGTGAAGAAAGGGCAGAGCATCAGAATTATAGTCCAGCACTAACTCCAAAACGCAATAACAATCCACTACGATTCATATCGCTAATATCCACTGACGTTCCACTACCCGTTAACTGATCTTGAATTGCCTTTTGACCATCAAGAACTTTTATTAAAAAAGCCATTTGACCATAAACAGTCACTAAAGGAACCACATCTATAGAATATCTTGCAAAAGGACCCACATATGCATTGCCAGGCAAAGCAACATCTGTACCGTCTGGTGCTTTTCCTGTAGCTAAATCAGCATAAGCCAATCCGCCGATACTAACGCCCATTAGATCTAAAGGAAATTTAATGGATGCTTCAATGCCCCATGCATTTGCTTTAGTTGCACCTGTAAATGTTTTCCCACCAATTGTGCCTGACAATGCTACATTAGCTTCGCTAAGTTTTGATATGCAAATAGATACAGGTAGTAATGGCATTTCCAATCCAATTCCCATTCCCGTACCTTTTGCAAAAATCGAATAATTACCCTCAACTTTTAATAATGCCATTGCAGGCGTTGCCAACAAAATTATCGTACTAACCAAAACGAAATATGTGCTTAATCTTTTCATACAAGCTCCTTCCTTGAAATTCTTCACTGTAACCAGCGACACCTCATTATTCAATGCGTATTCTGTTGTTGTCAAGTTTTTTTGCTCTCATATATACTAAAATCAATTCTGATAAGATATAATAATTCTATGTTTTAACCGTCATAAACCTTTGATAAAAATTTTGTAACCGTTATTAGTTCACGTTATTTGTATACTTTTCCATTAACTTAGAAATTGTTGGATCAACTTGAAAACTATTTTCAGTTGAATGCCTAGAATTCCCAAACAGAACATCGCCCTCATAGTCTTCAGGATGCAACAGTCGCTGATATTGATAAGGCCCTACAAAAACTCCGATTTTACGTCCTTGTCCGTCTACAACAAAATTGTCTTCTTGCACGATACTTACCTCCTTTCATGCTTAGGGTAACCGTAATTTCATTATAAACGTTTCTGGAGATGAATTCTAGTGGAAAAACACTTAATACTAAAAAATATTATTCATAACGCAAAGCATCAATAGGACTAAGGTCAGAAGCCTTTTTTGCTGGCCAAATACCAAAGACTAAGCCAATAAGAATTGAAAATGTAGCAGCAATTGTTATTGATGACATTGTAATTTTTATTGTCCAACCCGCCATTTGAGCTAATGCAGCGCCTAAGCCAATACCTAGAAGAATTCCAATTAGTCCACCTGTAAACGTCATCATCACTGCTTCAACAACAAATTGAAATAAAATATCTGGTTTACGTGCACCAATAGCTTTGCGCAATCCAATTTCACGAATTCGCTCAGTTACTGACACTAACATAATATTCATAATTCCAATTCCGCCAACAAGCAACGCTAACGATCCAATAAAGCTTAATAAAAAGCTCAAACTATCTGCAGTTTTATTAAAAGTATCTTGAATTTCAGCCATATTCATAATTCGAAACGCATTAGTCGCACGTTCGCCTTGTAAATTGTGTTGACGAATCATCAATTGCTTAATTTGATCTTGGGCTTGATCCATAAGTTCTGGTGACTTAATTTGAATATCAACAGAATCATAATATTTTTTTCCCAATAATCGATGCATTGCAGTTGTAACTGGAACAATCACTATATTGTCCTGATCGCGAAACGAATTACCGCCCATAGGCGCAAGAACGCCAATGACAGTAAAACTAATTCGATTCAGCTTAATCAACTTATTCAGTGGATCTGTAGTTCCAAATAATTCGCGTGCTACTGTTCTTCCAATAACTGCAACTTTATTTCGTTGTGCTACATCTTCTTCATTAAAAAAACGTCCAAAATCAGGCGTATAATTACGCATTTTTGCAGCATCAATACCATTTCCCTCAACAGAAGAAGACAGATTTTTGTTGCCTACAATCGTTGTCACTTGGCCATTTACTTTGGCTGCAACACGCTGAACAGTCGATAGCTTCGAGATCAAGTCAACATCTTTTTGAGAAAGACGAATCGGAATTTGATCATTGTGACCATCAGGTCGCAACGTTAACATATTGGTTCCCAAACGTGACAGACTATCTGTAATCGACTGTTTGGCTCCAGCACCTAAAACAAGCATTGCTACAACAGTTGCGACACCAATCATAACACCAAGCATAGAAAGAAATGAACGCACTTTATTGGATAATATCATGGCATAGGATTGCTTAACGTAATCTAAAGCTTGAGATAAACGAGTAACAAAGGTATATTTTTCTTGAACAATATTTGTAAATACAGGTGCTGCTAGTTTAGATGCTCGTTTTTCTTTTTGTTGATCTGAAACAATTTGCCCGTCGCGTAACCGAATCACTCGCTTCGCATAAGTAGCTACGGATTCTTCATGAGTAACTACAATCACTGTTTTACCTTGCTTATTTAAAGTAGTAAACAAATTCATAATATCAGTTTCACTTTTGCTATCTAAATTTCCAGTAGGTTCATCAGCGAAAATAATTTGAGGATCATTCATCAGCGCACGTGCAATAGCTACGCGCTGTTTTTCACCACCTGACATTTCATTTGAAAAGTTTTCGGTTTTGGACGCTAAACCTACTTGAGTCATTAATTCAATTGCGCGATATGCCATTGCACGCAATCCCGTATATATTAGGGGAAGACTTACATTCGCTTTAGCAGACATTCTAGGAAGTAAATGAAATTGTTGAAAAACAAAACCTATATAATGTTTTCGATACAAAGCATATGTTGTATCTGTAAACAAAGCAGTATTAACGTCACGAAACCAATATTCACCTTCATCAGGATTATCTAAAAACCCAATTATATGCATTAACGTTGATTTACCAGATCCTGATGGGCCCATAATTGCAATAAATTCGCCTGGATCAATCCGAAGTGATACGTTTTTTAAAGCTTGAAACGGTGTACTTCCAGTAGCATACGTTTTACTAACATTTTTTAAGACAATCATAACTTTAGTTTTTCTTTTGTCGTTGTGTCATAAAAGGATTGCCTTTTACATTCGCTGTTTTTAATGAATACTTTTTAGATTTCATCACAACACTAGTGGTTAAACTTACGCCAGAAAGAACTTCCACCCTGCGATCATCCTTGATCCCAATTTCAATCGGTATATTTTTAGGTACTGCTTTGCCTTGGCCAGCGACTAACACAAACGGATGTCCTGCATCATCATATAACACAGCATCAACAGGTAAGGTCAATATTCCCTTTCGACTATTTACCAGAATATTGATATTTGCACTCATACCCGAGCGGAAAAAGTCCGGAACCGTTTTAATTAAAATATCAACCTCGTATATTGTGACATTATTTACTACTTTTGATTCATAAGAAATATGATCAATAGTTCCAAATACTTTTTCTAAGGGATATGCATCTAAATTAACAATAACTGTTTGTCCAGAATGAACTTGTCCAATATCTGTTTCATCAACTTGGCCTTTGATAATCAATCGATCTGATAATACAAGCACAACATCACTTAGCCCGAGCGTTTGTCCAGGTTCAAAATTTACAGCAATAACTTCGCCAGATATGGGTGCCATTAGCGGAATTGGTTTATAGACATCTTGCCAGTAAGTTAACGCTGCTTGACCTTTTAGTCTGGCAGCATCTAGCAATGTAGCACGATCTGTTGAGCTCATTAAGGCCAAGGTTTGGCCTTGACTAATTTTTTCACCTTCTTTAACGCGTAATGTTTCCAAACGTCCAGAAATTGGAGGTTTAATTTCAATACGATTTTGTGGTTGCACCATTCCTGTACTCGAAATGAACACTTTAATATCCCCAATACGTGGATTAATCGAACGCATTACAGCATCTTTTTCTTTGATTTGACTCACTGGTTTTTCTTTGATCAGAAAATACACAGTACTTGCAACAACTATTAAAACAATAACAACACTACCTATAACTTTATTTCTCATTTTCAAGTAGTCCTCCTTTGGCATAAATCCAACTAGCATTTGCAAACAAAACATCTGTAACTGCATTTAAATAATTCTTTTGCCCATTAATGTAATCGTTTTCAACCAACATCCACGAATCAAAAGCAATTTGTCCTGCTGAATATTGTGCTTCTGCTATTTTTGCCCGCTCCTCTACAGCAACCAAAAAATCTTTTTGAACTGACAAATTATCGCGAGCATTCAAAAGATTAGTCCACGATTCTTCTAAAACCTGAATCAAAGATACACGAACTTTTCGCTCATTATATGAGGCTTGCTGAACTGAACTAGTGGCTGCTTCTTTTTGGGAATCTCGATACCCCCAATCTAATAAGGGATACCCCAGGCTCATACTCATTGACCATGATTCTTTTTGGGGGAAAAATGATGAGTCGCTGAATCCATATCCTATATTTGCATTCACTTGTGGAAGTTGAGCAGATTGTACAGAACGAAGATTGAGCACTGAAGCCTCTTGATCAATTTTTACTTGCAATAATTGAGGATGCTGGTCTACTAATTGGTTCCAATTTGGCGTTTCTGTCTCTTTTGCTAAAGGATCTATTAATGAATAAGCAATTTGAGGCGGAACCTTTAACTCAAGCCCCATTGTTTGCGCTAGCTTTTTTTTAGCAATCAACAAAAGTCTAAGCGAACTGGTAATTGTTAATTTCGTTTGATTCATATTAGCTTTGGCTTGCAACATTGCACCTTTGTGTTCAGTTCCAGCATCATAACGAAGCGCAATCAGTTCGTATTGCTGTTGCCGCCGTTTTGCAATGGCTTTATTCAGGCGAATTAATTCTTCATTTTTAGCAACGGAAATATAAGCTTGATCAAGTGCATACAAAACAGATGCTGATTGTATAGCATAGCGAAACTTATAACTTTGCGTGTTTTTTCTAGCCTTTTCAAGATCATAGCCTGTTTTCCCACCATCAAAAATTAATTGAGTTGCTGATAACTGTGCAGAATAGGAATCTTGCCCAGAAGTAAATAAGGTTGATTTTGATTTACTTGCAGACATGGAACCATTGATCTGTGGGAAAAAATCGCTTCCAACAGCTATTTCTTGAAATTGATAATACCGAACTTGTTCTTGCGCAGTTTTTAGTTCCAAATTGTTCTCACGTGCTGTTTTAACACAATCCTTCCAAGATAATGGAGCTGCTGCTAACGTGACTGAAGTCGTAAATAACAATGAAAAGCAAGCTAGATTCCGAACGTATACTAACATGGTATTTTCCTTTATTGTGGATTTTATTCCCACCCGCTACCTCAATATTACAAGCTTTTTCCTAAGTGGACAAGCGAATAAAATAATGATAGGTTATCTTAGAAGTCAAAACAAGAGAAAAAGGACGTTTGAAATGACATCACTATTGGTAAACATTCGAACCTCCCGAAAAGTTCCCATTGGATCTATCACAATTGGTGGCAATTCGCCGATTGCAATTCAGTCCATGACAAATACCAAAACTGAAGACATTAAAACAACATTGAAGCAAGTTAACGAACTTATTGAAGCAGGCTGTGATATTGTTCGACTCAGTGTTCCAAACAAAGAAGCAGTTCAGAGTTTTTCTGCTCTTCGCAAACAAGTCCGTATTCCTTTAGTTGCTGATATTCATTTTGATTACCAGCTAGCTTTGGCTGCAATCGAAGCTGGCGCAGATAAAATCCGAATTAATCCAGGCAACATTGGCAAGGATGAGAATTTGTACAAAATTATCAAAGCTGCTCAATCTGCGAAATGTGCAATTCGGATAGGTGTAAATTCTGGATCTGCTGGTAAAACAGCACCCGGTTTATCCAGAGAAAATCAAATTGTTCAGTTAGCGTTGTCCTATATTCATAAAATTGAACAAACAGGCTTTCAAAATATCGTTATTTCAGTAAAATCATCGCATGTTTTAGAAATGATTACCTGCAATCAATTACTTGCAAAAGCTTGTAATTACCCCTTACATATTGGTGTAACTGAAGCTGGCACTGTACTTCGCGGACAAATTAAATCAGCAATTGGAATAGGTGCCTTACTAGCACAGGGAATTGGCGATACAATTCGTGTTTCATTAACTGCAGACCCAGTACTCGAAGTTCAAGCTGCCAAAGACATTTTATCAGCCTTAGAAATTCAAACATACGGTGTCAATGTAATTTCTTGCCCTACGTGTAGCCGAACGTCAATTGATGTAATAAGCTTAACTGAAAAAGTTGAAAATTATTTTCGTCATGATAAACGACATTTAACTATTGCAGTTATGGGGTGCGAAGTAAATGGCCCAGGAGAAGCCAGCCATGCTGATTTTGGCATTGCAGCTGGGAAAGGTGAAGGCCTTCTTTTTGCTCATGGAACAATTGTTAAAAAAGTAAATGAAGCTGAATTATTTCAAGCACTGATTGAATTAGTTGGGGA
>CAYUBI010000041.1:17388-20134 GCA_964443005.1 uncultured Candidatus Marinamargulisbacteria bacterium
ATAAGGCTAATAACCACCCGTCGTACTCTCAAAAACCGTAATCGGAAGTTGCTTCACCACCCACATTGCATTTACTCCCGAATTATTAGTGAATGTACAATTTCCGGTAGTACCTGTTAAGCTAAGATTCGCGTCAGATAAATGCGACATGACGTCCGTGAATTCGTTGTAAGTGTATCCATGTGCGTTATACATGATTCGGTAAACATGTCCCCCAATGATATTTGTGCTTTGCATAGAGCAGACCGTAATTGAAACCTTTCCATCTCCTGCGCACGAATTCAGATTAGATATGCCTCCACTTGCTGCTGGCGCAAGAGTCCCACTACCGCATATGTTGCCATATGGAACATTTAGATTGCTACCTTTAAATGCTGTAGAACTCACGATAGTGCCGTTTACGAAAATAGTATTTGCACTAATCGTTCCAGCTACTTCTAGTTTTGCAGATGGCGATATAGTCCCGATGCCAACGTTGCCGCCGCTTAATAACGTCATCGCCACTACCTGATTAGGCGCAAGTTGCACACCTGTTGGCCCAACGGTTCCAAATACCGATGCATAAGCAAGGTCTCCCGTTGCCAGTGTTCCAGCTGATGTCCCTTCTACTCCTAGCAATAATCGTCCGCTAGTATTAATCATATCGCCAAATAAATATCCTGTCCCAGCCGAAGAAGCCCCAAATCGAAATATTTGATTATTACCCGCTGTTTCCGCATCAAGTTTACAACTAGGCGCTGTTGTTCCGATACCAACGTTGCCGTTTTTAATAATTACATTGCCATTAGGACTAATCACTATTCCGCCTGTTGCATTTATGGTTAATGAGCCATTTGAGCCTACAGCAAAGTCCACGTAGTTGGATAAGTCATACGCCAATCGAAGTGGCGACTTGTTTTGCGTTCGAATTTCCAGTTTAACGCCATTCGAGTATGCTGGAAGCCGCTCAATTGCATCCTGAAATAAAAATGTCCCATTTGTACTAATCATTTGTTGAAAGAGTTGGCTATTGGGGAATGTGTAAATCGGTCCAGCTAGCGCAGACGAATCAATTCTGCAGCCTTGGCATAGCTCCGAGCCCCATGGGAAAGCGAAGGACGTAAGAAGGAAAAGCAGAACGAGAAGAACAGGCTTGAAAAATTGCATCTTATGTGAATTGCACTACGTATGATTCTAAATGAGCAATAATTTTTTGTTTAATTTTTTGTAACTGGCTAGGTCCCCTGAAAAATAAATGTACCGTCGATCAATTTGTTGATGGCATCGAAGATGTTCATGTATTGTAATCATTTCTTTGGTAAATTTAGAGGACCTTTGGGTTAGATAATTTTCTGTATCTTTTTGTCTCTAAATTACATCTATTAGTCTGGAGGGTAATAATATGAAACTAATCATTGCAAGTATACTCGGTGGCATTTTAGGATTTGCTTATTATAAAATCGTTGGTTGTAGGTCTGGAGTGTGTCCTATTACGAGTAATCCGTATATTTCAATTGTTTTTGGCGCTCTATTAGGTGCAATGTGGATCAAATAAAACGATCGTAATTTGTCATATTTTGTGATAGAGATTGCTGATTAATAAACTCTATTCCTTTTCGAATACTCATTTTGAAACTGAAATGATATACTATTCTTATTCAAGAATAAGGAGCTAATTATTATGACGTCAATTGCGTTAGCCAGTGATCATGGCGGATTTACTTTAAAAGAAATTATAAAATCTTACTTGATTCAGTCTGGTAATCATCAGTTGATTGATCTTGGAACTAATAACGAACAATCAGTAGATTATCCTGAATATGCAGTAAAAGCAGCACAAGCAGTGTTAAATAAAGATGTAGATGTGGCTATTATATTTTGTGGCACAGGAATTGGCATTTCAATCGCAGCCAATAAAATGCCAGGAATCCGTGCTGCTTTATGCTATGATGTATATACTGCAAAAATGGCGAAAGCCCATAATAATGCTAATATATTAGCCTTAGGCGGACGAACTATGCTGCCTGAAAACGCAATGGCTATTGTTGAGATTTGGTTAAATACTGCGTATGAAGGTGGACGGCATCAACGTCGGTTAGACCAAATAAAAGCTTTGGAATAGAAATATTTTGCGCTTTTTCTGTATTTGAAGAACAAGTTTTCCAATGTCAATTTTTATATTTTTTAATCCAACTGCAGTAGCCATCAAACGACTATTTAGTTAATAGTCGTTTGATCTCAGCTATTTCTTGTTCTAAAATTTTAATCTTCGTATCATACGCAGTTTTCAGCTCCTTAATCTCGGCGTTCTTACTAGCTAACTCAGCATCTTTTTCTGCTTTGAGCGTTTTAATGTCGCTTTCATTTTTAAATTCAAGTTCCTTAATTGCTTCTACAAGAAGCGCTTCAACTCCATTCTTTTCAAGAGCCTTATAACCGTCAGGTTGTGTTTTTACCCATTCAGGTATAATTGGTTCAACTTCTTGCGCAATAAATCCACGTTGCACGCCAATTCCTTTTACTGGGTCTTTCCATTGAAACATTACCCCTCGTAATTTGTTAACAGTTTCTAATGCATCTTTAATTGACCGAATATCGGTCTTTAATCGAACATCCGAAAGATTTGTCCATACTCCAGTTGAGTTAGCAGCTGTTCCATTGACTTCTAGTTTATAATTTGGGCCAGTAGTCCCAATGCCAACGTTGCCGCCAGCATCTGCTCTAACTAAATTAGGTTCTGGTACTGCCGAGAAGAACTGTACTTCTT
>CAYUBI010000042.1:0-13561 GCA_964443005.1 uncultured Candidatus Marinamargulisbacteria bacterium
GATGATTTTTGATGAGTCGTAAGAATCTTTTTAATCATGTTTTTATAAAAAGATACACTTAACGAAGACGTTCGAGTTTTTAATTCATCTAAAGCAGATTTCCGAACAATCACATCGGAATTTTCATTCAGCCCTAAATATAGAAGCTGCTCATTTGAATAATGATGTTGCTGAATACTCACTAATTGAGTGTCAATATCTTCTAAAACGCCGCCATGAATCATATAATTAAAAAAATCAATACTTTTTGAAATCAGTTGATTCCACGAAAATGATGGTGCTGAAACTGTTGCATTCATAATAAACTCCCCCTTTTTTATTATTCGTTCTCTAGATGAACGAACCCTGTGTATGCTAATATATCGAGTAACAGTCAAAATAATCCCAAGGATTTTTAAAAATATGTTAAAATTATATAATTCGCTTTCACAATCAAAAGAGGAATTCCACTCATTTGAAGCAGGAAAAGTCTCGCTATATGTTTGTGGCGTTACCGTTTACGATTATTGTCACATAGGCCATGCTCGGGCTTATACAGTATTTGATACAATCCGACGCTATTTACGTTACAAAGGGTATGTTGATACGTATATTCAAAACTTTACAGATGTAGACGATAAAATCATTAATCGAGCTAATGAATGTGGCGAAGATCCGTTAATTCTGTCACAACGATTTATTAATGCCTATCATGAAGATATGAAAGCACTCAATATTTTACCTGCAACAATTTATCCCAAAGTATCCGAACACCTTCCCGAAATTATTAATTTTATTCACGAATTAATCAATAAACAAAAAGCATATGTTGTCAAAGGTGATGTATATTTTTCGATTAATTCAATCGAAAATTATGGAAAACTATCCAAACGATCACTCGAAGATATGCAAGCTGGTGCTCGCGTTGACATCAATGAAAACAAACGTCATCCTATGGACTTTGTATTATGGAAATCAGCTAAGCTCGGTGAACCAAACTGGAAATCGCCTTGGGGAGCTGGCAGACCTGGATGGCATATCGAATGTTCAGCTATGTCACGAAAATATTTAGGCGATTCCTTTGATATTCACGGAGGCGGACGAGATCTAATTTTTCCACATCATGAAAATGAAATTGCCCAATCCGAAGCATTAACTGGAAAGCCCATGGCAAAGTACTGGATGCACAACGGCTTTGTAACCATTGATAAAGAGAAAATGTCAAAATCATTAGGCAATTTCTTCACAGTTCGCGAGGTCTATAAACAATTCGATCCTATGGTTTTACGCCTCTTTTTTTTAGGAACACACTACCGATCACCTCTCAATTACTCTACCCAAGCACTCGAAGATACAAAACATGGATTCACGAAGCTATGTAATTCATATTCGAATGCAGCTAATGGACAACCCATGAACACTGGTTATCAGGCTGAATCATTTAGAAAATCGTTTGAAGATGCAATGGATGACGACATCAACACAGCAAAAGCACTCGCAGTTTTATTTGATATCCAAAAAGAATTAAATAAAACGACAAATGCAGATTCACTAGCAAGCAAAGAATTATACAATCTCTTTATCGAATTATCTTGGGTTCTTGGTCTTGAATATCACTATAAAGAAACGCAGCCTTTTATTTTTGGAATTCAAGATACTATTGACCAAAGACAAGAAGCTCGTAAAACAAAAAACTGGGCACTAGCAGACCAATTAAGAGATCAATTAATTGACCAAGGAATTATATTAGAAGATACTCCACAAGGCGTTCGTTGGCACCGAAAATAATATCATCGACATTAAAGTCAGCCAACCATCTCCTATTTCAGATAGTTGACTGACTTAACAAAATCTATTTTACGTACTGATAACTATCCCAATCATAAAGATCTTTTATTAAAGTTTCACCAATTTGGGTAAAATAGAACATTTTAGCAGTTTCTGCACGAGAAATACTACGTTCCGGCTGATACGTGCTATCCGGATAACCATTCACTAATTTATTTTCAACACCCGCCTTAACATAACCACTAGCCCAATGTTTATCCTTCACATCTTTAAACCCACTATCTACGCCAGCCTTTTCAACAGGAACATTATCCATACGAACAATTCCAGTCACTCCTTCTGCACGTGTAATACTATTTTTAGGTCTAAATGATTGATCTGGATACCCTTTAACTAACCCTGCATTATATGCAGCCATAATATACTTTGCAGCCCAATGACGAGCAGACAAATCATTAAAAGGAATAGTGCCTAAGTCTTCAAATTTTAAATCACGAGTCTTGGCTACAACAGTTGTGTATTCTGCACGGGAAATCGACTGATTTGGCTTAAATTCACCATCAGGATAACCCGTAATCAAACCAATAGTTGCCAAAGCTTCTATATAATTTTTTGCCCAATGATTAGGCGCAATATCCTCAAATTGAGCTAGATATAAGACCCGTACATCTTGAGTTCCAAGCAATTGATCTTGCGCATCAAGCATTACTAATCTAACTACATTTTTACCAAATTTTTTCAATTTGACGTCACTAAAAAATTCATAGTTTTTTATTAACACTACTTGCTCGTTAATTAATAACGTCTTGACCTTAGGATCAACCGTTCCCTTAAACGTAACCATTTCAGTACGAACAACCATCTTGTCTGATGGCGTCATCAAAGCAATATAACTATCCTGAAGCACACTCGGAATTTTATCAACAATAGGCTCTTTTTTTACTAATGGCTTTTCTAATTCTGGTTCAGCAAATTTATAAGCTATAGAAAAATAATGACTCTGACTATCAGCAACATTACTATCCATCACCAACGCATAATCAAATCCAAAACCTTCATATTCTAATCCAACGCCCAAAGATAACCGACTAGTTGCTCCAGTAGAAGCAGCACTTATAGCTTCTTCAAGTGCTGTATAACCTGCGCGTAAGGCTAAACACGTAATAGGTTTATATTCCATTCCTACAGAAAATGGAAGTGTTTTACCGCCTTCTGAAAATGGAAGGTCGATACCTAAGACAGCAGACTGTGTACCAAACATAATAAAACTAGAATCTTGCGAACCAATCAAATTCATTTTTCCGCCAATTACATATCGACGCTCAAGTGTTTCCGTTGTCCCTGTATTCCATTTGAGAGCAAAAGGTGCAATATTTTTGGCAACAAACGATACGTGTATTTTTGGATCAAAATGGTACAAAACACCCACGTCCGCATTGATAGCTTCAGCTTTTCCTGAACCATCAGAAGTTCCTTTCATAAAATATTTGGCAGTTAACCCTATAGCCAATTGCGATGATACATATGTTGCATAAGATCCAGCAATTAAAGAATCATAATAAACCGATAAACCAGATTGATACGGACGATTATTTGAATCCAGCAAAGTTAACGGAATTTGATCAACACCCGAACTATAATAACTAAGGCCTAGTGTTCCAGATTGAATAGGTAAAACACCATTGATGTAAATCGTATTAACAACATCCAACTTAGTATTTTGCATTCCACCCGCTTGAATAGCATGAATCTGGGCCAATCCCGCTGGATTTGCATAAATTGCTTGATAATCATTTGCAAATGCTGAAAATGCATTTCCCAATCCAATTGCTCGCGCTCCCGCATTATTAAAGCTAGGATCTACGCTTGCGGCTTGAAGCAACACCACCATGCCTACAATAAATCCAAGAATCAATTTAAACCTCGACGTATTCATGATACAACCCTCCTTCTTTAATCAATAACCAGCATCTTGCCAGTTCCAATAACCGAATTTGATGCTTCGTCAACAATACGATAAATATATATTCCGTTGGAGGCCTTCGCATTAAAGGCGTTGATTCCGCTCCAACTTACTTGATTATATCCGGATTGCCCACCTATTGAACCCAATAAATATGAATTTTTCCACACTAATTCACCACGAATATTATAAAGAAATACCGAAATTCCAGCGTCTTTATTCAATGACCACGTCATCATCACACTACCTTGCGACGGCCGAAAAGGATTCGGATAATTCAATACTTTCGTTCCATCCTGCAACTTGGTCTTATCATTAGTATTACTAACATTCAGAATAAAATTTCTTGTTACAGCAGAATTCACACCTTTAGAACCACCCAAAATCAATGTATTTACACCTTGATTGAGTGTAATCGCGATATTCACTGTTGAAACAGCAACGCTAGGATTAAAAGTAACTATTTGAATAGAACCGCCATTAACCTGAAGCGATATGGTAGCTACTGAAACATCTGGAGAATCAACTGACACAAATACTTTAAACATAGACGCATTATTAATATAATCACCATCAATAACTGTACGACTATTTATTTCAACATAAGGATTAATCACAATTGGGCCTGAATCTACGCCACCTCCACCGAGTTTTGGGGTTGCATGACCCGTAGTTTTCATGGACGACGTATTGTATTGATCATACGCGTAAATCGTATAGTAATAAGTTATCCCATTCAGCAATCCCTTATCAGTATACGTTATACCAGTATTTTTGGTTACTAAAACACCATCAGCATTTGATGTCGTGTTACGATAAATGGCTGCACCTACTGCATGCGAGGGATCCGATTGCGTCCAAGTCAGCAGAATTTCCGAATCATTTGCCTTTAAATTAAAAACTGAAATAGGCCCAACAAAAGAGGAGGTCGGCGTTGTACTCAAATAAACCGCATCTGAATAGTTCGCATTTGCATCAAAAGTAAAAATTGCGTAATAATACGTAGTACTATTTATCAAGCTACTATCATAAAAGGACGTAGTCGTTATCATTGAATTCAAAACATTCACATCACTAGTTGGCCCTGCTGGATATCCAGTTATGCTGCGTTGAATCCGCAAGCCAATAGACTTGGTGCTCACTGAATTTGTCCATCGCAATATAGCAGCTGCATTCTGCGTTTGAACTGTTGCATTGGTTACAGGAAGCGGTGGAATTAAATCCACTCCAATTGGATGAATTCGGACTTCATCTACTGCAAAAGAACCTGTTGTTCCAGCTATATCGCTTTTTGCTGCAAAATTAATATGCCACAAGTTTTGTAAAATAGTAGCTAACGGAACTACAGGCCCCCACCCTTTTTGCAAAAAGCTTGTAAAAGGAACAATATACTTTTTCCATCCGGATACAGTATTAATTTGAATTGAATGATTATCAAAATTTGTTGCATTAGGCGAACCCAACAATTCAATAAAAACAGGTTTTCCAGTACCCTTCATCCAAAATTCAATTCCCAAAGAAGCTGATGCATCAATCGTAACATCTGTTTTCGTCATTGCAACACCCAGTCCAGCAAAATTATTTTGAGTTGCACTAAGCGTATAACTAAGTGCTGCGGATTTATTCGTTCCATTCGCGCCTCCATTAACAATAGCTGAGGCAATCGGCGTTACGAGCGTACCAGCAGAATCAGCATAAGTAAACCAATAGCCGCCGACGTTTGACAAATTCGTTCCATTTTCAAAATCAGTAACGAACAAATAACTTCCCATACTAATAGATGGTAAATAAGCAGAAATAGTAACACTCACAGAATAATTAGAAGATAAATCTTTAGCAACTAAATAATAATAATAAACTGAGCCGTTCGCAAGAGGACCATCAGAAAAAACATTTGAAGTTCCTGAATAAATCTGGGTTCCATCAACAATACTTGTTGGATAGCGATCTGCTCGACGCACTATCACAGTCGACGTATTGGGTGATACAGAAGGCGTCCAAGCTAAAAATACCATATAATTACCTGTAATTACAGAAAGAGCAGTAATGGGTGCAGGAACAATGGCTGACCCAACAGGCAAATACGTCTGAAGCTGGACACCAGTTGCTGTTTTAGAATCTGTACTATATGCGCTCACCAAAAAATTATAAGTAGTATTGTACGCTAGGTTACTAACTAAATAACGATTCGCGGTAGAGCTAGTAACCTGATAAGCAGTCCCATCGCTCGAATGCACAGGAAACCGATCTGTACGATAGGTAATATATACACCCGCATAATTAGGCGATGTTGATGGCGTCCAATTCACAGTAATCATCCCATTACCAGTAGTCAATGAAACATTGGTTACATTACTTGGAGTCACTCCTTGCGCAATATAGACTTCGTCAACCTGAAAATACCCAGTTTCGACAGTCAACCGATTCTGAACACGGAATTGAAGTTGACCCAAATTCTGCAATATTGTACGCAACGGAACTGTTGTTCCCCACCCTTGCTGTTTAAAATTTGCAGTAGTCAACTGAATACGATAACGATTCCAAGTTGTAGTCGTATTTAACGTAACTGTATAATCATCAAAGCTAGTCAAATTCGTATACGGCTGCAACGTAATATCAAGTTGATGCCCACTACCTTTCAAATAAAAATCAAGGTAATCACAATTAGATAAATCCTGAACAGCCTGAGGATTTCGCATATTAACGCCTAATGCAACCAAATTGTTAATAGTAGTTGCACTCGTTGTATAAGCAACACGAGCAGAATAAGACGTACTAAAACCGCCACCTGCCACTATTCGGGGATCGAACCCACCATAGGAATTCGCAACACCATCAGATAGTGAGCCATTCTGGGAAAAAACAAACCAATATCCGCCTGATTTTGACAACGTACTTTGATTGTCAAAATCATGAAGGAAAAGACTATTTGACGGGATACTGGAAGCAACATAGGGTAAACGAACCGAAGTAGTCACTGCAACAGAAAAATTCAATGAATTGGCAATATCTACTGCAGTAAACATATAATTATACGTCACACCTGCATCAAGACCAGCATCTGAAAATGTTCCAATAGGTGAAAGATTATTCGTGACAACTAGGCCATCCAAATAATTTGAAGGCATATTTCCAGTTTTTCGTGTAATATAGGTAATCGTTCCTGCAGTTAATGATGAAGAATACGTTGCTGATGTCCATGCATTTCCAGTTGTTACAATTAACCCAGTAATCGAAGCTGGCCGTGGAATTAATGGCAAAACAACAGAAACATTATATATAGAAGACAAGTTAGTTTGCTGATCAAACGCAGTAATCGAAAAATAATACGTTGTTCCTGTTGAAAGCCCACTTAAAACGAGAGAATTTGCGGTAGTTGAATGAAAAATTAAATAAGTTCCATCATAAGAATTGGCTGGTGGCCTATCAGAGCGATACGTTACAATAGTACCCGAATTATCTGGCGAATTAGACGGAGCCCAATTTAAAGTAATTGACGTATTTGCTGTTGCAGTTGTCACGCTTGTTACAGGATTTGGCGGAGTAGAATCAATCACAAAGGGATTTAAGGTTATGGTAGCATTCAGATATGGTAATGAAGGAATTGTAAATGTTTGATCTAAATAAATTCCTTTGGCTCCAGCAGTGAGATGCATTGAAACAAAATCAGCAGCCGAATAGGAATAATCATTTAGTAAATCATTCGTCCGAAAATTAGAAAAATAAAACCAATATTGATTCGGGAAAAAGGATTCAGACCCAGAATTCACCAACGACGAATTTAAATTCGATACAGAGGAATTACCAGATACTTGATAAAAAACAATTGTACCATTACCAGCTGTACCATTTGACAAAACAACTGGGCTAAGAACACTCGGCGTCACTCCAAGAAGTCCAGGGGAATAGGGTGCTCCAGTAGTAAACTGAAAAAAACGTCCACCATTATCATCAATAACACTTCCAGACTGAACAGAATAATAATACCGTGTATTGGGTGCCAAGCCATTAATCACAACATAATGAACTGAATCAGAAAAACTACTTCCGCGGACATCTGTTACCTCTTGCACAATTGCTTGCGAATTCGCCCCAAAAAAAATTTTACCCGTTTCATTTGTATAAGATTCCCATGATATAGTTGCGGTATATGTTCCACCAACTGAAACATTACGTACATTACTCACACGAATATCCTGAGGTATTCCAGCCCACGATAAGCAACCGAGTAAAACAATCACTAAAACTATTCTTTGCAATTTTCGCATCATAACTTTCCTCCTAATGAGCTGTCCACGTACTATCTAACGTTGTATATACCACATATCCTTTTAATCGAGAAATGTTAAAAGGAGTAATTCCTATAAATGAGGGCTTCCACGATACCCAACCAGCTGAAGTTAACGCATAAACAGTTGTTGCATTTCCACCTTGTGCATTAATTTCATCAAGCAAAGTTTTTGCAGTATAAGGCCCACCAACATTCACTCCAAAAAAATTATAATTAGAACCTTTTAATACTACAGGTTGAGCAACAGAGACTACAGTACCTGGAGGCAAAAACAAGGAGTCTGTATTACAGGCTACCAGATAAGCCCTACCATAAAAAATTTGCTGAGTCGACAACTGTTGCCATTGAGAATTGACAATATCCCATCCATAAACAGACGCAACACTTCCGCCTTGAGCATTTACCGCAGCAATCAATTGTGCTGCTGTCAAATTTGGCGATGTCGGCAAACTCACCAAATTAAAACCAGCTTTAAGATTCATGGTAATAGCATTTGGATTATAATCAAACACCAACGGATTGGTTTTATTTTGATATTCCTGCAAATTCGTATACCCATCACCATCTGGATCAGCACTTGCAGCATTAATTCCTGTTGTATCATTAGGATCAAGTCCCATAGCACGTTTCCATGCATAAGGTAAACCATCTCCTGCACCCGCAGCATTCATCGAATTCGTCACAATTAAAATATCCACATCCATACTCATATTCACATTAGATGAACTCGAATGAATCAACGATAATCCGACCATCAAAACTCCTGGATACAAAACACCATTACTCGAAATAATCCGTCCAGTTAACGTATTATTTCCGATTAATGGATTTGCATGAATAAACGTATTATACGGAATAATATATTCGTTCCAATTTGCAGTTTCAACAACAGGAATATCATGTTCAAATAAAGCATCTGTTTCATTAATACTCACACCCCATTTAGGTGCTTCGTTTTGGTATACCGATACACGAAGAATATCATTCTTGTGTCCATGATTATTAATCATCAATTTCACATATCCATATTGAGACCAATCTAAATATGGATTACCAATATAAGCTGTTGCAATTCCTGCATAGTAATTCGTTGTCGAAGCACTCATGCGCACAGAATAGTTTCCAATAGCTCCATTAGCGGAAGTAATCATAGACATCACAATACTACCTGTTGGACTCCATATTGGATTTACTGTAGAATTTCCATCTTCAAAATCATCAATCATTGGAAAATATGGATTGCGTGCATGAGGATCAGTCCCGTAAACAAACTCATCAAAGTTACTATAGCCATCGCCATCCGGATCATGAGTTGCTCCATTTGGATTCGCGATTGAAAAATCGTTCAAACTATTTAACAATTCCCAATCTCCAGGCAATCCATCACCATCTGTATCATTACTCGTTGGCTGTGTTGCTAACTCAAAATTATCAACATACAGCTCAACAACACCATTGGACGTTTTTGAAACAACAGACAAACCCAAATAAGTAACACCCGGTATCGTAGCACTGGGAGACAAGTCCCATGAACCTGTACCTGATACTTTTGTAAAAAGATTCGCACTTAAAACTACTGTAAAATAATTCCATGTGTTAACAGTATACTGATTCATCACTTGTGCAAATTCCCATTTTGTTCCAGTTTTATCCGTTAACTGAATTTTTAGCTGATCCCCCATTTGCCCACCATTAAAGGACATGAACTTGAGTGAACTATATTGACTCCAATCTGTTGTAATATCGCTAATATCCGCACCTGTAAACCCAACATAATAACTTCCAGTTGCAGTACCAGATAAACGCAATGCATTATTAATGCTAGGCAATGCTGAGAAACGCGTTGAAACAATACTGGAAAGCGCACCCGTAGCAGTCCAGGCAATTCCTGTATTTTCAAAATTGTCGATTTTCGGAAATTGATTTGCAACAGTAGGATTCGTTCCCATAATAAATTCTTGTAAATTCGTATAAGGTGATGTATCAGAATTGAAATCATTATCTGGATTGCCATTAAATGACTGAGCAGCAATATTAGTCCAGTAACCAATTTCCCAATTATCTGCTAATCCATCAAAATCCGCATCTGTCGTTGGCATTGTTGCAGTTACGCCAATATTACTTAAATCCATTGCAACAGATCCTGTGGCAGTTTTTGCAATAAAAGCAATACCAATCATCATGATTCCTGGGAAATTTTGTGAGGGTGCCAAATTCAATTGCCCACCCAAACTATTCCCAGTAACAGCAAAAGCAGTAAACGGAATATCTAATTCTTTTTGACCTTTGGGTAACGTAATTTCAAATACATGTTTTTCCGACGTTCCACCTGAATTAGTATTAACATTCCATGTTAAGGCATGATTGTCAAAAATTTCAATCTTAATCTTATCACCCGCATCTCCACGATTATTAATAACCATTTTAAAATACTTGTAAGGCGTATAATCAAAATAGCTATTTCCAATATACGTACTAGCATAACCAATGACATAATTACCTGTTGCAGAACCTGTTACAGTCAACGCATAATTCCCGGGTGTTCCAGAAATCGACGGATTAACTCCTGCAATATTCCACGTTGGATTTTTAGTGAAATTCATATCACCAAAATCGTCAATCATGGGAAAGTATGGATTTCGACCCAACGGATCAAAGCCCATTGAAAACTCCTCAAGATTACTATAACCATCATGATCCGGATCATGCGCCGAACCATTCGGACTGGCAGCTGAAAAATCATTTAAGCCATTTGTAGCTTCCCAATCTCCAGGCAATCCATCACCATCTGTATCATTACTCGTTGGTTGCGTTGCTAATTCAAAATTATCAACATACATATCAACAGTTCCTGTAGCAGTTTTGGAAATCACAGATAATCCCAAATAAGTAACACCCGGAACAGTCGCACTGGGTGACAAGTCCCATGAACCGGTTCCTGATACTTTAGTAAAAAGATTCGCACTTAAAACTACTGTAAAATAATTCCATGTGTTAACAGTATACTGATTCATCACTTGTGCAAATTCCCATTTTGTTCCAGTTTTATCCGTTAACTGAATTTTTAGCTGATCCCCCATTTGCCCACCATTAAAGGACATGAACTTGAGTGAACTATATTGACTCCAATCTGTTGTAATATCGCTAATATCCGCACCTGTAAACCCAACATAATAACTTCCAGTTGCAATTCCTGATAAATGTAAAGAATTATTAATACTAGGTAAGGCTACAAAACGAGTTGAAACAATACTAGCAAGTGCACCAGTTGCAATCCAAATTATCCCCGTATTTTCGAAATTATCAATTTTCGGAAATTGATTCACAAGTGCTGGATTCGTTCCCATAATAAATTCTTGTATATTCGTATAAGGAGAACCATCTGAGTTAGTATCTCCATCTGGATTTCCGTTAAACGATTGCGCAGTAATATTAGTCCAATAACCAATTTCCCAATTATCAGCTAATCCATCAAAATCCGCATCTGTGGTAGGCATGGTTGCAGTTACACCTATATTACTAATATCCATTGTCACAGAACCAGTAGGTGCAGCAGAAATAAAAGCAATACCAATCATCATGATTCCTGGAAAATTCTGCGATGGCGCCAAATTTAATTGTCCACCCAAACTATTCCCAGTCACAGAAAAAGCAGTAAACGGAATATCCAATTCTTTTTGGCCTTTGGATATCGTCGTTTCAAATACATGTTTTTCCGACGTTCCACCAACATTTGTATTTACATTCCAAGTTAAAGCATGATTGTCAAAAATTTCAATCTTAATCTTATCACCCGCATTTCCACGATTATTAATAACCATTTTAAAATACTTGTAAGGCGTATAATCAAAATAGCTATTTCCAATATACGTACTAGCATAACCAATAAAATAATTACCAGTTGCTGAACCCGTTACTGTTAAGGCATAATTTCCAGGCGTACCCGATATCGATGGATTAACACCAGCAATATTCCATGTTGGATTTTTCGTATAATTCAAATCGCCAAAATCATCAATCATTGGGAAATAGGGGTTCCGCCCCTGAGGATCAAACCCAAAGGATTGTTCTTCAAGGTTGGTATAACCGTCACCATCAGGATCATCATTAGTTCCATTTGGAGAAGCTGCCGAAAAATCGTTTAATCCGTTCGCGGCTTCCCAGTCACCCATCAAACCATCACCGTCCCCATCGTTACTAATCGGCTGTGTAGATAATTCAAAATTATCAACAACCATGTCCACCGTTCCGGTCGGCGTTTTCGAAACTAATGAGAGACCAAAATAAGTCACACCGGGAGCACCATTCGATGAGGGTGAAAAATCAAAAGTATTTGGGCCTGACAAATTTGCATTAGTAAACAGATTTCGAGTTAACACCACGGTAAAATAGTTCCAAGTTCCTACAGTTGTTGCGTTCATGACTTGAGCAAATTCCCATTTGTCACCATCTTTATCTGTAATTTGTAGCTTAATCTGGTCGCCAAGCTTCCCAGAGTTAAACGCCATAAATTTTAACGAACGATACTGACTCCAATCAGCCATGGGATCGGAAATATCAGCGCCAGCGAAACCCACATAATAGGCGCCTGGTGCTGTTCCTGTTAATCTCATCGCGTTATTAATACTAGGATTCGAAAATACTACACTAGATTTATTAAGGTTGTTTGCTGTTGTCCATACAATTCCTGTATTCTCAAAATTCTCGATTGTCGGAAAAATATTCGGCTGCGCCGGATTCGTTCCGTTCAGCTGTTCTTGTAAATTCAAAAAATCATATATATAAGAATATTTATCATGATCCGGATTACCATTCGTTGTTGGTGTTAAATTTCCAAAATATGCATATTCCCAATTATCAGCCAGTCCATCCAAATCAACATCCGTTGTTGACGTTCGATTCGTAAGCAACAGTTCGTCAATATCAACAGTAACTGAACCTGTTGAAGTTCGAGAAACAAAGGAAATACCAACAGAATATACGCCCGGATAAGTGTAAATAGCGTCTACTTTCGGAGCCAAATTTAATATTCCATCACCGTTTCCTACGCTTTTATCTTTTTCAAAAGCATTTAAGGGAATATATATTTCACGCCACTGATTTGTCCAATACATCGGCAACGTGTATGTCCATTCATCATGGCCAACAGATCCGCTGTAATCTGGATTATCATTATCAAAAATAGCTAATGTTATTTTATCGCCTACATTTCCACGATTATTTAACATCAACTTTAAATACGTATACCTAGTCCAGTCCTGAGAACCTCTACCAATATAAGCAGTGGCATATCCAGAATAAAAGTTACCAGTTGCTGCACCAGAAGCTCGTAATGAATATTCACCAATTCCACCATTCGAAGACGATATCAAATTAATAACGATTCCGCCAGCAACATCCCATGTTGGCGACAACAAACTTCCTCGATCAAAATTTTCAACAATCGGATACGTCATATCTCCGATTTCAATACCAACCTGCTTCCCAAGTGTAGAAAGCGGAAACGTATGTTCAGCTAATTGTCCTGAAGTATTAACAAA
>CAYUBI010000042.1:13661-19707 GCA_964443005.1 uncultured Candidatus Marinamargulisbacteria bacterium
TGAACGAAAGATAATGATTCGAAGCATTATCACTTACAGTTTGAAGATTTAAATTCGTCGTTGACGTTCCATATTTAATGGACCCAGATTCATAAGCAGCAGAATGCCACATAGCTGATATTTCAGTAGGTGATGCTGCCCCCAAATTAACAACTTGTGGATATGTTACTATTGAGGCATTCACTTCCCCTGTCATTCCAAATAAAAAAAGAACACCTAAAAACAACTGAGACCTTAGCTGCTTACTCATCATATTTCTCCTTTGCAAAACTTTCCCTTATTCAAGATGACTTCATAAGATATCGTAATCGTAATAATTTTATCCCACTCTGTTTTTTCGATATTAACACCATATTATCGTTTATTCACTCGAGCGTGTCCATAAACGATCAAAATATATGTATATAGTTAATGAGCTTTCCATGTACTGTTTCCGGTAGAATAAACCACAAAGCCTTTTAATCGAGAAATTCTAAAAGGATCAATTCCAATAAAGGATGGCTTCCATGATGTCCACCCCCCAGAAGTTAATGCATAAACCGTAGTTGCATTGCCACCCTGAGCATTAATATCATCAAGTAACGTTTTTGCAGTATAAGGCCCGCCCACATTTACTCCAAAAAAATTATAAGAAGATCCCATTATGGATACTGACTGAGCCAAAGGAACGGCTACTCCAGGCGGCAAAAACAAGGAATCCGTATTACACGCCAAAAGATATGCATGCCCATAAAAAATTTTCTGAGTACTCAATTGGCTCCATTGAGAATTTATAATATCCCAGCCATAAACAGCTGCAACACTTCCACCTTGAGCATTTACTGCAGCAATCAATTGTGCTGCGGTTAAATCCGGTGATGTGGGCAAACTAATTAAATTAAATCCTGCCTTCAAGTCCATAGTAATTGGATTAAAATCAAACAAAAGAGGGTTCGTTTTATTTTGGTATTCTTCTAAATTTATATAGCCATCTCCGTCTGGATCTGCACCTGCTGCATTAATTCCAGATATATCATTAGCATCAAGGCCCATAGCACGTTTCCATGCATAAGGTAATCCATCTCCTGCACTAGCAATATTCATCGAGCCAGTCACCATTAGAATATCCACATCCATACTCATATTGACATTAGATGAATTCGAATGAATTAAAGACAGAGCTACCATTAAGACGCCAGGATATAACACGCCATTACGACTAATAATTCGACCCGTTAACGTATCGCTTCCAATTAATGAATTAACATGAATAAACGTAAGATACGGGATAATATACTCATTCCAGTTATTGGTTTCTACAACTGGAATATTATGCTCAAATAACGAATCTGTCTCATTAATACTAACACCCCATTTAGCAGCTTCATTTTGGTATACCGATACCCGAAGAATGTCATTTTTGTGTCCACGGTTATTAATCATTAATTTCACATATCCATATTGAGACCAATCTAACTGAGGCGAACCAATATACGTTGTTGCAATGCCTGCATAGTAATTAGTTGTAGAAGCACTGATACGTACAGAATAGTTCCCAATAGCTCCATTAGCTGAGGTAATCATAGCCATCACAACGCTGGCAGTAGGAATCCAAACCGGATTAGCTATAAAATTTCCATCTTCAAAATCATCAATCACTGGGAAATACGGATTACGTTCTACAGGATTTAACCCATACAAATATTCTCGTATATTCAAATATCCATCATGATCAGGATTGCCGTCCCACCCATTATCCCCCAGAATACTATTCGGATCTAATCCAAAAAATATTTCCCAATTATTCGGTAATCCATCTCCATCAGAATCTAAACTAGTATTTTCGGTCGAAACCTCTAAATTCGCAATTGCAATACGAGTATTTCCAGTTGGCGTAGCAGACAAATTCACAAAATTGATATATACCACTCCAGGATATCCACCCGAAGGCGATAAATTCAACACTTTATCACCACCAGATACTGTAACTAACTTAAATTGACTAAAAGGAATTGTATAATAATTCCATTCACCCGAATTATTAACAACTTGAGTGAATTCCCACACATCATCTCCACTGTCTCCGGCATAATCATTCGTATCATTATCTGTTAATTGAATTGTGATTCGATCTCCAGCTTGTCCCCCATTCCATAACATCAGTTTTATTGACGAATACTGTCCCCAATCTGCAGTCGAATCGCCAATATACGCACCAACTGAACCAGAATAATATCCAGTTGCAGGTCCACTCATGACCATGCAATGAGTCACAATTGTAGAAAACGATCGATTTATGCCATCGCCAACTGACCAAGCTAAACCTGACGAGTTAATAATGCCGTTATTTGCAAAATCATCAATCATTGGAAACATATTTTTCACCAAAGGATTCGTTCCATTAATATATTCCTGCAAATTTGTTAAGCCATCCATATCCGGATCATCTGCACCATTATATTGTGCTAAATTTCCAAAATAGGTTATCTCCCACGAATCAGGCAAACCATCAATATCAGAATCAGCAAAACCTGTACTATCAGAAACTTCAAGATTATCTAAATCTGTTTGAATAATGCCAGTCGCTTGCAAAGAATTAATTGCAAACCCAATCATCAAAATCCCAGGATAATACAATGGATACGTTCCGCCCCAACCATCCGGAACCAATACAGTCCTATGATTCAAATGCAATATTCCATCGCCGCCACCTGCAATACGATCATAAGCAAAAAGACTCATGGGAATCGAAATCATTTTCCATTGATTTGTCCACAACATTGGAAACTCATAATAAAACTTACTGGTTGTTGTTCCAATTTGTACTTCCCACGTGTCTGCATTATTATCAAAAAGTTCAATTTTAACCTTATCACCACTACGTCCACGGTTATTAACCATGACATTAACATATCGAAAATTCCAATCCGGCGGAACGTTACCATAACCATTAACTGACCCTTGATATGAACTAACATAACCAACATAATAATTGACTGCTGAGCCAGAAACCCGCAGTGAATATTGACCTATTGAATCGATTGTAGATAACGACATTACAGCACGATCAGATTGTTTCCAGTCATTTTTATTAATAGGATTTGTTAAAGTACCTGTCTCGAAATTGTCAACAGGTAAGCCAAACGAAAAAACAGAAAAAATAGCATAAAAAAAATAAGCGAAAAAAATAGGGGCAAAAGGAATAAATCTAAGAGGCCTGCAAATTATTTTTTTGTATTTCATCAATTACCTCGCAATTCTAAAATAAAAAATTATACTATTGCTATTAACGCAATGCAAATGATATTTTCTAAATATATCAAACATATCGATAATAACCATAAAACATTTCATTCAAAATCATATCAAAACTTGAATTCAAAAAATATGATATATACGATAGAATATAAAACCATGTGGCACGATTTCGTTCGCATTTGCTCTTCAATGAAAGTTGCGATCATTCTTTTGGTTGCAATGATTCTTTTTTTGACTATAGAGTCAACAATCGGCGCTCATCTTAGCAACAAATTTGCACCATTTTTCACAACCGTAACTGCATCAGTTTTTATTATGCTTACGATTCTCTTATTTTTAAACATTTTTATTTGTACTTTTGGTCATGTGTTCAAATTAGTCAGTACCCTTTTAATAACCAAAAAAATCTCTTACAAACTTCTTCGATCATTTGGCGTACAACTGATTCATATTAGTATATTACTCATTATTTTAGGCTGCATAATTACAAAATATACAGCAGAATCTCGTTCGATTATTCTTGAAGAAGGAAATATTTTTGAAATTGAAACAACTGGGACGCAAATTAAACTCAATCAATTTAATATTTTCAAGTATCCAGACGGTTCAATTAAATCATATCAAAGTCAGCTCTCAGTTCTCCGTATGGATCAAAAAGTAGTTACACCAACCATTCAAGTGAATGACCCACTAGGTCTGGATGGGTACACGTTTTATCAATCTGGTTATGGAAAAATGATAGAATTATTAATTCAAGCACCAGGCAAAGATCCCATAGAACTTCATGTTCGAAAATCCAACAAAACCACGCCGAAAGCAGGGGCAATCATTGGCAATATGACAGTTTTATTTTCTACCGAAAGATATTATTCAGAACTAACAATGGCACGCGATCCAGGGGCTATGCTGATTTGGGCGGCATTTGGTATGATGGGCATAGGCATGATTATTATATTAACTATTCCAAAAACAAGAAAGGAAACCTTATGACTATTGTATCGCAAATACTATATCAAAGTACATTTTTTATCTATCTTTGTGCAGTCATCCTCTATTTTTCATTCTTTCTTCTTCAAAAACATAAACTTAATATAATTAGTTATTGGGTTACAGTTATCGGATTTATTTTACATACACTCGCATTTGCACTTCGATGGAAAATCTCAGGATTCATTCCTATTGCATCTATATTCGAAGCACTTTCATTTTTTTCATGGACAATCATCTTGACCGCAATTCTGGCTGAATATCGCCACAAACAGCCAATTATTACAGCAATTACTGCAACAATTGGGCTAATATTTATTTCACTTGCATCGCTACATCCCTCTGCCATTCATCCACTAGCACCTGCGCTACAAAGCCTATGGTTAAAACTACATGTTAGCATGGCTATTATCGGAGAAGCGGCATTTGGCTTTGCTTTTGTATGTAGTATTATATATCACATTAAAAAATCTTTCCCTGAAAAATTCACACAAAACCTTCCCACAAAGGAAATACTCGACAAACTCACTTATAAATCTATTGCGATTGGCCTTCCAGTTTTTACAATCGGAGCACTTATTTTTGGCTCTATCTGGGCTTACAGAGCTTGGGGAACATATTGGAACTGGGATCCTAAAGAAACTTGGTCGCTGATTACCTTTCTTGTATATATTCTTTACTTGCACATGCGATTACAACGTGGATGGAAAGCTGAAGCAACTACGTGGATTGCTATTATTGGATTTTTAGTCGCAGTCTTCACATTTTTAGGAGTTAATTATTTAATGACTGGAATGCATAGTTATCAATGATACCTGAATGACGCCGACATGCGCTATAGGCAAACAAATCCTGAATATGAATCTACAAGACAAAATTCCTTATTCGGTTATTAGAGTAGTTAAACGGCTTCAAGAAAATGGATTTCAAGCTTACATTGTAGGCGGCTCCATACGAAATCTCTTACTAAAGTTACCTGTCCGAGATTTTGATATTGCGACAAATGCGACACCCACACAAATTACGCCACTATTTTCACGGGTCATCCCAACTGGATTAAAATATGGCACAGTATCAGTGAAATATCGTCAAAAACTTATCGAAATCACTACGTATCGTCAAGAAAGCAATTATGATGGCCGACGACCTCACAATATTAAATTTATTGATTATTTGATTACAGATTTAGGTCGACGAGATTTCACCATTAATGCAATAGCGTATAATCCAATAACTAATGAGTTAGTTGATCCATTCAATGGGCAGAATGACCTTATGAATCATCTAATTCGCGCAGTTGGAGACCCAATCGAACGATATAAAGAAGATAACCTTCGTATGTTTCGTGCAATTCGCCTAGCCTCAGAATTGAATTTCGATATTGAAAACAATACATTCAGCGCAATTCAACCTGATAAATTTAAAATGCAACTATCCATGGAGCGAATTCGGGATGAACTCATCAAAATCATGAGTGGCATAAATCCTAAAAAAGGATTCGAGCTGTTAACAAAAAGCAAATTACTGCCATTTATGTTTCCCCAATTGTCAACTATCGAAAACCATTCAGATTATGGAAAATTATTTCTCAAGCAACTCATATATAAGTGCCAAAAATCATCACCTGGCCGCCGCTGGGCAGTTTTATTGGACTGGCCACACAATCAAGGTGACGAAAGAACAAAATTATTGTTACACGATATTTCATGGGACCCGCTCACGATTCTGCGTTTTTTAAAGTTCCCCAAAACTATCAAACAGAAAATTTTAACCCAGCTTGAATCGCGAAACCGTCGACGAAAAGGAATATTAAACACCCGAG
>CAYUBI010000043.1:0-19657 GCA_964443005.1 uncultured Candidatus Marinamargulisbacteria bacterium
GTATGCAGTATGCTCCCATTACTGCTCTGCTGACACAAGCGATCAAGGAACAGCAGGTGCAGATTACCGATCAGCAGTATCAGATTAAAAAACTGAAAGTGGAAAAGGATGCCGAGCTAGCCAGCAAGAATGCAGAGATCAAGGGACTAAAAATTGCGTATGACGCAAAGCTAAAAACCGTAGAAGAAGAAATTCTAGAGATTAAACGGTTATTAGCTAAATAGGCATTTTAGGTGACCTATTTAATTGTTGAATATTCCATTCAACTCTGCGTTGTGACAAGCCTGCTTTTGTAGGCATCGGTCTGGAGCTCCCCCATAAAATTGATCGACGGTAAATTGGCTTTTCAGAGGACGTAGCCATGTACAATGTAAATATGGTACGCTACTCGCGGGAGAAAGGAGCCATTAATTATGACAGATTCAATAACACATTCAAAAGTTATGGAACAGTTAATTAATTCTATGAAAAATAAATCATTGCTTTCTGCGTATTTGTATGGCAGTCGTTCTACAGGATTGCATTCCAATGATAGTGATTATGATATTTTATTGGTGGTTGATGATGGGCAAGATCCCAAACAGGTTAGTCGGCAGATTTCTTTAGAATTATTTCCTAGGAATTATGATTTAGAATTGTTAGCATATTCTAAATCAGATTTATTAAATCGAATTCAAACTAACTATTTTTTTCAGTCAATAAAAAAGGAAGGGAAGTTGATCTATGGCCAACCAGTATTCTGAATGGATAGATCGTGCCAAAATTGATTTGGAATCTGCAGAAATACTCTTAACGTCAAATCGAGCAGTTCATGCTGTATCTGTTTATGAAAGTCACCAAGCAATTGAGAAAATGCTTAAAGCTTATTTAATATTTAATGATATTCAGATCAAAAAAACACATGGATTAATGAAATTGTTAAGCTTGGCTGTTGAGTCTAATCCGTCTTTGAAAACGTTGGCTTCCGGAGTTCAGCGGCTGGATGAGCTTTATCCCGTATTACGATATCCAACTGGAGATCACGTTGAATTAAGTGATGCAAAAGATTGTTTTGAAATAGCGTCGAAAGTAATTGATTTTTTATCTCAATTGATGGTAACAGTTTGAATTTTTAATGAAACTATATAAGCCACTTTTTCTCCTGCTACTTTTCCTTTTCACTACTTTAGCATTCCCATGGGGTTCCGAGCTCTGCCAAGGCTGCCGCCTTGATTCGTCCTATTGTTCCAGAAATTGTTGAAGGTGCTGAGGGCAGCTTGGGATTGGCCTATTTATGAACAAAAAAGTTCTTATGATGCGAAGCTGAAAAACATAGAACAAGAAGTCCTAGAGATTAAACGATTATTAGCAAAATGAGCGTAGCGTCTTAGTTGTTTAGGCAAGTTAGTGCACTATAGGCAAGGCGCACTAATGCTTCCCTATAATCTGGATTATTGCCTAAGTTTATATCGAGTTCTACTTAGCTGGGATAAAAACACGTATCAACTAAAAATATAATTAAAAACCTAATTTTTAATTGTTAAAAAAGAGCTGTTAACAAAATATGGATCTATTGATTGATGTTAGCAGATATGTTAGATTTATTCAGATTAGTTTTTTATGATTTGAAATAGAGTGATCGATAATCGGAATTATCTGCTGTTTCTGGCGAAATGTTCAATAAAGGAAATATAGTAATGATATGGACTGCTGATTTTATAAATAAAATTATATGTGGAGATTGTATAGATATAATGAAAATAATTCCTGACAATAGCGTTGGATTAGTAGTTACTTCACCTCCGTACAACTTGAAAAATTCAACAGGCAATGGAATGAAAGACGGTAGAGGCGGCAAGTGGGCAAATGCAGCATTACAAAATGGTTATAGTGAGCATCATGATAATATGCCGCACAGTGAGTATGTAGAATGGCAGCGCACATGTTTAACCCAAATGATGAGAATTCTTACTGATGATGGGGCAATTTTTTACAATCATAAATGGCGTGTTCAAAACGGACTATTACAGGATAGACAAGACATAGTTAATGGGTTTCCTGTTAGACAAATTATCATATGGCGCAGGAAAGGGGGAATCAATTTCAATTTAGGATATTTTTTGCCTACTTATGAAGTGATTTACCTTATTGCTAAAAAAAAGTTTAAGCTAGCATCAAAAGCAAATTCTTATGGTGATGTATGGGAGTTTACTCAGGAAATGAATAATCCGCACCCTGCGGCATTTCCTGTTTCTTTAATAGATAGAATCATTAGCTCGTCAACAGCAGATGTTGTGATCGATCCATTTATGGGATCAGGAACAACTGCAATTGTAGCAAGAAATTTGGGCAGAAAATATATTGGAATTGATATTTCAAAAGAATATTGTGAAATGGCAAAAAACAGATTAAAAAATGGTGGTATTACTAAAAAAGAAAGAATTCCTGATTATTTTCAACCAGCATTAATATCAATATAGTTCATGCAAATTTACACAAAAGAAGAACTTATAAAAAAGTTAAAAGAATTATCTGAGATAGGATGGGTAAAAAATGGAAGGTATGGTAATCATGGCGGCATCGGTAATACATTAGAAGATTATTTAGGAATAGCAGAAAATAATTTACCTATACCCAATGCAGCTGAATGGGAATTAAAAACTCAGAGGGCAAATACGAGTTCGTTAATAACACTATTTCATATAGAACCTTCCCCTCGTGCGGTAGGATTTGTTCCTAAAGTTTTATTGCCGCAATATGGGTGGACACATAAAATGGCAGGCGGAAAATATGATTTAAATGAAATGAGTTTTAGGCAGACAATACATGGACTAACAAATAGCGATCGAGGGTTTATTGTTAAAATTAATAGAGAATTAGAAAAAGTACTTATTTCTTTTGATTCGAAATTGGTATCAGAAAAACATTCAAATTGGTTAATTTCAGTTAAAAACAGAATTGGTTTAGGTGAATTAAGTCCTCAACCCTATTGGGGATTTGATGACTTAGAATATAAGGCAGGGACAAAATTACTCAATTGTTTTTATGTGCAAGCAGAGGTAAAAAATGAAAATTTTCAAGAATATTATTGGTATAACAATGTTCAAATGCTTAGAAAATTTCGTTTTTCTGGATTGCTTGATGCTCTTGAAAAAGGTGTTTTATTAGTTGATTTTGATGCTAGAACAGGGCACAATCATGGGACAAAATTTAGACTTAAGCAAAAATTTTTGCCATTACTTTATGAAGAAGTAATAACAATTATTAGTTAGATACCTATTTTGATATACAAAAGGGGTGATTGGCGAATCGCCCTTGCTAAATTTGCATCTTTAGTTTGCGCTTACTCCATTGAATGCTATAATTTTATAAAAAGGATTTACGAAATGACTATACGATATTCAATAAGGCGATATTCATGACTGCTTTGCCATTAGGTGTTACTCGTTGCGGATGTGTTGCTATTATTGGGCGACCCAATGTTGGGAAATCTACGCTTCTGAATATGTTGCTTGATGAAAAAATAGCTATTGCTACACCGCTTCCCCAAACAACACGACACGTTATTAAAGGCATCTTTACAGATTCGCGCGGACAAATTATTTTTTTGGATACTCCCGGGATTCATCGGGATGTGCATGCGTTGGGTAGTTTGCTGAATCATGCTGCGCGTGGCACATTGCATGATGCAGATGTTGCTTTGGTTGTGTATTTAGTTGATGTTACGCGTGAAATTGGTGATGAAGAAGAAATGATTATTTCGTTAGTTAAGAAAATTAAGAAACCTGTATTTTTGTTGATTAATAAAATGGATCGGTTTGATCCCTTAGTTCATCGGGAAAATTTGGATGCATATTTGACCTGTGTGAAATTTCATAAGGAATTTAAACTGTCAGCTTTAGACAAGGCTTATCGGGATCGTTTGCTAACTGCAATGTTTATGCTGCTGCCTGAAGCACCGTTGGTTTATCCCTCAGATGAGGTTTCTGATACTAATATGCGGTTTTTTACTTCCGAATTGATTCGGGAACAAGTTATTAAAAATACGGAGGACGAAGTCCCGCATGCGACTGCTGTTTTGATTGACGAATATAAAGAAGGGCTCAATCGTACAGAAATTCATGCAACAATTTTGGTAGAAACCGAAGGTCAAAAAGCTATTCTTATTGGTAATGAAGGTAAACGAATTAACCAAATTAAATCATTTACAAAAAAAACGTTAAAAGAATATTTGGAAGGTGAAATTGTTTTAATGTTGCATGTTAAAGTAAAAAAGAAATGGCGACATAATCCCATGGTTCTTAAGGAGTTGGGTTATTCCCAAGTTTAATGATTTTTATTTTTATCGAGCCGAAGACGACTGGCAATATCAGGTTACACGAAAAGAGTTACTTGCTGGCATTACAACAGTTCATGCTCATCCGCTAATTTATGCTGTTGGCACTGTGTACAACGCAGATTGGTTGCGTCGCAATGTTAACAAAGATCATGTAAATACTGTTCTAAGTCAAACTCTTGAAGCTGCGCGAAATGATGATGAATCTGCGATTCGTTGCTTAGGCTTAGTCGTTGTTGACTTGATTCAAACGCAACTTGCGTTTTTGAATCAACCGGTAACGTATCTTGTTCCAGTACCTTATCGGTTAGAGAAACTTCCTTATAAAAAAGTCGATTTAAAGCACTTGTTGGCTATTTATGTTGCCAGCCATCCGAATATTCGCTGTAAAACATTGCAGGCGCTAAGTCGATTTCGTGATATTAAATCTGTGTTACCCAGTCTGGATGATCATTTGGCGTCAATTGATATTAGCGATAAAATGATGTTGCCTATTGGCAAGAAAAATGCGTTTATTTTGTTAGATGATATCATTGATACTGGGTTTACAATGAATGCATGTATTATGACCTTGGATATTCAAGGTTATTCAGGGAAAAAGCTTGGGCTGTGTTTGGGCAAATTTGTTCGCTAAATGAATGAGTTATGGTATACTTAATCAATCTTTCATGAAAGTGAGGGAAGCTCCCTAACGTTATAAATATTGATATTAAAGCAAATTAATATGAGGTGGTTTTTATGCAATTTCAAAAAATTAAAACATTTGTAGATAGAGTTAAACGGTCTGGAATTTCTGGATTAGATTTTGAAAGTAAAGATTTGAAAATTTCAATTGAAAAACCGTTAGGTGTACCAGTAGAAAATATTTCAACAAAAGCAGAGATTCAACCCGTTGTAGCGTCTGATGATGTAAAAATAATTGATGAACTAAAACAGTATTTTACTGCTGATCGCGTAGGCGTTTTTTATTTAAATGCGAAAAGTTCGGATCCGACTTTTGTTGCTGAAGGTCAATTGGTTAAAACAGGGGATCCTTTATGTATTATTAAAGCAATGAATATTCGGCATACGCTGAATGCTCCCTTTGATTTTTTGATTACAAAAATTTTGGTTCAAGAAAATAATCCAGTTGAATATGGCGAGCATTTATTTGAGATTAAGCCAGCATAAGTTCATGGCTTTTTTATTTACGTTATGGTTTATTTTTGTATTAGGGAGCGTTTATGTTACTGCTGTACTTATGGCATACTTACGCGCTGTTGTATCTAAGAATCTTCGCTATGAATTTCAGTTGGGTGGACGGTTTCTGGCATTATGGATTCGTCGATTGTGTCGGTTTCAGATTCAGGTGAGTGGAACTGAAAATATTCCTATGGATAAAACTGTTATTTTTGTTGGAAATCATCAGTCGAATATGGATATTTTGTTTTTAATTGGTGCTATTCCTCGAAATGCAGTATTTATTGCTAAACGCGAGTTATACAAGGTTCCTGTTTTAGCTTATACAATGAGAATCTCAGGGCAAATGATCGTTGATCGTCAGCGAGGACGCGAAGCTGTACGAAATATGAAAGCTGTTATTGAACGGATTAATCAGGGACAATCTGTCATCATTTTTCCAGAAGGAACACGTTCAATAGATGGTAAAATGCGTCCATTTAAAAAGGGACTCGAGTTATTGCTGAAACACACGGAAGCTGTTGTTGTGCCAGTTGTGATTAGTGGGAGTGTTTTAGTTAATCCAAAAGGAAGTTTGTTTTTGTATCAGCGTCCGGTTTCAATTACTTTTTTGCAACAACTAACTCCAGAAGAAAAAGCTAGCACTCAGGTAACTTCTTTGCTTTATGATATTATTCAGCGTCATCTTCCTTAGTTTGCTTTTCTTGGCGCCACAGGCAGCAGTTGCTTGGGGGCCAGGTGTGCATTTAGCGCAGGGTAGTCGAATTTTAATGTCATTGGATCTTATTAGTCCTGTGATTGCTTCGTTGATCCAAGCTCATCCCTTGGATTATTTGTATGGGTTGATTGCAGCTGATATTTTTATTGGAAAAGGGAATAAGCCACATGAACATCATTGTCATAATTGGGATACTGGCTTTGCATTGTTTGAACATGCATCGTTGCCAGCTCAGCAAGCATTTGTGTGGGGATATTTGTCTCATCTTGCAGGTGACGTGATTGCGCATAATTATTATATTCCACTGAATATAAAACAGCGTCGATTAGGTAAAAAATTGGGACATGTTTATTGGGAAGTTTTGGCTGACGCTTTGGTCGACAAAAGCTCGTTTCGTCATGGTCAAGATTTGATTAATCTTCGGCATAGTCATGATGATGCGGTTTTGAATGAAACACTCAAAAAAAAATGGGATTTTTTTCGAACTAAAAAATATATCTATAAAAAGTCTATTGAATTGAATAATATCAAAATGTGGACTAAACGGGTCAATAAAATGTCAACAAATTTATCGTCAATGGATCAATCATTTACTCGTCAGATGATGAATTTGTCGTATGATTGTGTTTTGAATTTTTTAATTTGTGGGCAAAAATCAGTAATTTTAAAATATGATCCAGTTGGAAGTCAAGCAATTCATGAATCAGAAACAATGATGTTTAAAATTCCAGATGAATTATTAACAATAAAAAACCGTAATTTCGCGGCTTAATTAAGTAATTAAAGGGTAAATATAATGAAAAAAAGAGTTACAGCAGTCATGAAAAAAAATCGACAGTTTATTTTATATTCGATTATTGGCTTTTCCGGGTTTTTTATTGATTTTGGTGCTTTTTTTCTAATGGTTCATGTGTTGCAGTGGAATATATATTTTTCAAATATTATGAGTGCTTTTTTGGGGATGACTAATAATTTTTTGTTAAATTTGAATTATAATTTTAAAACAACTGATGATTTTTGGTTACGTTATCTGTCGTATTGTGGTGTTGCAGGCTTAGGTATGGTTATGAGTTCAATTATTATATTTTGCGGTGTGGAAATACTTTTATGGAATGTCTTTTTAGTTAAGTTATTAGCAATTGGTCTGATTGTTGTTATTTTATTTAATTTGAATAAGCGGATCACATTTTCTGGAAATGTTAAAAAATTACGATTTAAAAAACGATAAATTTAACATAAATCTTTGTAATCACATGTGCGGCATTGTGTGCCTGTAATTGGAGCAAAATCTCCTGTCCAAATTCGTTGAATATACGTGTTAAGCCACACGAGTGTATCGGCCAGAAATGCATCCCATGTTTCAATTTTCCAATGAGATTCAATACCATTGAGGTAAGGTTCATTTAACATAACCGTGCTTGTTTTTCCAGTTCGTAGTGATGCGTATTCTGCAGCAATTACTTTTTTCCCAGTTAATTGGCGTATAGCTTCGACATAAATATGTAATTGAAGGATTTCGCCGTGTTCAAAAGCGGTTTTTCCCATCAGAGAGGATGAACTTTTATAATCTCGAATAATTGCATAGTTGTCGTTGGTTTCGTCTACTCGATCAATTCGGCCTTTTAATGCAATTGTTACTGTTGGACTTAGCGTTAACACGAACGGGTTATTAATTCCACCAAATCCGAATTCAACTAAGGAAGGTGATGCCTGGCGTTGTGTTGTTTTTGCAATATCATTAGTTAGAAAAAATAATATACGCTTCAGTAAGCGATGATATTCGAATTCTGCAATATGAGATTCAACATCCTTGAAAAATTCCTTAAATTGTTGATTAAATAGGGAATGGAATTCCTTGAGAATTTGCAGTTGGTTAATTGAGCGATAAGCTATATTTTTGGTTTGTAAAAGTGTCATGAATCGATAAAGAACGTCATGCAAGAAGTTGCCGCAATTTTTTGGCGAAAGAGGATCTTCGATTTGTATTGGCTGGATCAAGCGTTGAATCAAAAATTGAAAGGGACATGCAGCATAGATTTCTAATGCAGAAGGTGAAAATGTTGTTATTTTTTTAAGAATCTGTTGGCTAGTTGTTGAAAACAGTGATGGATGAGTTGTTGGATTGAATCCGGTATTTGGCTCTAAACTGCACTGAACTATTATTTGAGCAATGTTATAGTCTGTGTCATTATAATAGTGTGAGTTCCATTCTTGTTCTGATATCCAAATAAAATGGTTTGCTGAAAAGGTATCTAGGTAAAATGAAGGCATTACTGTTTTTCCATTATCCGCATAACGGTAGGTTGATATATAGATATTGGTTGCTTCCGAATAGAGTATATTAAAAAAGAAATATTCTGCTTCAGTATAGTAATCGTTTCGTGTTGGCAATGTTATACCTTTTTCTTTTTTTAACCATCGTCGTTCGTTATCTTTTAGAAAAAGATGCTCTTGCAAATAATGTGGATAATGATGATGAACAACTCCCAGCATAATGACAGTATCAAACGTCATTCCACGGTAGGAGCTAGGGTCAATAATTGAAATTACATTGCGGTGACGCGTGCGCAAACGATACCGTTTAAAGGTTAAAATGGGCCGAAGAATTTCATGTTCAAATAGCGCAATAGTTCCTTTAAACCATTTTGCTGCAATACGTGCTTCATCTAGACAAAGGATAAATTCACGATAAGCTGCAATATGTTGGCTATAATGTGTAGTAGATAGTGGTAGGTTTAGTAAATGATGTACCCATTTTAAACGCTCTGGCATAGATGCAACTTGATCTAGCCAATCAGTGTATGATTTTGCAGAAGCGAGAATTTTTAGTTCAATAAGGATATTTTCTAAGGTTTCATTTCCTGTTGGTTCGTGTGTTTGTGCAGCTAGAATGAGTTGCTGCATGTCATGAGTAGAAAAAAAATGAGGCTTTTGCCAAATTCCAGATTGAAGCAGTGAGGTATAGGCTTCGTCACTAGGATGAATTGCGCAATCAATCCAGGTCATCCACCAGCGAATCCATGGGTTTTCTGGTAAGGGAGTGCTTTCATAAAAAAACGTAGGTAATGAATATTTTGCAAGTTCTGCATTGAGTACGTTTTTATACGCGGCAACTGACGGTACTACAATTGCAATATCTTGACAAGAACACGGTATAGAAGCTATTAATTTTCCTACCCATTCAATTTCTGCATGATTGTTAAAGTGATCAATTCTATATGTGCGAGTACCCGTGTCTATTGGTAATTCTTGAATAAATGTTCGGATGTTTTCGTGTGGTACTAATGATGTATAAAATATTGCGAGATCATTCACAAACCGAAAATATTTTTCATTCGCAGGTCGAGCTGTGAGCATCACATCTTTGGCTGGAGTGACAATTGCTTGGATAACTTGTTTTTGTAAAGGGGTTAAATTCACAAATTCATCGATAATCACAAAGGTATCGTGATAGTCTTTGGATTGATTCAGTATGATGGCTGCTTTACGTAAGATGTCTGCAGAGTCTAGTAATTGAGCCTTGTGTATAGATGAAATATACGAAGTATAAAGTTTTGTAATATCTTGCAGTGTAAGATTAGCAGGAAATCGTTTGGCAAGATAAGCCCAATGAGTAGACGTCATTTCATAAGTTTTGGTTTCAGTAAATAAGTCTACAATTGATTTTAAGAGGTTATCATGATCAAGAATCCAGTTGATATCTGTGCTATTTAGTTTTCGAATGGCTTGTCGAATAAAATGAAGTTGATGGCTAAATGATAAGATAGAGTTGGTTGGAGCTGAAACAATAGACGTACAAAATTTTTCAATAGTGAACATGGGTGGGATTTTCCATATTCCGTTGCCTTGAGCCAGTAATTCTTTGTAGCGTTCGATTGTGTGTTCATTGGGTAATAAAATCAAGAGTTCTTTGCCCTTGTGTATTGCATGATGGGTACGGATAGCGTTGATAACGTGTTGCGTACGATGATAGCTTGGATGTTCTAAAAGAAATTCTTTCATGATGTTATTATTGTAACATATTCAGTCCTTGCGTTCTAATTTTCAAGAAACGTTAGTGTGTTTTTAATAATTGCGAAATATGCTGGGATATTTCTCGATTATTTGTGTTATGAAGAAATGTTCTCAATAACACTTTCTACGTACGTGCAAGCTTCTAATAATTCAGAATTTCCAGAATTGGCTAATTCCGATAATTGGCTACTCATTGTTTCGAGTTCATGGCTAAAATCTATATCACTATCTGTTAGCATAATAACATCAATATCATCAGTTTCTTTTATATAATGATGAATATGCAAGGTGCCTCGCGTAAGGTCTAAAAAGCGCGCTTCCCATGAACGGCCTTGGCGATCAATGCTAACGATATTGAGTGAATAGGTATCAAGTAGTGGCGCTTTGAATTCCGGAAGATCCAGTTCCATTTCTGTTGATGTAATGGCAGCGTAGGTAAGGTTCCTTATGTGGCTATCAACAGGGTTACTGGAAAAAACAGTATCATGCCAAGATAGTGTGCCTTCGAAATATAGTTTTTCAAGAATAGGCGTTCCTGCATATTCCGAGTCAGTGGGTTCCATGGAATATAGGTCGTGGTCATAAATAATAGGCTTAGTGGTAAGGAGTTGTGCAACATTACGGGTCATTACAGGTGTTGATGGTTGTTGGTTGCGCCACTTTTTATAATCAGCAATTAATTGTCCAAAATTAAAGGATACATCACATAAGGACGGTTCATTTTGAAACACATTGCGGATATCCTGAGTACTGGAAGCAAAAGCGGTTGTCATTATCCTCACCCCTGTTATTGAATTGCGGAATAAAAACCTTGTGGCGTTCCCGCGAACTCTGGCGAAATTGTTGTTGCCTGAGTATGTCAATATATCGCCGATTTTTTGAAATAGTCCAGCGAAAGAAAGAGATGTTTAACTTGTGAAAAATAGGGCAACCCTAGATGAATGTTTAGAAGTTTTAAAGTTGGGTATAATAAAATCATGATATACCTCAGACGTATTGCTCTAATCCAAAATATGTCACTGCAATTTCCAAATTTGGAGTTTCTGAAAAATTCGCGTTCGTTAGTTTTAACAGAAGATAGTGAAGGGTTGGACTATTTTGTAAAAAAAGAATGCAAATTAACGAGTACGCCGTATTTGTATGTGTCTTTACGCAATACTCAGGATTTAAATAAGCTGGTTCGTGCTATTAAATTTTCTAAAGGAGAGTTGATTGTTTCTGATGGCCCACTCATAAAGTTAATTCAACAGGGCGGTGTTTTGCTTATTAATTACCAAGATTCAAATCCAAAAATGATGGAAAGCATTAATGATCTTTTTGGAGATAATCAGCTGTTTGAAGGCAGCACTGTTAGTAAAAACTTAAAAGTTATTGGCATGCTAAATAATGATAAAAACAAGTGGTCTGGCGTAACAAGTGCCTTGATTGGACGTTATCGGCATTATTCTGCTGAATATAGTCGGCCAGAGTCAAGTTTGATGGCTGTAACAGAAGCCACAGACGTAGACTATACCGAGCTTTTTGGCTCTCCAAATTGGGAGCCGGAATTAATTGGCACTATTAAAATGATGAATGGAACGCCTTCAATTATTGAAGGTCCACTTATAAAAGCAATCAAAGCGAATAAACCCTTGCGCATCAGTGGTGCACTGTGGGACGATCCTTATTTTCGACAATTTATACATAATCTGGAAGATAGAAAATCTATTGATTTTTATGGCAGTACTTATCAATTGGGAGATCAGTTTTACATTGAAAAATTGATTGAACCTAATTACAATCTAGGTGTTTCTAATAAAACAATCACTTCAATCAATGCAGATCCTGTACCAGAGAATTATGTTATTAATGATGAAAATTTGGATTTGCTATTTGGTTCAGTGAGCATAGAAAACAAAAAAATGTCTTTTTTGCCAGGTTTACTCGATAAAAATCAATTGAATTTGCGAATAGCTGGCAATATTCCGTTATGGGCATGGCATCGAATTATGCATAGCCCACATCAGATATCACTCGAAATTTCTGATGATACCAGTATTCCAGACTGTTACCGTAGTTATTGTATCGAAAAAATAGAACCGTATCAGAAAGTGGAATGTAATTTGGAAACAGCACTTTTACAAAAAATTGCAGTAATCCATCATAACGACCCTGAAATAGCTTTGGCACTTTTGCGTGAAAATGTAATATCTTCTGAAGTTTTGTTTATTAATAACGAAACATCATTTGGAAATATATTTTCTCAAACAGAAGTGACTGGCAAAATCAAGGGTTCTTATGAATTTGAATGCCATATCAAAGATATTTACACTGCAATCAAAAATGGCAAAACAGTTGTGATTTCTGATTTATCTAGAAATCCAAAATTAGCTGAGGCTATGGCTTCTGTTTTTATGCCGAATCCTTATGTGATGATGAATGGTGTGCGTGTGGACCTAAATACATTAAGCGGGCGGCTTGTCGTCATAGATAGTAAAAATACAGTGCCTTTGTGGATGCCAATTGTTAATTTAAATAATGATAATTATGAACAACAGATTTATAGCATTTTAAAAAAAGAATATCCTAATTTTAATTCTGCAGATTGGCATAAATTGCTTCACTTGAAAACAGCTTGTGAAAGTCTACCGTTGCCCAAGAACAAGGAATATCAAGAAGACACTGGTTTTAGTTTGAGTCGGGTACGAAATGTACTTAAGCAATTGGATTTTAGCCAACAAAAAATTTCAGCTAAATCATGGTATCGAGCTATTTATAATGTATTTATGGATGATTATTATGAACAGCCTGACATTCTCTCTTTTTTAAGTGTTAAAGTAAAAAATGAATTTGGGTTTTCGTTTTTGCCTGATCATTCGATTGATCAAGTTAAATTAGAAAAATTAAAAAATTTACCTGGTACTTTAGACGATTATTATTGGCAAGCTATTGATACGCTTAGTTTTGATTTGCTTCAGCAATTAGATATTCCTGTTCGTTTTACTGCTACAGGTTCAATGTCAAATCATGAAGGGTTAGACCTTATCAAAAATGCAAAATCACCAGTTTTATATTATCGAAAGGAAAAAGACTTTGAACAATTTCAGTACGAATGGCAGCATAGTTTTAGTAGAGCAGCAAAAATTCTGACAGAGTTTCCAGCATTATTTTTAAAAGGGCCGCCAGGTGTTGGGAAAACTTATAATTGTACAAAAATAGCGGAAACGTTGGGATATAAAACAATAGGTCAGGATAAAGAAGTTTTTGGTCCAATTACTACAGGAAGTGATGTTTCGTCAAAAGATATCATTGGTTTTATGTTGTTTAACGAACAAAAAGAAAAATCAGAATTCTCGGTACAAGAGATTTTAAGATTTGCAAAAGCACCCCGAGGTATTTTGTTTGTTGATGAATCAAACTTACCTAAAGACGGTTTTTGGGATTTTATGCGAGGCTTGTTTGAAGAACATCCGTATTTATACGTAGATGGCAAAAAAATCTTACTTAGCAACCAACATAAAGTAATTTTTACAGGCAATCAAGATCGGTTGCCAAATCGTAATGTGCATAAAATTGTGAGAGAGCATTTTTTAACAGTATTTTTTCCAAGTTTTGAAATAGGGTTTTTGGAGCAATTAGTAAGTGAGAAATATTTACACAAGAAAAAGCTTGCAGGTGATATGTCTGCGTTAGCAAAAACTATAGTTGAGCTTCATCAATTAGGATTAAAATTAACTAATCCAGAGGAATATTCGTTGCGGGATATTCAAGAAATGTGTCGACGACTTCCAGTTGAATGGGATGGCAATATCAATGACATGATGAATAGTTTTCATTCTGTTTATGTTGGAAGATTAAGTTCTGAACATCAAGAAGCCTTGGATAAATTAGTGTTTATTAAATATGGTATTAATTTTCCTGCTCTAAGGGAAGAAAAATTAAAATCTACTCAGAATGTAATTGAAAAACTGAAGCAGAACACTCAGGCCCATCAATTGGTATTTAATAAAAGTAGCCAAGAGATGATGCTTGCGACATTAGAGTTTTTAGATCATCAAGATCGTGATATTTCTGCTGGAAAAACAAGTGACGGAAAAAATGCAGTTATTTGGGAAGGTCCTTCTGGACGTGGCAAGGATGCCTTGCTTGTTTTTACTCTACGCGCAAAAGGATATATTGAATATAGTGAGTTTCTTCAGTTAGATCAAAAAAAACAGGTAGAATATCAGTCTAATAAAAAAGTATATTTTGCTCGAAATGCGTCTCCAAATTATGATTCGCTATTTAAGGATGTTGATCTAGCCGTTAAATTTGGTTTTAAAATGATTATTAGTGAAGCCAATCTTTTGCCTACTTCTATTTTAGAGGGGAAATTAAATGATAAACTCACAGATCCTGCATTAGGATTTGGTTTGTTTATGACAATTAATTCGTTAGATTACAAAGGCCGAGAGAGGTTGTCTTCAGCATTACTAAATCGAACTATTTATCATGTATTGCCGGATTATTCACAAAAAGAATTTGAAAATATTGTTATGGAGCAAAAGCTTAATCACGTGTCTGATAAAGATAAAAAAGCTGTTGTCCAGTTTCATTGCTGGTTGCGTTCACAATTGAAACAAAAAAATAGTTCAATCATTCCAACAACACGGCAAATTTTGGAATGCTTAAAGTTGATTGAACGCGGAACTTCGCTAAATCAGGCTTTGCATCAAATTTATGGTATTATTTATTTGAAAGATGTTGGCGACATGCGTGTTGAATCAATTGATTATCGTGGTTTTATAGAACAGGAATCTATTGATAACATTAAGGTTTTTCAGCTGTTGGCAAAAGTTATTGTGCCTGAAAAAATGGTACAAACGAAAGACGGAAGGAAAGTACAGCCTGTTCGGTTTTATTCGTTTGATCCTAATAAAAAAAACAAACAGAATGCAGGCGCAGATGGGCTCTATAGTGAAAGCGACAATACTATAGGCTTTAACAAGCTTAATTATGATAATCCTGATAGAATGTTTGAAATTCTTTTTCATGAAGCTGGGCATGGCCGCTTTACCCGACATAGTGGTACTAGCATAGCTAAATCACTGAGTAATTTTATGGAAGATTTACGCATGTTAAATGCGATGTCTCTTGATTTTCCCTATTTAGCAGGTGCAGGTTATGACTTGTCCATGCTTAATTATTGCAAGCATATTAACGAACTTAATATCCAGGCAATTATAGATGCAGAACCCAAAGATGTTTTTAATAATGTATTAGGCTTATATGGTTTGCGATTATTAGAACGTAATCAAATTCAAGCAGTATTAAGCAGTTTGCTTGAAAAATATGAACATGGTTTCTTTGGTAAACATAAGCTTATTCCTTATATTGAAACCTTTAGTTTATTGCTGGGTAATGATAATCTGGAAGCTGCACGTAGTGCAATTCAGTCTGTGCCCCAGTATCTTGAAAACGGGCCAAATTATTTGGAAGAAGAGGTACGAGTTGCAAACTCTGTTGCAAATATTTATGTTAAAAAAATTGAAGAAGACTTTTACAAAGTCCCTCGTGATTTAAGCTTGTTACAACAGAGTCGTAATATCAAACAAATTGTTAATGAGGCGCAAAGCAAAATTGTATCGCACAAAGTATCGTCAGTAAAAACAGGGATACAAGCTGAATCGTCTAATTTGCAAGCATTAGAAAGCGCAAACGAAGCGCATACATCTCAGGCACGTACGGAATTGGCAGTTGAATCCAGAAAAAATCAAGAGGAATTAATTGTTGAAAAACTAGCAAGTATTTTAAAAGATACTCAACAGAACGCTGAAATGAAATCTACAAATAAATTTAAAAATATTATATTCAAGGGATTATCTGTACCTCTATATTTATTGGTTCCATTGGTTATGTTAATGAATTGGCTAAAGTTAGCGAAATTATTCTCGAATATTTCGTGGTTAACGAGTCTTTCACGTGGATTGAATCATATTCCATTATTAAATTGGTTAACCATAGAAATACCTGCAGGTTCATCCGATTCAGCAAGTCAACAAATAGGTAGTCATGATGATGATGTGGAGACCTTGTTTAAGGCGGCACGCAGGAGAAAAGAATATTCACAGTATAGTGATGAGGAATTGTATAATATTTGTGAACGAGCTGTTTTTGGGAAAGCCGGACGACCTGATGATCGAGAAAACGAGGAAGCGCTTAGCACCTATGGGAATGTGGTAGGGGAAATTACAAAAATTTCACCGATAATTGATAGTTTTTTATACTACGCCCCTGTGAACATAGGTCATGGAATAAAATTAAGGCTAAATAAAACGTTTCAACTATGGGCAGATGCTCGTCTTCGAAATAGTCGTTTTCAATTTGATCGAGAATATAGCGATAATGGAGTTCCTGATGTGACACAGCTTCCTCATGATCCGGTAAATTGGTTTTTAAAGTCAGGAGGTATGGAAATTAGTACGGCAACTCCAATTATTTTAAATGAAAAGGCAATTTCAGGTTTTTGGATCGAACTTAATACACATAATAAGGTCCTTTTTGATCTTTTATTTGAACGGGGCTACACTGTCTCTCTGTATACTGGGGAGAATAATTTAATGGAAAATATCACAGATACACGAACCTTGGTCGCGAGTTTGCGACGAGGAAATAATTGTGACGATAAAGTTGTTAATCAGCACATTCAGCAACGACAGCAACAAGGAGAAGAACTGTTTTATACGTCATTAGCAGAATTGCAGAAAATGATCCAGGTTCCTTTTATGGAAGCAGCAATTTTAGATGCAGCGGCTGCACAGCAACAGCCAGAGATAGAAACTAACAAAAATCGCTTGAATAAATACAATGATGCTGAGATAAATGTGTTGCCGAAGTCTTCTAAAATGAGCATCGCAACACAGCAGTTTTTTAATACAATTATTTATGATCTTATTGATAAAGAATTGGTTTTTGACGAACTTATTGCACAGTTAAACTAACAAAAAAACGAAAAGGCCTTAGAACTTTTGTCAATATTGCGAGGAAGGAACCCCCTGCACCAGCAAATCGCTTTGCCTAGATTAGATTAATAAGCTTGCTCCATTATGTAAGAACCCACAGCAAAAGAGGCTATGGAAAATTTAGGTCTCCTAAATTAAGCCTACTGGGATTTGAATGATTTTTTCGCTTAATTTACGAACTTCATTGCTATTATTTATTACAATACCCATTGGAAGATTATTATCCGAAAGAAATCGGTTAAGTGACGAAAGCTGTTGTAATGATGTTTTTATTCCATATTTAATTTCGATAGGTAATATTCCAAAATTGCCGCTGAGTATTAAATCAACTTCCGCACCGTTTTTGGTTCTAAAATATCGATAATCCCAGCCAGTAATCAAGGTGGCTTGAAGACCTTTAATGATTTCTTCAATGACAAATGCTTCAAAATTAATGCCGATGTAAGGATTAGAATCTAAGTCTTGTATAGTTTTAATTGATTTCAGATAATGTGAAAGCCCAGAATCACGAAAAATTCCTTTTGGCATTTTAATAATTGATTTGCTTGTTGAGTTTTCATAAGAAAGAACATTTCTCCACATAAAACTGTTGTGTGCAATTTCAAGATAATCGCGTACTGTTACTTCTGAAGTATCGAGCGAGCGTCCAAGCTCTGCCTTATTGATTAAGGTTCCAGACAAAGTACTTAACATAGAAATAAACCGTCGATAATTAATTGAATTTAATTTTGGAAATAATTTTCGAATATCTCGATTAATATACGATTGAAAATATTGTTCCATCCATAAATCATAAAAGCCGAGTTCTTTGCGTAAAACTGGTTCTGGATATCCACCTTTCAAAAAAAACGCTTTAACTGCTTGTGACGTAATCGTTTCTTTTTGTGATAATAAAAACGTCATCGTATCCTGACTTAATTTGTTTGAGAATATTGTATAAAATTGAGATAAAGGTTGCTGATAAAATTCATTACATTTAAGTGTGCCCATCTCAATAAAAGCTGCTCTACCTGGCAAGCTTTCGGAAACACTACTAATTAATTCAAAGGAGCTTGAGCCAGTTAACAAAAATCTATTTTTTTTATCTTTATTTGCATCTACGATGCCTCTTAATTCATTAAATAATTGAGGTGAGTTTTGCGCTTCATCAATAATAATATATTCGGAATTTTCTTTAAAAAAGAAATCAAAATCCATAGTTACTCTATCAAAGTCCGACCCTTTTTCTAAATCAAAGTATTTCCAAGTAGGTCTAACTGATTTCGCAAGTGTGGTTTTTCCACACTGTCGCGATCCAGTTATAATTACAATAGGAAATAAATCCAATAATCTATTTATTTTGTATTCTAAATTTCGTTTTACATCAGACATATCTATAGTATACGCTTGGAAAATACTTGTGTAAACAGTTGCATGCTAAAAAATACATGGCTTATAGTGTTTGAAAAAAATACATTAAATCATAAAACGAGAAACCTGCACTCTGTTTTCTTCTGCTAGCTTAGATAGCTCATCCATTGAAGCCGTAATTTCCTCGATTGACGCTGCATTACTTTCCTCAATGCCATGCAAGGTAGTAACATTAACATTAACTTCTTCCATAGACGCACTCGATTCTTCCATTGCAGCTGAAATTCTAACTAGCATACTGTTGGTGTTAATAACAGCACCTACAACCTTTTCCATTTTTGCAATAACCGAATCCGTAGTTTGTACACCTTTATGGGCATAATTAACAGCTTGTTCGATTAAAATAGCAATTTCTTTAGCTGAGCTTGAGGAACTTTCTGCTAATTTGCGTACTTCTTGCGCAACGACATCAAAACCTTTGCCTTGTTCTCCAGCCCTAGCAGCTTCGATTGCAGCATTTAAGGATAGCAAGTTAGTTTGATCTGCAATGCCTTGAATCATTTCTGTGATTTTACTAATTTTTTCACTACTGCCACTAATATCTCCAATAACATTTTTAAGATTATTAATCTCATCTTGGCTTTGTGCAATCATTTCAACTGCATCATTTGCGCAATGACTGGCTTGCTCTGTGTTTTTCGTAACATCAGTGATTGCAGAAGAGGTTTGGTTAACTGCGTTTGCAATCTGAGTAATTGCATCTACCTGATTTTGCACACCGCTACTCACATGTTCAACTGCTTCGCTACATTGAAAAGCTACTTCCGCTACCTTTTTGGCATTTAGTCCAACATCTCTGATTGTTTCAGTTAACGTTTGCAGGGATGAATTAATATTTGACTTTAAAGTATTTAAATCACCGTTGGCTGTAGCTATCACTCGTTTTGTTAGGTCATTATCAGATACAGCTGCCATAACTTCATTAATATTTGTAAAAATTAGTTCCATGGTTTTCATTGTTTCCATAGCCATATTTATATTCTTTTTAAACTCTCCCTCAACATCTTCATCCGTTCTTGCACTAAAATTCCCTGCTATGAG
>CAYUBI010000044.1:0-19290 GCA_964443005.1 uncultured Candidatus Marinamargulisbacteria bacterium
TAGAAAAGTATTATCAAACAATATTTTATATTGTTTTTACGTTACTGGGTTTACGCATTCAAGCAGAAGTGGTTACCAATCAAGGGCGCATTGACGCAGTTATTGAGTTAAAGGATACGGTATATATCTTTGAGTTTAAGCTGAATAGAACGAAGAAAGCAGCACTAGCGCAAATTAATCGAAAGCAATATGTAGAGAAATACGTGGATACAGGCAAGCAACTTATTTCAGTGGGTGTAGAGTTTAACAAAAAAACGCGTAATATTGGAGCGTGGGTAACGCAGGGACTGGTTCCCGAGTGATCCCCGTAGGGGATTGTATCGAGGGAGGAGGGTGTTTGTTGCCTTAAAAGAATATTTTTAATCCTGGGCTTCTAGAATTTGAGAAAAAAGGGCTTTGGCTTGTTTTTGTTGGGATAGCTCGCCACCTTTAACGAAATGAATCAGCACTTGTTTTTCTATGGTATATCGATTTTTTTCGTGCCAGCCTGCATAGCTTGTTGTTAGAAGCTTATCAATAGGAACAATTTTATTTAATTCATATTTGTATAATGAAGGGTTGGTTAAGATATAATTGTTGCGAATGATTTTAGCAGTTAAAACTGGTTGGTTGTTGCGTGATTTAATGGTAACGAATTCATAAGGTCGAAAAAACTGATTTTTGTAAGTGAAGATAAAAGCTAAGGGTAAGCCATGATCGAGTAGAGCATAGCACGTGAGGTTATGTGGGGAAAAGTTTGCTTGGAGTTGCTGTAGTTCTTTAATGAGTCCGTTAGCTAATTCTGAGGCATTGTGCGTAGGTTGTTGGAAATAGTTGGTGATATCCTTGGTTAGGTCGGTTAAAGTTTGTTTCGAGAGGCGGCTAAAATCAATGTTTACAAAATTTGAGACGTAATTTTTTGATTTTAACCAATTGATTAGTTCTGCAATGTTCACATTGGCTTTTTCAAGTTTTTCAATATAGTGATTGCTAAAATTAAGGTTATTTGCAGAGGGCTCGATTTTTTCTCTGGCTGATTTTATATGTTGATTAATTTTATGTACGTGTCCAGAGCAAATAAGATTGTACATTTTGTTGCCAAAGGAAGAATATCTATATTTTTCATGGCTAGGGTGTTGATCAAGTATCTCAGCTTCACCAAATTCAACGGCAATTTCTTTTTCATTCATTTTAAGATTCATTTTTAAAATCCCATTTAGTTTTTTTTGAATTCTTTCTGAAAAATTGAGGTGATCACTAATGAAAAGTGTTGATATATTGTTGTTGCTGTTGCTGTTTGGCAAAATAATCTTTTTTAATTCTAATGGTATTGCACTCTTTGATTCATAAACTTTATGAATCGCTACTATAGAATTCTGAGTGTTTGTTGTAATGGCAAGTTGATGCCAGGCTTTACTGTTATCTACCAGAATTGAACAATTTAAATGAGGTAAGGCAAGCATATTGTTATTAATTGTAGCTAAGGATACTGAGAATTGTAAAAGTAAGTCATTTGAAACCGTTTCTTTTTTTCCACGATTATTCATGAAAATAATTCGTTGATAAGTGTTGTTGTAGCTGAAATCGAAGACAAGACTTTTATAGACTGTAAACCCAGTTCGTGTTGGCATTTTAAGTAAAGCAGGATGACAATGTGCTTCGATTCCCTTTAAAATTTTTAACCACTTTTCAGGCAATAGCAGGCGTGTTCCACTAATAAACCGTTCAGTAAATGTTGTTTTAGTTTCAGAAGGAAGCAAGTTGATTCCTGTATTTAATTCGTGTATACGTACGCTGACATTGGTATTGTCTGTTTTATAAAATTCAATTATTTTCTTAAATGAGACGTGATTTGGATTGGGTTGAATTTCAAAAACTGGTTTATTGTTTTTTTTAACAAGCATGAGGGTTTTGAGGGGTTGACTATTGCCGTTTTCAAAAAAAGTCAATGTTTGTTCGTGAAAACTATACAGCATAACTATTTTTGTTCCTTTAGTTAAATGCGAGGCAATAAACATGTCTTTTTTGCTGGATAAGGGATGAAGAATACGTCCTCGAGTGCTAATAGTTTTTTGCATATAAATGTAAGTATCTTTATCTAATTCGTTTTGCCATAAATCAAGTAGTTTATTTTTTACGGTTATATCAATATTAACGACGTTGAGTACACTTATGATTTGTTTATTGGTTAAGCCAATTTTAAATTGGAAACAGTTGCTAATAGAAGTATAGTCTTCAAACAAGGTTGCTAGAATAGGATGCTCAGTTATTAATTGTTGTAGCTTTTTGATTGCCATATTTGTGTTTTTTATATTATGGTTTGTTGCTGGGTCATATCCAAATAATTGATTTTTAAAATAAGCGCCACGTATGTTGGTTTCGCGTATAGCTCTGCCAAGTAAATCGTTGAATTTTCGTACTGGTAATTCGGCCATTAATTTGCAGCTTTTCCAGTTTCCATTGATTAAATGAAGGAAAATAGGGTCATTTGATAAGATAATATATTTTTCTGGAAAGGCAAAGGTAAAATTGTTGTGAGTATACGTGTTAACACCCTGAACATAGCTGGCTTGATTTTTTTTATTTTCTGGAATAATTTTGTACATCATTGTTATAGTTTCACCGAATGTGGTTGATTGTCTTTTCGAAAAAACTTCATGATTTGAGGTGCAACATCATCTGGATTATCAACAATCTTAAATAATTTAATATCGTCTTGATTAATGGTCCCATTTTTAACTAATACATCTTTTGAAAATGATTTGATTGGCTTCCAAAAATCAGCATTCATGAGAACAATAGGTGCAGGTGGAATTTTTTTTGTTTGCAATGAGCATAAGGCTTCAAAAAAAATGTTTAAAACTGAGGGCCCGCCTGGAAAGAATACGTAGCCTTGGGCTGTTTTTCCTAAAATCAGTTTTTGTAAAAACATATGAACTGTTTCCATGCCAGAGGTTTCAGCTTTTGGTGTTACCAGACTGTGGCAATTAGGAAGATAAGAATCCAGTGATATTGCCTGGGGTTTGCCTTTGGTGCTAGTTCCAGCAGGTAAGATATACGCATCTGAAATAGCATCAGAAATTTGTTGTCTGCCCCGGAATATGGCTGAAAATCCTAATTCAAAAAGTTGATCTGAAAGCGTTCCTGCTCGATAGACATTTTTACACGAGGTTTTTTTTTCTATTGATGAGCCAATAATTGCAATCCCTAATTTGAATCGTTTTTGATGTAAATCCATTAATGCTGTTGTTAAAAGATTGCTAGTTTCGTTAATGTCAATACTAATGCGTTCATTGTCTGGGTTTTGCCGTGATTCAATATAATCAACAACTTCTTTGGGTCTGTTTAATAGTGTCACCATTTCAGTTAACGGGCGTCGGAGTAATCCAAATTTTTCGATTTTTTCTAATAGTTTATATAATTGTCGATAATATTTTTCGCCATATAATACAACTGGAACTTTCATCGTTTTTACTCGGTCAATCACAGACAGAACTTCAAACAGTTCATCTAAGGTGCCGTAACCACCTGGCATGTAAATAAACCCACTACTGTTTAAGGTCAGTGCTAGTTTTCGTGTTGCAAAATATTTATGTAATAATTGCAGCATGACATAGTCATTAAATCGTTGTTCATTTCCTAGTTTAATTCCGAATCCAACAGATAGCCCCGGGTTTCCGATGCCGCCTTTTAATTTACATTCTTCGTAAGCACCTTGGTTGGCTGCCTGCATCATCCCAGGGCCTCCGCCAGTAAGGATCATGTGTCCGTTTTTTGCTAAAAGTCCAGCCATGACGCGTGCATCTTTGTACCATTTGCTAGTCTCATCGCGGAGTCGCGCTGAACCAAAAAAGGTGATTGGGCTTTTTAATGAATGAGCCATTGCGCTGGAAAGATTAAGGTCGCCAACAATGATGTCAATAAATGTTTTTAGTTCTTTTATTTTTTCTTTGCCAATAGTGGCTAAATGAAAGTCCGAATTTTGTGTGCTAATGATTTTATGCATGGTGACTCAGTTCCTCAAAAAGATACGGATATATTCATGTGTTAATAATTTATCGTACAATTTTGTTAATAATTTCAGCGAAAATCTACGGCGCTTTCGTCACTTCGATTAATGTTCGTTGAGTCTTACTTCCACAGATAGAGCATGGCCGTGTAATCCTTCAGCTTTTGCTAGTGCAATCACTGAAGGCGCTTCTTCACGAAATGCTGCTTTTGTGTATTGAATAATTGAGCTTTTTTTCATAAAGTCAGAAACTCCCAGTGGTGATGAAAATCGTGCAGTGCCTGCAGTAGGTAACACATGATTGGTGCCTGCGACATAATCTCCCATGGCTTCTGGAGAATATTCTCCCAGAAAAATTGCGCCAGCATTTTTGATGTGGCTTAACCATGTATCTGCGTCGTTAAGTAGTAACTCGAGATGTTCGGGTGCTAGGTGATTGGCAATTTCAATTGCATGAGTAATTGAGGTTGTAATAATAATCGCGCTATGTTGACCCAACGAAGATTCTAAAATAGATTGTCGAGGCGATTCATCAAAAAATTTTTTGATTTCTTGTTGTACGTGTGTTGCTAGCGTTAAACTAGGAGTTGCCAAAATAGCACTAGCTAACGGGTCGTGTTCAGCTTGGGATAGTAAATCAGCTGCAATCCATCGAGGATTTGCATGCTCATCTGCAATAATGAAAATATCGCTGGGGCCTGCGATCATGTCAATGTCAACAATGCCATAAACTGCTCGTTTCGCAAGTGCTACAAAAAGATTCCCAGGCCCAACAATTTTATCAACAGGTGCAATGGTTTCAGTTCCATAAGCTAAGGCAGCAATAGCTTGTGCGCCGCCTAATTTGTAAATAGTTGCAATGCCTAGTTCATCAGCTGCAGTTAATAAAAGCGGGTGAATTTTGCCTTCTGCGTTTGCAGGTGTGACCATGACCAAGTCGTTAACGCCAGCAACGAGGGCAGGGATTGCATTCATTAATACTGTTGAGGGATAAACTGCACGGCCGCCAGGTACATATAATCCAACACGTTGTAGTGGTGTGTACCGAATGCCGTGAATCATGCCATTGGGGCGTTGCTGTTCCCACGAAATTAATTTTTGTGCAACATGATGCTCGCGAATATTGGAAATAGCTAAGTGGAGTGCTGCTAGTAATTCGGGTGTTACGTTATTTTTTGCTTCGTGAATTTCCTCTAAAGAAACTTTTATTTGATCCTGAGTTAGGGTTTTGCAATCCCATGTTTGAGAATATTGCAGTGCAGCTGCATCTCCATTTTTTTGAATATCGCTTAAAATTGCACGCACAGTTTGTGCTTGTACTGTGTCGTGATCCAAGCTGTTAAGCGTTTTAATGCCTGCCAATTCTTTAGGAATATTCTCAGTTATCAAGCGTATCATAATGCATCCTTTCGTTATTTTTAATATTATATTGACATATTTACACATACCCATGACTTTCCTACAATAGTAATGTTATAATAGAGGAATCAAGTTCGGCAACAAAGGAGGGAGAAATTAATGTCAAAATCGATGGACGCTAAAAAGGAAGGCAAAAAAGTTCCTAAAAAGACGCCCAAAGAAAAGAAACTTGCCAAGTTAGAAAAGAAGAACAAATATTAGTGTAAAAAGGATGAACGAATGAATATTTATGTTGGAAATCTTAGTTTTAATGTTACCCAAGAACAATTAAAGGAAGCTTTTGAGTCACACGGTTCTGTTGACAAAGTTGCGATTATTAATGATCGTGAAACAGGACGTTCAAAAGGCTTTGCCTTTGTTGAAATGCCAAATGACGCAGAAGCAAAAGCTGCAATTACTGGTATGAACGGTAAAGATTTAGGTGGCCGTGCCATTAATGTGAACGAAGCTAGACCCAAAGAAGATCGTCCACGAGAACGTCGCTTCTAGTTCGTTTTTAAGGCCGAAATACTTCCCCGGAGCTTGACTGTGCTGCCGCGTTCGATGAGATCAGCAGTGATTTAATGAATCATTGCGATGTGTTGTAAGACTGTGATCGTGGGTCGTTGGTAAGCAACGGGGTAAGGCCTTTTGTGGATTCTATTGAAATTATTTAGTCTGTATTATAATACGCAGTTAACATATTCCCCTTCAATGGTATGAAAATGTCCTGGTTTTGATAAACATGGACGTGATCGAGTTTGAAAATGTGTTTTGCTTGCTTGAGGAAAAAAAATGGATCAGGAAAAAATTCGTAATGTAGCCATTATTGCACACGTAGATCATGGGAAAACAACCTTGGTTGATCAGCTTTTTCGTCAGAGTGGTTTGTTTCGCTCGAATCAGGAAGTTTCTGAACGACTCATGGATTCTATGGATTTAGAAAAGGAACGTGGTATTACAATTATGGCAAAGAATGGTGCTTGCCAGTATCATGGTTATCATATAAATATTATTGACACTCCCGGACATGCGGACTTTGGCGGCGAAGTTGAGCGTGTCTTGTATATGGCTGATGGAGCTTTGTTTTTGGTTGATGCAGCTGAAGGGCCAATGCCGCAATCTTATTTTGTTCTTAAAAAAGCTATTGCAGAAAATCTTCCGGTAATTGTGGTCGTTAATAAAATCGATAAACCTGCTGCTCGATGTGAATGGGTTATAGATCAGGTTTTTGATTTATTGGTTAGTTTGCATGCACCCGATCATATTTTAGATTTTCCTATTATTTATGCGTCGTCTAAAGAAGGATTTGCTACTTTGGATTATCGTCAGCCTTCAGATAATATTTTTCCTGTATTTGATGAAATTATTCGATATATTCCTGCGCCAAAAGGCGATTCATCTGGTTCGCTTCAGTTATTAATTAGCTCGCTAAGTTATTCGTCGTTTTTAGGGCGATTAGCCATTGGGAAAATAACTTCAGGAAATGCTAAAATGAATCAAGATGTTGTGGTAGCTCAGCCAGATGGAACGTTATCTGCTTATAAAATTACTAAATTATATACGTTTAATGCTAATCAACAAGTTGAAACGCCCAGTGCTTCAACTGGTGAAATTATTGCTATTGCTGGAATCAAAGATATTCGGGTTGGTGAAACAATTACAGATCCGCTTAATCCGATTCCGTTAAAATCTCGGCCAGTTGATCCGCCCACAATTTCCATGAAGTTCTTGCCGAATGATTCTCCTTTTGCTGGTACAGAAGGGGAGTTTGTTACTTCTCGGCATATTAAAGAACGGCTTTATCGTGAATTACTTTCAGATGTAGCGTTGCATGTTGATGATTTACCAGATCGCGTTGGGTTCAAAGTTTCTGGGCGTGGTGAATTGCATTTATCCATTTTAATTGAAAAAATGCGGCGAGAAGGTTATGAGTTTCAGGTTTCTAAAACTGATGTTATTTTTAAAGTGATTGACGGTCAACGATTAGAGCCATATGAAGAATTAACAGTTGATGTGAGTGAAGATTATATGGGTCGTGTGATCGAAAGTTTGGGCGGTCGTAAGGGCCAATTGTTGGAAATTAATCAGGACAATGATTTAACACGGTTGCGGTATCGCATTCCTACTCGTGGATTACTGGGGTATCATTCTCAATTTATGACAGAAACTAAAGGCTTAGGCATGATGAATTATGTATTTGCGGAATATGGGCCTTATGCTGGAGATATTACGTATCGTAAAAATGGTGTATTGATTTGTAAAGAAAATTGTACAACAGTTGCTTTTGCTTTGTTTAATCTGCAAGAACGTGGCATGTTGTTTATGGGCCCTGGTATTACTGTTTACGAAGGCCAAATTATTGGAGAAAGCTCTAGAGACGATGATATGGTTGTCAATCCTGCAAAAGGGAAAAAACTGACGAATATGCGTGCATCTGGGTCTGATGAGGCTGTTACGTTAACTCCTCACCGACAACTAAGTTTAGAACAGTATATTTCTTATATTAATGAAGATGAGCTTGTTGAAGTTACGCCAAAGTCCATACGCATTCGAAAAATTTATTTGTCAGAGCTAGATCGACGTCGTGCACGTTAACTTATATAGCCCGAATTTTTGTTTCGGTGTAGAATATGCTTATGTCGACTTATCGTTTAGGTTATTTTACTGATACATATTATCCGCAGCTAAATGGGCTGGTGACATCTGTAGAGTCGTTTAAGGAGTCTTTGGGAAATCGTGGGCATAAAGTATATATTTTTGCTCCCAAAGACAAGTTATTAGATCGTGAAGAAACAGATGTTTTTCGATTTCGGTCAGTAGCTTATCCGTTTTATAAAGAATTTAAAGTAAGCTGGCCCTATAGTCGTCAATTAAAGAAATTAGATGAGTTGAATATTAATTTTTTTCATTTGCAAACTCCTTTTATGTTAGGTGGGCTTGGATTATTTTTAGCCAAAACTAAAAAAGCGCCTGTGATACTGACATATCATTCGTTGTGGACGGAATATGTTCATTATTTTCCGATACCTCAGCAATCTGCGAAGAATTTTGCAGTTTGGATGAGTCAAAAATTTTGTAATCAATTGGATTTAGTCATTGTTCCCAGTAAAACAATGCAAAAAGAAGTTGAAAGTTATCAACTAAATACAGAAATAATTACGATCCCGACGGGTTTTTCCCTGAATCATTTGCCAGAGACGCCCGTAATGTCTGTTAGAGATAAATTTGAAATTCCAGTAGGGCATCGATTATTAATGTTTGTGGGAAGAATAGGACATGAAAAAAATATTGATTTGTTGATTGATGCATTTAAGCTGGTATATGATTATGACAAACATGTTCATTTGATTATTGTTGGCCAAGGTCCAGAGTTGGAAAATGCGATTAAACGAGTGAATCATTATGGGTTGTATCAACATGTGGTGTTTACAGGACGCTTGCAACGACATGAAGTTTTGAGTATGCTGAAACAAGCGGATATATTTGTATTTCCCAGTGTGTCTGAAACGCAGGGATTGGTTGTGCTTGAGGCATTAGCTAGCGGACTCCCTACTGTAGCAGTTAATCGCATGGGTAGTATCGATTATTTGGAGGATGGCAAAGGCGGCGTGCTAACTGAACCAACGAAAGAAGATTTTTCACGAGGTATTATTGAGTTAATGAATCATCCAGCTATTGAACAAGTCAAACGGGATGCGCTTGAAAAAGCACAACAGTTTACAATTGAAAAAGTAACAGACATGTTGGAGGCGGCTTATGACAGAGTTTATACAACCTTTCATCAACAAAACAGCTAGTTTTTTCCAGCGAATCAATCCCTTCATATGTGGCGTGGGTTGTGTATGGTTTTGTTTTAACATGTCATTTACCTTTACTGGATTGGTTTTTGTATTGCTAGTAGCCTCCATTTGGGTTCATTGGGCTATTGGAATCGTTCTTCATTTTTCTGTACCTAAAAAACAGGATACATGGATTAATTCGCTGCTTTATGTTTTAGTTTCGATTCTTGTGCTAGCTAGCACGTTATTCTTTTATAATCCGATTTATTACTATTTACTCATGAGTGCTGCTTTTGCAGGTGTGTTGCCTTTAATTCTTCAGATGCAGATAAACACGACACGGGTTCGAATTTATTATCAGCATAAATTAATCATTGATTTAGTTGCTGCTGTTTCCTTTGGGTTAAATGCAGTTTTGCTGATTTTTCATGTGTTTCCTGAATGGATGATTCATTTAACAACTTTAATTGGGCATTGTGTGATTATTATTGATATTATTGTTTATCGAGTATATCAATTTCGGGAGCGTGTATGAGTTGTCGGTTGACAGCAGTCGTACTTGTTTATGCCTTAACTACACTAGCTGCAGCTGTTTGTATTCCTTCAGCTAATGAGGATTGTGGGTGTGAAGGGCCTTCCTTTGCTTTTTTACGACCTCCTGGAACTTTGCAAGCATGGATGACGCCAACTTCATCAGAGCAGTGTACTCAACTAAGTAGAGAGCAACAGGTCACTTTTAATCGAATTATTTTGCAAAAGAAAAAAATAGTTAAACATAAATGAAGATTCTAGGAATTGAAACGTCATGTGATGAAACATCAGCAGCAGTTATTAGTGATGATCGGCATGTGTTGTCGAATGTGATTTCTTCACAAATTAAAACGCATCAGCATTATGGAGGTATTGTGCCTGAAATAGCTTCGCGAATGCATGCTGAAGCTATGATGATTGTGCTTGAGTCTGCATTATCTCAAGCGCAATGTACATTAGCAGATATCGATCTTTTGTCTGTAACACGCGGGCCTGGGCTGATTGGCGCTTTAATGGTAGGCGTAGCTACTGTTAAGGCTTTGAGTTTTGCGCGACATATTCCGTTTGTGGGCGTGCATCATATTGAAGGTCATATTTATGCCAATGAGCTAGATCAAACAGAGACAATTGTTTATCCTGCTTTAGCGTTGGTTATTTCAGGTGGGCATACCCAATTGGTTGTGTTGCGTGCTTATGGTGATTATCAGTTGCTAGGTACAACGTTAGATGATGCTGTAGGCGAGGCTTTTGATAAAACTGCGCGTCATTTGGGACTTGGGTATCCAGGTGGGCCTGCAATTGATTTAATGGCTAAAAAGGGAGATCCCAAACGTTATGTGTTTCCCAAAACTGTTGTACCTGGTGTATATAATTTTAGTTTTTCAGGGTTAAAAACCGCAGCAATTCAGTTAGCTGCAAGCTTAGATTTAAATGGCGTAAATAGTGATGATCCTCGATTATGGGATTTTGTGGCTTCGTTTCAATATCGAATTGTAGACACGCTGCTTGCAAAAACGATCATGGCTGCAAAAGATTTTTCAGTAAAAACAATTCTATTAGCAGGTGGGGTTGCTGCTAATTCTGCGATTCGCGCTGCAGTTTTGACTTTGCAAGAGCAGTATCATGTAGTCGTGCCACCTATGAAATTTTGTACAGATAATGGTGCTATGGTCGCTTTAGCTGGCTTGTATGCTTTTTTGCATCGGGGTGCAGACCATTATACGCTGGCACCGCGAGCCAATGTTTTGTTAACAGATCAATAATTTTAGAAACTGTCTCCAGCTGCTTTTTCGTCGTCGAAAATTCGAATTTTTTTCGAAATTTGTGTAATATCTAAAACACGTTTTACATCTGCACTGGGGCGCAGAAGCACAATGTTGCCGCCATTTTCAGTTACTTGTTTATAGCAATCAAAAATAGCACCTAATCCAGAAGAGTCAATATAAGAAATATTAGTCAGATCTAGGACAATGTTTTTTTTGCCAGCAGCAATGTCTTTTTCAATTACTTCGGTGAGGATGTAGTTGTTATCAATATCAAGTTCAATTTCTCCTTTAACATTACTTCCTTCCAGCGTGGCGCCAAATCGGATTACAAGGGCTTTTCCTACAGTATCTTTTGCTACTTCCACGATGGTTCTCCTATTTTACTTTGATGATTACAAGTGTTAAATCATCTGATTGTTTCGTATCCTGTGAATATACTAGAATTTTTTCATAAATTTTGTCAACTAGTTTTTGCGCTGAAAGCTCTTTATTTTGCAAAAGAAGCCTTTTTAGTCGATCTTCGCTAAAAAATTCATTACGACTATTTCGAGATTCAACGATTCCGTCTGTAAATAAAATCAACATATCGCCTGAATGAAGTTCAATCTGACATTCATCGTAATTGGCTTGAACAAATCCGCCAAGAGGGAACCCCCCCACATCCATTGGAAAAAATTCATCTTTAGCTGCATTGTAATATAATGGAATTTCATGACCTGCATTTGAATACGTTACTGTTTTAGTAGCTTCGTTTAAAATAGCATAAACAGAGGGAATAAAATTTTTGACAAGATGATGGTTGATTAAGGTTGTATTGATATTTTGAAATACATCTTTGGGCGCAAGTGCTTTTTCTGTTGCTGACAAAAGAATACCTTTGAATAGCGACATTACTAAAGCTGCTGGAATGCCTTTGCCAACAATGTCTGTTACAGTGACACCTAGAAAATTGTTTCCGTTCACTTGTAAGGGAAAAAAATCATAATAATCTCCGCCAATCATGCGTGCTGGCTTGCTATAGGCTCCAATATCAAAGGTTTCTCCAGAAGGGATTGTTGAGGGGAATAGGCCTTCTTGAATTTGATGTGCAACTTTAAGTTCTTGTTGAACTATTTTTTCTCGAACATGTTCTTCATTTAGTTTGATGTTTTCAATAGCTTGTGCTGAAAGGGACGCAATTGTTTCTAATGTTTGTAAATCGTGTGCATCAAAGGGCGCATGATAGCTGTCTCTGCGAATGATGCATAAATAGCCAATCGTTTTATTGTTGGTAATATTCATGGGAATAAATAGAATTTCTGGAATTACAGTATCAATGGTTGATGCATCATTGATCAAAGGAACTTGAAAATTTGTAAATTTAGTTGCAGTTTTATGTCGGGTAATATGTGCAATCATGGTTTCTCCAGAAGGAACGATAATATGATCTAGAATTTCTGGAAATTCTTTTTCAAAGGAACTAAAATGTCCAGATGTTCCTTGGCGTGGCAGATTCCAGCTCACTTGAATTTCTAGCTTTTCTTTTGCAAATAGCAGTACAGTTCCCATTTGTGCTTTAGCAATTTTTAATACCAAATCTCCAAGAATGGAAAACATGTCATTAAGTTCTAATCCGGAATTAATGAGTTCGCGTGCTTCGTTAATAACTTTAAGCTTTTGATTGAGTGTTTCAACATTGCCTGCTTGAAGAATGAATAATTTATGGTAGAACAATAGTGAAGCAAGATCAATGATTCTATTTTCAAGTTCAGAATACTCTTCTTTTTCATCAGTTAGCAGAATTAACGCTCCATGCAGTTTGTTAACAATATAAAAAGGTTTAACTCGAAAAGCTTGAATAGACGTAAACGGTGTAATTGTTAAATGATGAGTCCATAAGGCAACGTCTTTCATAACAATTGAATCAGGTAATAAATTTGATAGAATTAAGGAGAAAATAGGACGTTTAATTTTTTCAATAGCTTCATCTGTAATATGGCTGAGTGAGTAAAAGTTTTGAGAAATATTGTTTTCAAAGGTTAAATAACTAACCAATTTAAATGGAATTGTATCTACAAAAAACTTTAGAAAAGTTTCATATAATTCATCAACAGATACCAATTGATCAATTTTTTGTTGTAGTTGATGTAACTTATCAATATAGTTAATTTCTTGATTCATACGTTTATGCTCCTGTTTTTAGTTTGTTGCTTTTTGTCGTTGTCTTTGTTAAGTGTTCCCTGTTATTTAAGTTCTAAACATGATTCATCAGTTGTTTCGTCATACATTTTTTTGATAATAAAATGTAGGTTGTAAAGATCTTCTTTAGCTAAATCAATTTGTCGTAAAAGCAGTGTTGAAAAAAAAGTTAAAAAATTCCCCTGATAAATTTCATGTACGCATTTTTTTAAATCTTTTAATGTTGTAATATTTGCTTCACTTAGCCACGTATAATTTTGATAAGCCTTTTTTAGCCAATTAGAAATAGAGGATTCTTGTTCAATTTCTTTTAGAATATAGGCAGCATAGTCTGTTTTGTTCAGATTGTCTTTAACAAAACGTAATCGGATTGTTTTTTTGTGTAATTCATTGATTTCGAGGAGTAAGTGATCAAACGCGCCGCGTTCTTCTGCAGTTTTCGCTTGTGTTACTGTTAGTAATGCTGAAATTCGATTATTTTCACTATTCATTCCTAGGCTCCTTTTTGATGCTTTTCTTTGATTTTTCGTATGATATTTTGGGGATCATAAATTTGATTGACATTGCTTGGAAGTGTAGGCACTGTATCTGCAATTAAGTGGCCTGGAGGCTTCAACGGAAAGGGCATATCTATTGTTTGTGGCATTGATGTTGTTGGGGCTTGTGTTTGGGTTGCTGAAGTTGCTGCTGTTGGCTTCCATGCAAATGAACCGCCTTGTAGGTGAGTGTTGTTGGGTAAGGACGATTTTTTCTTGAATTGGTTTAACATTAGCGAGATAGTCGTGGCATCTTCTTGTTTAAGTAAGGTGCTATAGACTTGTTGTTGCTGGAGAGTATCTAAAGCTTTGAGTTGGTTGATACTTCGTGTGTATTTTGTTTCAAGATTAAATTCGTCCAAGTTAACGTGTGGAGGTGTTAGTTTTGCATTTATGGTTGTAAGTATTCCATTCATTTGGCTTTCAACACGTTTGATTATGTTGTCCAGGAAAGCGTTAATTTCTGTTTGTTGGGCTGGCAAATCTGCAAGCTCAATGATTTTGTTCATTAATTCATCACGCTGATTCATTTCTAAAAAGTAATGAAGTTTTTTGCATCCATGTTCAGTTCGATAAATAGAGCGTAGGTTGCTGCTTAACTCAAGATAAGCGCGATCAATGAGTTCAAATGGGAAATATTGAATCAACAATGTGCCTGTGTAAGAATTAGTTTGTAGCATGTCAATCAGAAAGCTAGTAAATTGATCTGTTTGAAAGGCTGTTAAGTCCAGTTCTCCACGACGCCAATATCGAAAAATAAATTGTAGGATACAGCCTGCGTTTAATAATGTAGATAAAGGTAATTGTAAAAATTGTGCTTCTAAAAACAGTTTTACAAAGTTTTTAGAATATGCAGCAAAAGATACAGTTGAATTAATAGTAGAAAATTGATTAATCATTTTGTGTACGTTGTTCATTAATTTTCTTTTTTTGTAGCAGTGACGTTGTTAAGCCATGTTTGTGATATAGTTTTCATCCATAATGACATATCGTCTTTGATTAGTTCGCCAATTGTGTTGGCACATATCGATAGATCTAAGGTTTCAAAATTGAGTTGAGGTGCAATTTTATTAAATAAATTATCTGCCATTTGTTTTATTTCTGTTTCTGATACTAGCGGTTCTAGATATTTTTCTGTTTCTTTTTGTGCAGCAGCAACTTCGTGAGGAGATATATCAAGGGGGCTTAACAAATCAAGCGGTAAATTAGATACGTCTAATAATTCACCCAAGTCAGTGATTAAGGAGGGTGAAATATGGGCATGAATCCATGTTTCAAGATAGTCTTTGAAAGCATGCCATTTTTCAGTATATTTTTTGTCTGAACTATCAACAAATTCTGGTAATAGAAGCAATATTTTTAGTGGTAAAGATGCTTGTAATTCTTTTCGTTGATCGAAAAGTTGATCAAAGCAGGTTTTTCGAGCTTTTTCAGTTAAGTTTCTAATTTGTTGATTCAATGGTTTGATTGTGCGTTGATTTAGATCCAAGATTGCATCGAGTACAGGTTGGCTTTCTGTATTAAGTGTTGGGATTGGTGGGGACTCGCACTGTTTTTCGAGTTCAGTGTTAATAGTTGGTAAATCTAAGATTGCATGTAATGGGTTTGTTAAGTTTTTTATTTCGGATTGATGTTTTTCTAATGCTGATTGGCATGCTTGCATTTTGCGGATTTGATGTTGATATTCCTGTGGAATGTTGAATTCACTCATGGTTGTGTTAATTTCTTCTGGAGTTGCAGGTTTACTAAAAAGTGGTTCTGGAACTTGCGCTTGTTGATAGTTGGGACGATAACGTTTCGCAATTTTTTTTACTTTTTTGTTAAAGGATGCGATTTTTTTCTGATAGGAACCTGTTGTGCGAGCTGCGAGGGTTTCCAGAAGATTGATTGTTTGTTTAAAATGTAAGGACGTAGATATCCATAATGCGCTGATTTGTTTTCCCTCTGGAGTATATTCATTGAGTGATAGGTATTGTCCATGACGAATAATTTCGATTTTTCGATCTCCTAATTTGAATTTAATTAAATTCGGTTGAGTTTCTATTTCCATTGAATAATGGGTAATATGGTCAGCAAAATGTTTTTTTGTTTCGTTGATTGAAGTAGGGGTATGTATCAGGTGATGTGTTGAGTTAATAATATCGCTGTAATGATTCATATTTTTTTGGTTTTCGAGGGATAGATCTGGGGTTGTGTTGTGCGTATGTGGCATATTAATCAGTGCCTCAAGTTTTTGATAAAGCTCGTTTAGTTTTTTTAAGTTATCCTTAATTTCTTGTTGTTGCATAACCAACTCCTTTTGACTGTGATAATTTTGCAGGTTTAGCTCGCTTGCTAATCGTTGGTGTAGCTCGATGTTGATTTGCTTCTTCTATTTCAATAATGTCCGAGGTTCCAATAACAGAAAAGGTTAATTGATCACTGTGTTGATGGTCTACTTGTACAATATCTCCTATCTGACATTTCCCATCCAAAAGGAAAAGTGTTAGTCCATCTAAAAGTGATTTTTGTATTACACGAATTAATGGGCGGCCTCCAAAAATGGGATCATAGCCATGTTCAGCAAAAAATCGGATGGCTGCAGGTGTGCATTGAATTTCAACAGGATGTTCTGACGTTAAAATAGTTTTTTGAATACTGTTTAATTTGATGTTGACAATTTTTTGTGTCATTGCAAATGAAATTGTATTAAAGATTAGCGTATCATCAATGCGATTTAAAAATTCAGGACGGAAAAATTTTCGTAGTTCAGCTGTTATTATGTTTCGTAATTTTATTTTGTCTTGGGTTTCATAAATGGCAGCAGCACCAATATTGGACGTCATCACAATTAAGGTGTTTGTAAAATCAACTGTTTTTCCCATGCTATCTGTTAATCTCCCGTCGTCTAAAATTTGAAGAAAAATGTTGAAAACATCTAGATGTGCTTTTTCGATTTCATCAAATAAAATAACAGAGTATGGGCGATGTCGCACAGCTTCTGTTAAATAACCGCCTTGGTCATATCCTGTGTAGCCGGGTGGTGCACCAATTAATCTAGCTACAGCATGTTTTTCCATATATTCACTCATATCAATTCGAATCAGTGCTTTTTCGTCATCAAAAAGAAATTCAGCTAAAGCTTTAGCTAATTCAGTTTTCCCAACGCCAGTTGTGCCTAAAAAAATAAAAGATCCTGTTGGTTTGTTACTGTTTGAATATCCGAGTCTGGATCGGCGAACTGCATTAGATACTGCATGAATCGCTTCTTCTTGGCCAATGACTCGATTTTGAAGATGAGTTTCCATGTGAATTAACTTTTCTGTTTCTTCTTCAAGCATTTTGTTCATGGGGACTTTGGAGATTTTTGATACAGCTAAGGCAACGTCTTTTTCTTCGACCCAGTATTTTGCCAACGTTGTTGAACGTTGAATATTAATGAGTTGAGTTCGATAGTGTTTAATTTCTAATTCAACAGTAGTGATTTCTTTTTGAAGCGTTATTAATCGTTGAACTTGTTCCGGGTTATCACCTTGGATTTGAAGTTCGATCATTAATGATTCACGTTTTTCTTTATGTAGTTTGATGCATTGAATTAGTTCGGTTTCTTGGGTCCATTGAGACAGGATATCTCGTTTTTTTTGTTCACGTTCTAGTAGCGAACGATGAATCTCTTGTTTAGACGGTGCATTGACTAGGTTTTGATGTTTTAGAATGATTTCTTGAATTTCTTGATTAATGATGTTTAAGCTTTCTGGATAGGTTCCAGCTTGAATTCGAACAATGGCTGCTGCTTCATCCAGAATGTCTACTGCTTTATCTGGCATTTGGCGATAAGCAATATAGCGAGCTGCTAATTCTGCAACTCGATCTAAGGCAGTTGGTGTAAATTCAACTCCGTGGTAAATTTCGTAGCGATGTTTAATTCCATCTAAAATTAATCGTGTTTCTTCAATGGACGGTTCATTAACAACAATACTTTGAAACCGTCGTTCCAAGGCGCCGTCTTTTTCCAGATATTGTCGATATTCGTCAAAAGTAGTTGCACCAATAATCCGTAGAGTTCCTCTGGCTAGCATAGGTTTTAGCATATTAGCTAAGTTTGGGGTTCCATTGATGCCCATAATTGTATGAATTTCATCAATGAATAATATAATTCTTCCATCCGAAAGTTGAACTTCATCAAGGATTTTTTGCATGCGAGATTCAAATTCATTTGTTGAAGAAACGCTGGCAAGAATTGCAGATATGGTTAGTGAATATAGTTGTTTGTTTTGCAAGGCTATGGGTACATGGCGAGTTATGATTCGTTGGACAAACCCTTCAATAATAGCTGTTTTTCCAACACCGGGTTGGCCAAGAAGTATGGGGTTATTTTTCCTGCGGCGACTTAAGATTTGGATTAGGCGCGAAATTTCTTCTTCTCGACCAATCACTGGGTCAAAGTGGCCCAAAACTGCTTCTTGATTGAGGCTGACTGCGTATTGCTGCAAGGTAGGATAAAGGTCTTCGGCTGCAGTAGTTGATGACTTGTTTTGCCAGGTTTCAATTTCGTTTTCCAAATGGTCACGAGTTAAACCAAAAATTGAAAATATTCTAGCAATTCGGTCTTCGCACAATAACAATGCAAAATGCGCTTCACCTAAAAGCGGAAGGGTATGGTTCTTTTGATAAATTACTGCTGTTTTAAGTACTTCGGTTAAGGCTTTTGAATCTTCAGTTTTTGGAAGCTCTTCTTCTGGAAGATAAGCAATGGATTCCTGTAATAGTTCAATAATTGGTGCGGATTTTATGTGCTGATTTTTAAGTGCTGTGCATATAAAGGAATCTTCATGAGTTAGCATAACCAGCAAAATATGTTCGGGTAATAGTTGGGCATGCCCTCGGTCTATGGCAAATTGTTTGCCTTGCTGAAGATAGTGTTGCAAATGATTGTTTAATGTCAGTGCCACGTATATATGCCCTTTCGATAATCAGAACAGTTGATGGGTTCTTATTCTAATAAAGAGCATGCCCAGAAATGAGCGATGTTAAACATGTGTTTCGTTGGCTTAACTGCTCGGACGATTGGCAAATTAGGGATTCGTCATGCTATTCTGAAAGACTATTTTCTAGTAGCGGGTCATACAGATAGCGGAGCCGAACTAGTTTATCGTTGTTTTTGTAATTCTAAACGTTCTGATAACCAAACTTTTATCAACGCGGTACGCGCGACACCTACTCTGGCGGCTTCCAAGTCTATTTGTTTCAATATATTTTTTGGAATATCAATGTTAATTCGTTGGATACCTTTGTTAACTTGAATATTTTTTAAATCTACAAAGGCGGAAACATCCTCTCCATTATCAAATTTCTCATCAAACTCTGCTGCTGAAATCGCTTTTGTGTCAGAACGCATGATACCACTCCTTTTCGTTTTCACGACTTCGTCGACACAAGGTTTCGCTTGAAGAATGATATTTGGCTGATTCCATAAAAGTTTTGCCTGATCAAAACAGATGCCATGTTTTTGTTGATTTATGTTTGATTTATTCCTATCATACTCAATATCATTATTATACTAATTTAGGGTTGAATTGCAATGGCTGCGGTTCTTGAGGCGAAGGAGACTGAATGTTGTTATTTTTTCTGGT
>CAYUBI010000045.1:0-19220 GCA_964443005.1 uncultured Candidatus Marinamargulisbacteria bacterium
TGACGTCAATTATTTTTTCCGGTCAGCGACAATTATAATTACCGGTCAACGACAATTAAAATTACCGAAATTTGCGTAACAGAAAAACGGAGTGAAGCGTAGCTGAATGGGGTTTATACTGGCTTTAATTAGATGCAGCTATATTTTGTATTATTCTTCTTGCCAGATTTACTTAGTAATCCTTGATCTAAGCCAACCTTCAAATCTCTACTAGCAGTGGCTGCAGATATTGGTTTATGTATGAGCATATAGTCTTTTCGTGAGAACAAACTTTTTCTGAAAGACTCTTTTTTACATTACTTTTCAACTTTGAACCAAAGAAGTATTATTATAAAAGCAGGTATTTTTTTCTGGTTTTTTCTTAATTTTTACTATGGAATTTTACTTGACTTTGAGGGTTCGAATCACTTTTCTCTGCACTAATACTTTATTGCCAGACCGTTATCGAGCAGCTCTTGATTAAGGAAAATTCCCGTTTTAATGATTTGAAATAGATCAGATTCGTTTTCGTCATAGAAAATATCCGCGAGATACCGCGTAAATTTATCTCGCCAATAGGTTTTTACAGCAATAAATTTGCAAGTGTTCAGCTGCGTTTCAATGTAGGTTTTCGCAGTCTGGCCTTCAGAGGTTTGGATTTCTGCCGAATTGATGCCTCTTAACCGAAGCTTTTGCTTGGTTCCGGCACCGTAACCTTGGTCGATATAGACCCAAAGGGTGTCGCCATCAAGGACCTCCAGTACATACGCTTTGTACGTGTAATGGGGAACGGATCCAAAGTGAACCGGGTGTGGCAGTGGGGCAGGCATTGTTGCGTCAACCGGTTTATCGATAAAAAAGTTGAACCCAAGGTCGATTTTGGTCATACCATTAATCTTCTCGGTTACAAACACATAGGGCTCATCTCGGCTCACAGATAAAATCGCGTGGCCTTTGGTGGTAATTGATTTCTGGGGCATACCCAGTTGGTTTCGCAAGTCCCTAACGCTAAGATTCTCCGTCTCGATTTTTTCTTCGTAAGCTTGGCGCTGATCGGAATCCGTGATACTTAGCAATATGGTATAGTGCGACCATGTTAATTTTCCGGACGTACGGAAAATGTTGGGGTATTCTTCATGAAACTGAACACTTTGATATAATAGAGTCTTTGCTATCTTGAGTTTGGCAGACAAATCAACGATTCGTGTTTTGCCATAATCGGCCCGGTTAGCGTGTTTTAGAATGTCGTTCTTGATATGCTGTCCGATCTTCCAGTAAGTTTGTTTTTTCTCGTTTTCAAAGGATTGCTGGCCGCGAGCTTGTCCCTGTTCTATTTCATGGAGAATGATCTTGACAAGCGGATCAGGTTCGTCGCCGATAATAGCTGGATCGTTAGTTATGGGCATTCTATATTTTTCCATTCTAAAATAGTTTTGTCCATATGGTCATAGCTTAACTCATTGTTTAGTTTTTAGGGCTAATTATACTTGAGCTTTTATTTGCATGGATATCGGCAGATAATAATATATTATGTGGCTTTATAAGCCACCCTATTTGGTTTAAAATTTTGGAGGGGAAGCCCCCTAAAAATTCGTCTGACAGGGCAAAAGTGGGGGTCGTAGCGCCATAAATGCATCAACAATAGTTGGTGTAATCAGCTCTTTTGCTATATAATATTAGGTATATGTGCGTCAGGCGAAGCTGACGCTTGCCAGTGAGGATTGAATAAACTTCAACAGTCTCACCAAGGTAAGTCAAAATTAAGGATGATGGCGACGGCCAATCTGGGACGCCTTGTACCGAGTCTTGGTATGATACGTTGATGAAAGACTTATTGAGAATCAATAAAAATCTTATCGAATATGTTGAACAACTAAGGAAACTATTCTGATGACAACACTAGGCAGAATTGATGCGGACTTTAACGGTTACAGCCAATTTATCGACTTTTATCAAAATTATAAGGATAAATGGTTCGGGACGGTTGATGTTCGCACCGAATTCATACATGCAACTTGGGGTCAACGCGAGCTATAGTTTAGATACATTAAATGACCGCAAGCATCCTACTGATGGTCAATACTTGCGACTCTCTTTAAAAATCTGCCCTCCCCAAGTCAATCCTCAATACGACTACAATCTTTATTCACTTGATTATCGACTATTTCGAGAAGTATTCCTTGATCATACTATTGGTTATCACTTATCGATTCAACAGGTCACGGGCCGCCCTACAGTGTACCAATATCCTGTTTTAGGGGCCTATCATTCCATGCGCTCAGTAGTTTGGCGAAGATATACAGATAAAGCAATGATGTTAAATACACTTGAATATCGATGGCCATTATTTCCACTTGGAGACTCCATAAATCTTCAAGGGACTGTTTTTTTGGACGCGGGACAAGTTGGTTCGGATTTTTCAGGACTTAATCTCTCACGATTTATTTGGGGATCGGGAGTTGGACTTGAGTTTATTTTATCATCTGGATTTACCATTGGTGTTGATTTAGGCCAAAGTAATGGGGATCTTGCTATCAATCTAGGATTTGGAGAATCCTTTTAGCAAAATCATTTAATCTGGATACCTTAGAATGATCCAATTGTTCACTTTTTTGAAAAGGCATAAACTATTCAAGTCAGGTTAACAATAATCCATTAGGATGAAGGTGTTGGTTTAATGGTGATTCAAATTTGACTAATTTGACTTTTTCTGAATATAATCAATATATTATGTCGTTTAAAAAGGAACAAATTTCTAAGTCAATCAACGATAACTTGGCGTTTTTGTCGAAAAACATCTCACTTGAAAATGTGATAGGTCTTTTTGACAGTAATCGTGGCGCTCAAGACTTTTTTGCACAGCTTTTTGCTTTGGTTTTTGGATATAACAAATTAATAAACTTAGACAAGTTGCATAATTCAACCAATTATCCTGCGATTGATTTAGGAGATAATGAAGCAAAGATAGCTTTTCAAATAACTACAAACTCAGATAGCCAAAAGATAAAAGATACAATCAATACCTTTATAAAACATGAACAATACAAAATCTATGATAGATTAGTGGTTTTTATTATTGGCGAAAAACAAGCATATACTACGACGTTTGATACTCAATCATTATTTACTTTTAACAAAGACACAGATATATGGGATGATAAATTATTAATTAGAGAAATCGATAAATTAGAGATTCAACAACTTGAACAGATTCAAAAATTTCTGCAAGAAAATCTTGTTGAGTACAAATTTCCAGAATCACTATTTGATCGCGACATAAAGCAGTGTATTGAAATCCTAAAAAGAGATTTTGGTAGCAATGCTACGATTGATAACTCACTTAAAAGGCGAAATGATGGATTTATTGAACAAAAAAATACTGTCAACAATATGTCGTGGGATTTTTTCAAAGAAAAGATCAGGGGACACTTAGCATACAACAAAGCGATATTCGATTTCCTGCAAAATGAGATAAATAAAGATGTTAGAATTGACTACTTGGAAGTAGCTCAGGCAATACAGGACTATTACCAAGATAATGCAAATAATTTCACATCCTTTGAAAATGTTTTTGAGGCAATATTTCAGAAAATAAATACCTATAACGATAACATTTCAGGAATCGATACTAAGCTGAAAATATTACTTCACAACATGTATTTTAATTGTGATATCGGTACAAATCCAAATAATAATAATGATTAAACCTACGAAATACACAAATATAGATTTGTCGGTAATTGGGCTTAGTGCGTTAATAATAAAGCTACTAAAAGATGAGCCATCTCAAAAATACAACCAAATTTTAAGCAAGATTGTTTATCAAAAAGGAAAACAAGCAAAGGAGAATTTCTTATTATCTTTAAGTTTTCTATTTCTGCTTGGGAAGGTTAAATATTATCGGCAGGAGGATGTTATTGAGTTAATAGCTTAATATATTATTATGAAATTATCTAAAATATATTCAAACAACTCCAAATTTAAAACGATTACCTTTAACGAGGGATTTAATGTTATTTACGGAGATGTTGATAATGAAATAGATGAAACCACTGGAAAAGTTCATGAACATAATATTGGAAAAACCTCCCTTGTAAACCTGATTGATTTTCTTTTATTAAAAGAAGAAAACAAAGATACTTTTTTTGGAAAATATAAAGATATATTTTCTGGGTGGATTTTCTACTTGGAAATTAAACTGAATAATGGGAAGTACCTTACAATTCGTAGGGCCGTTGACCAAAATTCGAGAATTTCATTTAAAGAACATTTCTCCAGAGACCAAGATTTTACACGAGAAAATAGTTGGGACTTTGACGACCTATCAATAAATACAACTGATGAAATGCAAAATCCTAAGCATATCCTTGAAAAACGATATTTGTGCTTCGAAATAAATACAAAATTTAAATTCAGAAGATTTTTGGCTTATCTTTTGAGAAATCAAAATGATTATCAAGACGTTTTTAAGCTCAATAAGCACAGAGGCAAAGATTTATATTGGAAACCAGTTGTTTTTGAATTGCTTGGATTCGATTCTTCCAGTCTTCAAGAAAAATATGCACTTGATGACGATATAAAAGAAGAAAAGAGTCATATAAAGAAATTACAAAGCAAACATGATTCAGATAATGAGATATATAAAATTAAGGCTGCGATTGAAGCAAAAGAAATTGAAAAAAAGGAAATTCAACAAAATATCGATAGCTTTGATTTTTATCAGAAGGAACAAAATATTAATTTTGACTTGGTAAAGAATGTTGAAAATGAGATCGCACAACTCAATAAAGAAGAATATCTCCTAAACCATAACATTGAACAAATCAATAAGTCTCTAGACTCTGAAAATAAGCCTTCATTGAAGATAGGCGAACTGGAACAGCTTTTCAATGAGGTTAATATATATTTCCCTAATAATTTATCAAAAGATTATCAGGACGTTTTATCTTTTTCTTCTCAAATAACTAAAGAACGAGAGAAATACTTAAAAGAAGAGTTAAAAGAATTAAAGGATAAGCAGGTTACGGTCATTGAGCGATTAAAGGCTTTAAATTATACCAGAGGGGATATGCTCTCAATTCTTAAAGAAAAAGACACTTTTATCAAATATAGAAAATTTCAAGAAGACCTAGTGCGAATTGAGAGCGAGATATATGGCTATCAAAGCAAATTGGAACATGCAAAAACAATAGAGAATTACCAGAATTCTCTTGAGGCTACCAAAGATAAAATTAAGGCTCTTGTATCTTCCATTAAAGACGAGATTGATAAGGATAATAGCAATTTTCGTGAAATTAAAAAAATGTTCCAAGATATTTATAAAAAAACATTTGAATACACAGCACTTCTTGTTGTAGAGCCTAATAAATCTGGCAACGTAAAATTTGATACGTCAGTGCTAAATAAATCAAAGGATTTGACAGGCAAAGGCGATGGATATACATCAACAAAGGTATTATGTGCGAGTTTCGTTTTAGCAATTTTAATTCACTACTCATCAAAATCGTTTTATAGATTTGCGTATCATGATGGAATATTAGAAAGCTGGGGAGATAACCATAAAATTCAGTTTATTAAATTGCTTAGAGAATATTGCGAGAGATATAAAATTCAATACATCATAAGTCTTATTAAAAGCGACGTTCCTAAGGGATTTAATTTTGAATGCAACGAAATAGTAAGGACTTTAAGCAAACATGACGAATTGTTTGGTTTTGAGTTTTGACAATAACATTATGGAAATGATGGAAAACAGGGTTTACCACATTCCCACAATTACGACGATGATTGTTTTTTCTTGGCGACAAGCGAGGGCGACACCACTGGACTACGTGGGGAGTACGTTGACATACTAGGGTACAACTAAGGGACACTAATTGCCCATATAAAATGGCTCTATTGTTTAGGCACAAATTAGGGACAAAGACGAAGAAGATACTGAATATTAATGAAAGATTTGACAAGGTAATAATATCGGTTAGCCTAGGAATCAAAAGGATTCAGCAAGATATTAGAAAATCGGGAAAGTTACAAAACTCAGCTTCTCAAGCTGAGGGTCGAGGGTTCGAATCCCCTTTTCCCGTTATAAAAAATAGTTTACAATGAATTATATCAGGTTGAATTGTTATCGAATAATCAATGTGCTAAAGGCTTTAGGAATAACTCAAATATGTTACATCATCAAAATCATTGTTTTTTTTGTGGATCTACTCTCGGTCAAATTAGTCAGGCAACAGAACATTTAGTCAACGCTATTTATTATTGTAAGAAGTGTCGGGTAGATTATTGTGATCAATGTAGTTATGAAAAACAGATTAATGGAAAATCAAAACAACTGTGCTCTCGTTGTGACACTGTTCTTAAAAGAGAAGATTGATTCGTATCCAATTCTTTGAATTTGATCAGAATACAATATTTTGTTATATTGATAATTGATCAGGAGTAATACTTCTTAATCAAATGACTCATGGAGACGTAAAATGACAAAACTGGGAAGAAATGGTGCTTGTTTCTGTGGTAGTGGGAAAAAATATAAGAAGTGCTGTGAAGGCAAGCAAATTAATGGTGTGTCGAAACACTTAGACTCACTTAATAAATGTTTAATGGTAACCCTTACAGGTGAACCTTATCAGCCAACAAGAATCTATTACGAATTATTTAACATATCAGCTGTAATACAATCATTACAAAAATTAAAATGTATATATTACAACCGAGATTTAGATAAATTTGAATGGGTATTTGATAATGAATCTCGAAATTTAAAATTTAGCAATCCCTATTCATCTATTCCGAAAGAAAAATGCCCGATTGTTTTAGGCTTAATTGATATAAAAAGAAAAGGTCAATTAATTCTTGATGTACGGTCATTTGGTAGGGCTACTGTGGCAATTGAGTTCTTTGATAAACACATTAAACGGTCAGACGCTAAAGTTACGGATATCGCAGTAGTAAATAGATTTTTTGATGCTAAAGAAGGGACATCTTCAAATTTTGACGTTTTCTTTGATTCAAAAAAAGTATTTATACATAATTCAGATGAATATTTAAAAAAACTTAATGAGTTAGCTGATAGTATTGGATTAGAGTCAGCACTGACGTTGCTTGACAAGCATGCATTTCATGAAATTGAAAAACTCTCAGTATATTTTTATGACGAGGGCATAACAGGACTCAATAATCTCCTAATTTTAAGGCAAATGCTTGCTAATGAGCATTGGAATGGCAACACAGAATTGACGATGTATGATATTGTTAAAAGATATGTTGCAAAGGCAACGTAAACGATTATGTTTTTACGGAGAATTAATTTGTATCTTTTTTATAACTTAGACCATCATAGTAATAGATAACATAAAGGAGAATAAATTATGATGTATAAAAAATATAGTATTGTTTTAGTTGTTATGCTGATGGTTATTACGTCGTTGGTATTTGCAAAGTCTGTGACCCAAGTTAGTTATTTGTCAGCGAATGACTTTCAAAAAGAATCGTTGATTACTAAAAATGTTTTGATTGATATTCGAACACCTGATGAGTTTGCCAGTGGACATATAACAGGAGCAAAAATGATTGATTTTCGACAAGGTGATTTCGCTGATCAAATTAAAAAGTTAAATCACCAGCAAACAATCTTGATCTATTGCCGGAGTGGTCATCGAACGCAAGGTGCTCGAGTAGAATTTGAAAAGCAAGGGTTTAAACAACTTGTTATATTAAAAGGTGGCATTCAATCGTGGAATGAAGCAGGGCTTCTTCTTAAATCTTAAGGATTTTCTACAAATTTTAGGTGAATAGTTTTCATGCTTTATTGTACGGTACTGCTTAATTATTTGCAGTTGTATTTAAAATAGATTTGAGTATATACTATTCCCTTGTATGAATTGATGCTTTGATTTTGATAAGGAAGGTTTTGTGCAAGAATTAGGTCAGCTAGAATTAATTTTATTATCAAATTTCCATTTTAATTTAGAATCTAGTTCAGAACAAAAAAAATTAACAGAAGTTCAGCAGAAAATTCAAGACAAACTAATTTTGGCATTTCAGCAGTCACCCTACGAATTATTTCTATATTTAGCTTTTATTAAAACTGAAATATCCTTATCTGCAAGTTTTGTATTTTGGCAAAAATTTTCTAAGCATTTTATTGATAAGTTGCGCTTGACAGTTTCATTAGAAGAAATGCGAGAAAAACAGCAAATTTTAGTTGATGATGTTTTTTTGGCTGAATTGCTTTTTCAGGTGCCATTTTTTCAAGGATCAGAATATTTAAATATGGATTGTTTAGATTTTCATTGGTCCGAATTTGTTCTATATTTTCAACAAACCATTAAAAAGTTTAGTGGCACAGTTGAAGAATTTTTAAAAAAATATTCACCTGATATTCATTTGCTTGGTAAAGTATTTTTTCATTTAACTGAAATTAAACATGCAGAAGACCATTTTGCGTTTATGGCTACTTATTCTATGGATTTTGGCAAAAACAATAAGGTGTCGCATAAGCCATTACAATTTGCTTTAACAGAATTTGAATCTGATCAAGACAAATTGATTGGTTTATTGTCTGCGGTTTATAGGGCTGCAGAAAAAAGTAGTTTTATTCAGAATTTAGTCGATTCCGGGGAGCTTTTTTATCCGATTAAGTTTTCTTTGCCAGAGAGTTATCAGTTTTTACAGGAAATTACGCTTTATGAAGATGCTGGAATTTTGTGCCGTATTCCGAATTGGTGGAGTAGCGCTAAAAAAGGCGCGCGCGTAACTGTTTCTTTGGGTGACAAAGTAAATAATTCGTTGCTGGGTCTTGAATCCTTAGTTAATTATCAGGCTAAAATTATGTTGGGGGATAGTGAGTTAACGCCTGAAGAAGTTAAGGAAATATTAAACCAATCTGAAGGTTTAGCTCAAATAAAAGGAAAATGGGTTTTAGTTGATAAAGAAAAATTGGAACAAAGTTTGAAGAATTGGGAAGAGGCTAATGACGTTATGAGTGCAAAAAATCTTTCAATGGGAGATGCTTTGCGGCTTTTTATGGCCAGTTGCCAAGGGCAAAAATCTTCTCTGTTTCAGGGTACTGATGTTGAAGTAGGTTTAGGCGATTGGTTAAAGGATTTACTACAAAAAATGCGTAATCCACAACTGATAAAAACTGCAAGTCCAGGAAAATCATTTAAAGCAGTTTTGCGCCCGTATCAACAATCTGGGTTGAATTGGTTGACGTTACTGAATTCATTAAAGTTTGGGGCATGCTTGGCTGATGATATGGGCTTAGGTAAAACTATTCAGGTTTTAGCTTTAATTAATTTTTTAAAAGATAAAAAAGAATATACACCATCGTTGTTGGTAATGCCAGCTTCATTGATTCATAATTGGGCAAATGAAATAAGAAAACATGCGCCAGAAATAAAGTATGCTATTGCGCATCCAAGCATTAATGAAATTAATTTAAACGGTAATATCGATGTCATTAATCAGTATGATCTTGTTTTGACTACGTATGGTATGACCAAACGCTATGTTTGGCTTAAGGAATTTAAATGGAATTATGTTATTTTAGATGAGGCGCAGGCAATCAAGAACGTCAATACTTCGCAAGCAAAAGCTATTAAAAGTTTGAAAAGTAATCATCGTTTGGCTTTAACAGGCACGCCTATTGAAAATAGATTAAGTGATTTGTGGTCATTATTTGATTTTATCAATCCAGGATTGTTAGGTAATATGAAAGAGTTTGATCGTATGATTAAATCAACGACTAATTTGTCTGGATTAAGGCAAATTATTTCGCCTTATATTTTAAGACGTTTAAAATCAGATAAAAGTATTATCGCTGATTTGCCAGATAAAATTGAATTAAATTCGTTTAATGCCTTAACTAAAACGCAGCATGTTTTATATCAAAGCGAAGTTGATAAATTAATTGAAGCTTTAAAAAACGTAGAAGAGGGGATGCAACGAAAAGGCTTAGTTCTTTCTGTTTTGATGAAATTTAAACAGATATGCAATCATCCAGATCAATTCTTGGGTAATTCTGCATATCATGAAAAAGATAGTGGAAAGTTTCTTCGTTTAAGGGAAATTTGTGAAATTATTAAAGAAAAACGTGAAAAAGTATTGATTTTTACGCAATTTAGAGAGATAACATCTAGTTTGTCTGATTTTTTAAAAGAAGTATTTGGACAGGAAGGATTAGTTTTGCATGGGGCTACCAGTATAAATAAACGTAAAGAAATGGTTGAGCAGTTTCAAAGTGATAATTACATTCCTTTTTTTGTTTTGTCATTAAAAGCTGGTGGAACAGGTTTGAATTTAACTGCTGCAAATCATGTTATTCATTTTGATCGATGGTGGAATCCTGCAGTAGAAAATCAAGCTACAGATCGTGCTTTTCGTATTGGGCAAACAAAGAAAGTAATTGTTCACAAATTCGTTACAGAAGGAACTGTAGAGGAAAAAATTGCAATGATGTTAGAGGAGAAATCTGCTTTATCAGCGGAAGTATTGGCAGATTCTAAAGAATCTTCATTTATCACAGAATTGAATGATCACGATCTAATATCATTATTTTCTTTGTCTGGAACCCGTGAATGAGTTGGGGTTATTGTGGGTTTGCACCGTATGAATCTGTTTATGAAAAAAAAGAAAAAGCAAAAAAGAAAATTGCAGCTTTACTAAAAAAAGGGAAAAAAATATCTCCAGTTGAAATTGAAGGCAGGGTAATCGCTAACAGTTGGTGGGGAAAATCATGGAATAAAAATTTAGAGTTTTATGCAGATTTTCGGAATCGGCTTTCTCGGGGACGAAGTTATGTAACGCATGGTTGTGTTATTGATTTACAGATTTCAAAAGGAAGTATTCACGCCCAGGTTATGGGTTCTGGAACGAGTATTTATACGTGTATTATTAATATTGATCCGTTAAACCCGAAACAATGGGCAAAGATTAAAACAATGGTCAGTGGAAAAATAGGTGCGTTAAAGGATTTGTTAGCTGGAAAGTTTCCTAAAGAATTAGAATTGATATTAACAGATCAGAAACATGGATTGTTCCCTATGCCAGATGAATTTAATCCCCAGTGTAATTGCCCAGATGGTTCTTATATTTGTAAGCATTTGGCTGCAGTGATTTATGGCATAGGTAATCGGCTTGATTTAGTGCCAGAACTGTTGTTTACATTAAGGGGAATTGATTCGCATGAACTTATTAGCAAGGTTGTTACTGAACAAAAAGATAGTTTAATTGCAAAAGCAAAAAAAGTAAAAAGTAAACGAATTATTAAATTGAAAACTTCAGAGTTATCCGATTTGTTTGATATTGATTTTTCATAGAACTGAATTATCTGTTATATCTTATTTCGGAATGTTCGTTTAAATATCAATAATTTTGGTGCGTCTGAAGGGAATTGAACCCCCGACACCTGGCTTCGGAGGCCAGTGCTCTATCCACTGAGCTACAGACGCATGTAACCTATTATATTATGGTGCGCTTGAGAGGAATTGAACCTCCGGCCAACGGATTCGAAGTCCGTTGCTCTATCCACTGAGCTACAAGCGCATTACAAAATAGCCTAACATTAGTATTTTATCGCACAGTCCCTAGATCGTCTATGAAAAGGACGTAGATTAATTATTAGAACATGCATGACTGAGTCAGGACTCAGTACGGTCAATCATTTTTAGTAGTTTTTGGGTTGCTCCTGCAATAGGTAGTTGAGTTGTCTCAGCAAATGAAACCCATTGATAGTCTTTGCTCAAAAGTTTGATATTTCCTGAAATTTGGTTACAAGCAAAACCATGCAGATTAATGGAAAAGTGCGAATAGGTATGTCGTATTGTTCCATATTCATGATCAGTTGTAATTGTCAGGCCTGTTTTTATGTGGATTTCGCGTTGCACAGTTGTACCTAATGATTCGCTATTTTCTTGTTTCCCGCCAGGCAAGTCCCACATTCCGCCTAGCATTTTGTTTTCTGAACGACGTGTGATTAAAAAGCGATTATTCTGCCAAACAAGCCCAACAGCAACATGATAATGAGGTACAGCTATTGCTTTTGATTTTATAGGTAATCGATCAACTGCTTTATGTTGATATGCCCAGCAACAGGTAATAATCGGACATTGGGTACATTTAGGTTGTTGTGGTTTGCAAATCAAGGCACCTAGTTCCATAATCCCTTGATTAAAATCAGCTGGAAGCGTTTGTTTAACAAACGGATGCAGCTGATCAAATAATTTTTTGCGTAAAGACGTGAGTGAAATATCCTCCTCAATTCCCCAAAAGCGCGCAAAAACACGTAGCACATTACCATCTACTACAGGAACTGGTTGATTAAACGCAATACTTGCAATGGCTGCTGCACAATATGGGCCTAAACTGGGTAGTTTTTGTAGTTCGCTGTAAGTTTCTGGTATTTTTCCGCCATAGTGGGTCATCACATATTGAGCACCTCGGTGAAAGTTGCGTGCCCGAGAATAGTATCCTAGGCCTTCCCATGCCTTAAGTACGTGTTGTTGATCTGCACTTGCAAGATCATTTAGTGTTGGAAATTGATGAATAAATCGCTCAAAATATGGGATCACTGTTGCGACTTGAGTTTGTTGTAGCATTACTTCGCTAACCCAAATGTAATAGGGTTGGGGATTATCTCGCCAAGGCATAGCACGTTTATGGGTGAGATACCATGAAACAAGCATATCATGCCAAGGTTTTGTCATGAAGCTCAGATACAAAAAATTAGATCAAAGGTGTTGTGCTTTAAGCTAAAGCTTCAATAGCTTCGGTTTTTACAAACGGTTTTGCAACGAATTTTTTTACGCAATTTGATTTTAAGCAACGTGTACATACGCGTAAACGCTTAACATGTCCATTGATATCAGCACGAACTGATTGTAAATTTGGAAATAAACGTCGCTTGGTTTTTATTTTGGAATGAGATACTAAATTCCCAGTTCGAGGAACTTTCCCACAAATTTCACATACTTTACCCATAATAAGGCTCCTTGATACATAATTGCCAATTGTAAATTGATTATAAAAAAACGACAACTAGTATAGTATATCATTTTTTTGTATGTCTGGTAAAGCTTAGTTGTAGCCATTGTTGGGTTGTAGGTTCTCGCTTAATAGTATCGGAAATTTGTAAGCCAATAATCCACAATACAGTATGTTCGGAACAAAGGAGCAGTACAGTATCTCGTTGTTCTTTGGGCGTTTTTTGACAAATGAAGTATCGTTTCAATGGATGCATTCCTGGTGCGCCGAGGGGCCAAAATTGATCACCTGGTTCACGACAGCGAATCACAAGATTTTTTATTGGTAATTTTGATTGATCTATAATAATGGTTCGATTCGTACAGGGATAATGTTCAGGTAACTTTTCAATAATTTTAATGGTGAGTGTTCCTTTATGGGGAATTATTGTTTTTGACGGAGTTAGGAAAACAGGATAGGTCGTGTGATCTTTTGTTTTTGTTAATCGAATAGTTTGGATAAAAAATCGTTGATAGTTTTTAAGGATTTCTGTTTTTTCGCTTAATTTAAATTGGCCTTGGGGTTCAGTGTTCGTTAAAAAATGACAGACATTCGTAAGGAATTTTTCTGTGATGATGATTGAATCATTAAGTTGGAAGAGACTTTGTTTAATGATTTCTTTTTGAATGATTGGAGCTTGTGCGCGAAAGCCTGATAAGAGAAAACCATTTTTGCGTAGATATTGTTTGAAAATTATATTGACGTATGACGATATCCAGCTATGCGCTTCTTGTGCCTGATTTTGCAAACGAAGTAACGCAGTTGAAACGTGAGCAAATCCGTTATTGCGGATATAGGGTAATATATCATGGCGAATGCGGTTACGTGTGTAGTTGCGAGATTGATTCGAGGCATCTTCGTGAAAAGGTAGTTCTTGCATGTTGACATAGTTATGAAGTTCGTTTTGGGTCAAGGCTAAGAACGGGCGAATAATAGGAATTGCCATAGGAAGTTTTTGATGAATTCCGCGTAAACCATCTAGTGACGTACCCCGTAAAATACGAAACAATATAGTTTCTACTTGATCGTCCTGATGATGAGCTGTTACAATTTTGGTGGCATTAATTTGTTGAGCTACTTGAATTAAAGCTTGATATCGCAAAAATCGGGCTGCTTCTTCAATACTGATTTTATGAGTTTTGCTATACAGCGAAACATCAATTGTTTCGCTGTAATAGGTAATGCCTAATGTTTTGCAGAATTGTGCAGCAGTGCAGTTTTCTTCTGAGGATTCACTGCGTAATTGATGATTTACGTAGCAAGCTGAAACCCTATTTTTATAGTGAGTGACAAGAAAATGGAGTAGTGCTGTTGAATCAATACCTGTAGAATAGGCGACTAAAAGATGATCAGCTGAATCGAAGAGTTGGCTGTTAATCGTGAACATGCTTTAATCCCAGTGAAAGATAGGCTAAGACTTCATTCACTAGAGTATACCATGATTTTTGAAAGGAGAGAAAAGCGTGTTGTTATCTAGCAAATTTGTTCATATTCATCGGCAATGTCGTATGCTGGAATCACGGCTTCAATTAATGCCTATATCTGAAGATCCATTTATTGCTTCAGTATTGCGTTCTTTGATTTGTGCGCCAGCGAAACGATTTCGGCCGATTCTTGTGTTTTTAATTAGCCGATTAATGGGGCAACGCCTAACTGCTTCACTAATGGATTTTGCGATTAGTATTGAATTGCTACATACTGCTACGCTGATTCATGATGATATTATTGATGAGGCAAAGTTTCGGCGCGGAATGCCAACGATTCATCAGAAATATAATACCAAAATTGCAATTCTTTTAGGTGACTATTCAGTTGGGTTAAGTTTGAATATGGTTAGTAAAACTCAATCTCCTGCGATTATTCCATTGCTCAGTCAAACCATCATTGAAATGTGTCAGGGTGAGATTTATGATCAGATAACGAACCCTACATCTTTTGATCAGAAAATATATTATTCAATGATTCGCGCAAAAACCGGAGCATTGCTTGCGGCATGTTGTTCTGGCGTTGGTGTAATGGGCAAACAGTCTAAATCGTGTATAGAAAATCTCTATTCCTTGGGTATTTCATTAGGTAACTTGTTTCAATTACGAGATGATTGCCTTGATATTACAGGTACATTGCAGAATACGGGAAAAATTAGTGGGAACGATAGTGGGCGCACATTAACTTTGCCGCGTTGTTTAGGTTTAGATGCTGCACGCAAAGATTTGCAATTGTTTCAGCAGCAAGCTTATGCTGCGATAGATCAGTTTGAATCAGGTTCTGCAAAAAATGATATGCAGCAGTTGGTTGATTATCTTGTCAATCGTGATCGTTAATTATTCATGTAGCGATGATTAATCCAGGGTGTTCCTTGAGTAGCACGAAGAGTTTGATATGCTAACATATAGTTGTTTTCTTGGGAGTTTTTTTTGTATTGTGGTGTAGATGGATGATTAATCCATTGGACAGATACGTTCTGTTGATAGCAAGTTTGGATTACCATTGATGTAATAATTGGATCTGTAGGTGGTTGAAAAATCCATAAATTTGAAATGCAATACAAGTCAATCAATTGTGATAGTTGGAGAATTGAACCCATGACTAAGAGATTATGCGGCAATATTCGCGGAAAATGTTCATTCCAAAAAATGACGCCTATTTTGCTATGACGCTTGGGTAGGATTTTCCATATTGAAGGTGATGCTAATAATGTTGGAAGGTCATTCACGTGACAAAGAAGAGCATCCCACGTTTTTCGTTGCTGATTCCATTGTATGAGTATAGAGTATAGTTTGAGGCTTGCAATAAAAACTACGCTACCTAGTAAAATGCCACTATAATAGGGCAGGTATTGAATAGGGAAATCAGGAAATCCTGTTGTTATTCGAGATAGTTCAATGATTAAGGTAGCAGAAAAAAGTATCAGATAAGCAAAAGCTAATGAAAGAATCATTTGGTAATGAAGAAAATAATGATTAATATAGATTGTTGCTGACAAAACAAAGGTTATTAGTGCGATTCCGCAGCAGGTTATAATAAAATCGATCACGCAGGTTTGTTCCTTGTAGTGGTGTAGAATAGTATGAGACTATGATAGTTATCGATTCAATAACTAAAAATTCCCAACGAAAAATTGGGATGAAATTCATATTTTGAATGATGTAATGATTTTATGTTGGAGGTTGGTTGTTATCTGAAGGTATTAGGCCCAAAGGGATTACTTCTGAGAACATTGTGCATAAAGATCCTAAGATAGAACCATTGAAATATTTTAAGAATGACGTAGACTCCGGATTACTAGCTGCTTCTGCTGTTGATTTTAATGGACCGTACATCTGGGATGATTGTTCGATTTTAAAGCCACTCATAATTTTTTTCCTTTCTTTTGTTAGTTGTCAGTTGTCTCATGTAGGCTGTTTTTTGATTTTTACCATAGATTTGTTTGATGATCTTTATCTGCTTAAAGTTAACTGGTGTTGCAATGTTGTGCTGTGAATGTATGTGCGTGAATTCACAATCCATTTGTTTTGGGATAGGACTAGTTGGATCGCTTCTTCATTCATGTATTCGTCGCCAACAACAGTGAATAATTCTTGGTACATGCAGACTAATTCTTGATAAAGGACTGAATATGCGTTTTTAAAAGCGTTAATATATTCGGTAGAGCTGATGGTTTGATTGATTAGGTGAATATTTGATTCTGTGAGTAATAGATTGACTGAAATTGATATTCGATTATGTTCATCTTGAACGAGAAGATGTTCTTTTTGAATTAAATCCGAAAATCGTTTTAGTTTAAGCTCGCGTTTTTTTATTTGTCCATCAATCCATTTTTTAAATAGCGGAAGTTTCATTAAGACATTTTGTTTGAGTGAAGTTTGAAACTTTTCTTCTTGCTGGCGAATGAGCCGGAAATATTGTTGAAGCAGTCGTGCGGTTTCGCTATTGAGTTGGTCGCAAGAAACGTCTGGATTTACTAAATATATGTCAATGAGTCGATATAGAATATCAAATGTAATAACAATATAATCACCTGAAAATGTCCATTTTTTTTCTTCACGTTTCAGCATAACACGTTTGAGGAAATGCTGAAGTAAACTCGTTTCTCTATTTATTTTTTTTTCTTCATTTTTATGAAATTGTTCTTTGGGTGATGTTTCCGTGTCTTGTTTTTTAATTAAGCCCATAATAGTTTATGAATTCACTTTGTTGGTTGTTCTAGGTCATTTTGGCTGCAGCTGTCCCATGGACTAAAGGATGTGGTTTTAGTCGCATTGGCTGTTGAAGTTGTGGTTGAATAAAAATCAACGCCTAATACGAGTGGATATAATACATTGATTGTTATATTAATGCAGCCAGCTTCAACAATTGTCATCCATTGGGGCCATGAGCGAGGAGTATGAGCTACTGGTGTTGTCGGATTTTTGTTAATATTTTCGTGAAGATGTGGATAATAAATAAACATATAACTGCTCCTCTTTTTCTTTTGTCTTGATACTTCGGTTATGCCCATATTTTTTGGTTTTCAAACATTACATTGAAAACTTTAACCCCCCCATGCTATAGTATAAGTGCCGACTGTGCTCGTGATGTTATTTGTGAGTCCAACCAACACGTTAAACACGGGGATACATTTTCTGATGATAAGACTTTTGACTCATGAGGTGTATGCTAATCCGTCTTGAACGGAACCCACTTCTTAACACTTGGGTTGTTCGTTCCATCAACACACGACACAGTGGGTTTTTTTAATGATAAGGAGTACCAGCCAATGACTGTGGACATATTAGTTGGCGCCCAATGGGGCGATGAAGGCAAAGGTAAAATCACGGACATGCTCAGTAGAGACATGGATTTAGTGATCAGATATCAAGGTGGAAATAACGCTGGGCATACAGTTGTTGTAGGTACAACGTCATATAAGCTGCATCTGATTCCTTCTGGAATTTTATATAAAAATGTAGCATGTTTAATTGGTAATGGGGTCGTTATTGATCCACGTATTCTGATTCAAGAAATGGAATCTCTAGAGGCGAATGGTATTTCGACTGCGCAATTAAAGATTTCTAAACATGCACATGTTATTTTGCCTCATCATTGCGTGTTGGATTCCAAACAAGAATCTTCCAGACTTTCAAAAAGGAAAATAGGAACTACGAATCGTGGAATTGGGCCGACTTATGCAGATAAAGCTGCACGCCATGGCATTCGTATTGAAGATTTATTAAATGAAGATATTTTACGTGAAAAGATTCTTTATAAAAATTGGTCTGTGTTATTAGGCAAAGAAACTCCAGATATAGAAACAACCATTCGTGAATATTTGGCTTATGGAAAACGTTTGAAACCCTATATGGTAGAAGGTGTATATCTGGCTCATGAATTTGTGAAAAAAGGCAAGAAAGTGTTATTGGAAGGTGCTCAGGGAACAATGCTGGATATTGATCATGGAACTTATCCATTTGTTACTAGTTCAAATCCAACAGCTGGAGGCGCATGTACAGGAAGTGGTATTGGGCCTGTAGCTATTCGGCGTGTTATTGGTGTTAGCAAAGCTTATACAACTCGAGTGGGTGAGGGTGCATTTCCTACGGAACTTTTAGATGAAATTGGTGACTTTTTACGAAAAAAAGGAAATGAGTATGGAACAACGACTGGGCGGCCTAGGCGTTGTGGCTGGTTTGATGCCATGGTGATGAATCATTCAGTATTGGTAAATAGTTTGACAGATATTGCTTTAACTAAACTGGATGTGTTAAGTGGTTTATCTGAAATTAAAATTGGTATTGGGTATCAGCGAGAAGGCGAGGCTATTGCTTATGTGCCTAGTAGTGGGTGGGAATTAAAAAAAGTTAAACCAATTTATGAAACGCTTCCAGGTTGGGAAGAAGATATCACTGCAATCACAACATATGCAAAATTGCCATTGAATACGCGTCGATATATTGAACGTATCGAAGCCTTATTAGGTGTTAAGGTTTCAATTATTTCTGTTGGACACGAACGAGATCAAACAATTATTAGATCATAAAATCAGATTTATGGTGTTAGTCACTGGTAGTAAGCTTATCGTTTAAGAATTATATTCCTTATAATTTACAGTAGGTACTTTATTTCGTAGCATAGACCACCATGCTTTTGCAAACATCAGTGTTGTTTTTACTTGACCTTTATCATTAAATCTTCGAAAAGAAGATGACACTTTGATTTTCGGGCAAAATGCAATTTTTCCA